>JBHLKN010000143.1:0-2603 GCA_048886645.1 Candidatus Hodarchaeota archaeon | reverse complement strand
AGCAACCTGCGTTTATTAAGTTGCTTGGCGCTTCATCTTTTGGGGGCTTTTCAACAAATTTTAAGATTCTATTCGAGTAATCTAATTCGACCACGCCATACCTTGAAGGATCTTCGACCTCGTGAAGGGCTATAGTAGCCATAGCTCCTTTTTCCCGGTGGAATTCTAAGAGTTTTTTATAGTCTACTTCAGCAATTATATCGCCGTTTAACATGAAAAAAGGCCCAGAATCTCTAAGTTCATCTCCTGCATACCATAAAGGTCCAGCAGTACCCAAAGGATGCTTCTCCCTAGAATATTTAATACTGATGTTAAACTTCTCCCCTCCACCAAGTTTTGCTTCAAGTAAATCTGCCTGATAATTAACAGCAAGAATAACTTCCTCGACACCACCCTCAGCAAGAGCCCTTAATACACGTTCGAGAAGAGGGACATTTGCCACAGGAAACAAAGCTTTCGGTCGAGTACAGGAAAGGGGGCGAAGTCTTGTCCCAAAGCCTCCAACAAGAACAATAGCCTTCTGAACCAATCTGCTTTAAACCTCCTAAAAAATAACACACACTTATCTACAAACAAAAAAACCAAGTTTTTAAGCAATAATCATGCTTTTTTAGAACGTTCATACTTTAACTTTTTTACCTTTCCTTTTATTTTAACCATGTTGCTAACTTTCTGAACGATTTTCCTCTGTGGGATATCATGTTTTTCTCTTCAGTACTCATTTCTGCGAAGGTTCTTCCGTCTCCTTCTCTTGGGCAAAATATTGGGTCAAAACCAAAACCTCTTTCCCCTCGTTTTTCGTGGGTTATGGTGCCATCAACCCTACCTTCAAAAATTTTCACTTCACTTTCAGACCTGCAGTAAGCGATAACAGATATGAAATAAGCTCGACGATTTTTTACGTTTTCCATCAGTTTTAATATCCCGTCTAATCCGATCGTTTTGTAAACATAGCTTGAATAGGGACCGGGAAAAAGGTTTAATGCTTCTATAAATAGACCTGCATCTTCAACTATTACAGGGTTCTTAACCTTCTCTAATGCGAAAAGAGCGCTTATTTTCGCTATTTCAACCAGATCATCACTTTGGATTTCAAAACGTTTAATCCGAGCCATTTCAATCTCTAACCCGTACTCTCCCAATATCTTGACTGCCTCTTCAAACTTCCCAATATTTAAAGTAGCAAAAAGTAACTTATGATACCCCATCATAAAAACCCTCAAGCATGCTAATTCAATAATTAAGTATCACTCCCTGACATCCTCTCCCCTCTAAAGGGGGAAGTTTCCCAAGTCGCTTACTGTATCCTTGCTTGAAGTCTTTTTGTTCACTGCTCGGGTTTTGGGCACTGCCAGTTGTGCCCCTGCTCTTGAATGAAACCTGTCCAAGAGCTCGTTTACCGATGTTTATAGCACCGTTTCTATCCGAGTTTTCAAGCAAGCCGCAACTAGGGCATTTGAAAAGGCCGTTATGCCTTACTCCTTTCGTACCGCATCTCCAGCAGAATTGGGAGGTGTATGCTTCTGAAACTTTTATCACTTGAATTCCTTCCCAGTTGGCTTTGTATTTGATGTATTGAACCAGCTTATGGTAGGAAAAAGAGTTCAGCTTTCTGTTAAACCTTCTACCTTTGTTCTGTTTCCTAATCCCTTTCAAGTCTCCCAACACGATCAAAGCATTCCTCTTTTTAGCGTCGTCTATTATCTTTTTAGAGATTTTGTGCAGTTTATCATTTATCTTGTCTTTCTCTTTGCTGTTTTTAATACGGTTGTAGAATTGGTGTATTTTCTTTCTAGCTAATTTTTTCCTCAGATAGAAGTAGTGTCCTCTTATTTTCCTAATTTCTTTGCCATAGAAGTTTGTTTTCCGGTCTGATAACGCCACAGACGTTGCTATCCACTTAACCCCTAGATCTATGGCTAGAACATCATTATAGGTGTCTTGAATTTCAGCCTCCTTCTTTACAACGAGGTGAACGAACCAGTCATTACCTTTTTTGACCAGTTCAGAATCTCCAAAATCACATTGTTCGATTAATTTCTCATCCTTACGTGGAATGACGATGGGGCACCAGACCGAGTCTCCCCTGTCCTTTTCAGGGTTGTAAACAGGTATTTTGATCCAGAACTTGGATATTTTCGTATCCTCTTGTTTTTCTATTCTGAAACAATCGTTTCTTAACCTCAAAGGCTGTTCTTTCTTTTTTGGTTTTTTCTGAAATTTTATTTTCTTTTTTTTTGCTTGTTGTTTGGTGGCAGAATAGAGATTAACATCCTCCTTCTTACCTTTAACAGCTTCTTGAAAAGCGTTATACTCCCTGCTAATCAAATCCTCTTTTATCTTTGTTAAGCTGTGGAGTTTGGCCTTAACAGTTTTATGAACCAGCACTTTTCTGCTCCTCAAAAGACATATCTTCTTATCATCATATTTTTTAAAAATAGTTTAAATAGCCCTCAGCATTCATCTCCCCCGTGAACAGGGAAGCATTCTGCCTACGGTATCCGTAAAGCGTACCTGCCCCTTAAACGTATTTTTTCAACGTTATCAAAAATTTCTTTAGTATGTTCAGAACTAACTATTTGAGCGTAACCTGCACGGATTTC
>JBHLKN010000142.1:0-2609 GCA_048886645.1 Candidatus Hodarchaeota archaeon | reverse complement strand
GCTGTTGTTTCCTGTAATAAAACTATGTGCACGCGCTGATTTGGGAAGCGAGTTAATAGTCATTGCCAAAAAGTAATTTGGCGACGGCATGCGCGCGCATAAATCAACGATAGATTCAAAAGTAGCGAAATGAATTTTTTCTTGCTATTATGAGTCTCGGCATGAGGTCAATAGAAGATGAAAAAATTCCGCAGACTGCCTTGGTTGGCCTTAGAGCAAAAAATATTGAAAACTAAACTGGATCGAAATAGTATTATAGAATTGACGATGTATCAACGCATTGCATTATGGTGGTTTGTACGTTTTAGGTTATATCACTTGGCCAAATCAAATGCGCGCGCACATAGAATATGGACTAAAAATACTTTTTTCACCTCGCTTGCCGATTTTCTATACAGTTTATTCTCGTCTATTTTATGTAAAATACTCTTGAGGTGTTTCGAGGTAAAGAAGGATGAAAAAAAGCGTCCTAAGGTTTTGATAACTGGTCAGAACGTGCTATGGAAGAACGTGCATGATCTAGATGGAAGATTGACGAAGGGTGACGCTTTTTTTCACTATGTCATAACGGAATTGAAAAAGAAAAATTACAGTGTCGTTACCGTATATCCACTGGGTTATTCAATTTCTGAATTCAAGACGTTGGTAGACAAGACAAAGAGACAGCAAGACGTAATTCATAGGGCATTTAACATTTATTGGTCAGCGAAAATCTGGAAGAAAACGTACGATTCAAGGAGACACTTTAGAAGTATTTGGAGAAATATCATGGAAAAAAATGGAATTTTCATTCATCTATTAGAGGCATATGGAATTAGAACTGAATTGCAGTATTGTTTTGACTCTGTTTTTGAGCGTGTCGTTAAAAATATTGAGATGGCTAAAGAATTAGTTGAAGAAGAAGAACCTGATTTAATTCTATTACTTAATGAGTACGGTGTCTTTGAAAGAGCCTTGGTAGTCGCGGGAAAACTGAAAGGAATTCCGACTTTAGCCATTCAGCACGGGTTTATAGGGCCTCTTCACATGGGATATATGTATTCAAAAGATAGCATATCGTCCTCTGGAAGTATAGAAACACCGTATTGCCCAATTCCAGACAAAACAGCAGTATATGGACAATTTTATTATGACCTTTTAACAAAGATGAGCGCTTACCCGCCCAGTAGCGTTGTGGTCACGGGACAGCCTAGATACGATATATTGGCGATGGCGAATAGAGTTTTTAGCAGAGAAAAGTTTTGCACTGGATCGGGACTGGATCCTGACAGAAAAATAGTTCTTATTACAACCCAACCATGGCCTATGAGAGAGGTGTTCATTAGAAGTGTCTTAACAGCATTGAAACATTTTCGAAAGACCCAGATAGTAATAAAACCGCATCCTGGAGAGAAAGAAGATTTTTATGAGAAGGTGGTGGAGAAGGAGAACATCAAGGTTACAATACTCCCAAGGAAATCGGATACATTTGAGGCGTTGTATGCTTGTGACCTTTTAGTGGCGGCTTATTCAACCGTCATCACAGAAGCGCTAGTTTTAGGTAAACTAGCCGTAACCATAAGTCTAGGTGAAGAGCTAGCACCATTTTACAAAGGAGTTACGCTGAGGGTAGATAAAAAGGAGGATTTGGCTCCAGCAATTAGAAAAGCATTATACGACGAGAAAACGAAGGAAAAACTCAGGAAAGCTGGAAGAAAATTCGTGTTTAACCACGCATATAAACTGGACGGAAAGGCCACTGAAAGAGTAGTTAACCTAATTGAACAAATGATAGCAAGAAGAATACGATGAAATTAATCATTTAGAAACCCTTTTAGTAGATAATTGTTCTGGCTAAAAGTAATTATGCACACCAAATCCGCGCGCTACGAAGAGAAGAAAAAACATCTATAGCAAGTGCTCTAATTTTAAAAGGAGTGGCAAATCGTGATTCTGTTAAGTTTTGTGCAAGAGGTTCTTTATCATTCCCTTAAGTCGTATGATTTCTAGTGCTCGTACTCCTAAGCGCCGCGCCTGCACGCGCATCAAAGCCATTTTTCCTTTTAATCGGCCTTGAAATGAATCCATCTGGTTTAGATAAATCAGTATTTCTTTTGCAATCTCTTCATAACTTGCAGAACTGAGTGTACTTGTTGAAAAGTCTGTACGAAGGCGGAAGATTGATTTCACATATTCTGTCCCGTATACCAACTCAAAACCATTTTCTCGCAGAACATTGCTAAGCGTTTGCAGGCTGAAATGATAGAGATGAGCATTTTGTAGGTATCTAAGGAAATTATTTTCATATGCTGATGAAATATTGAATATTCCTGGAACTTCGATGTAAACAAATCCGTTAGGCTTTAGACATTGGCGTATTTTTGAAACTGCTTGATCTAAGTCTTCTAAATGTTCGAAGACGTGACAGAGAATCAATAAATCAGCCTTAAGACCACGATTCATAAAGAAATCAAAACTTCCCTCGTGTAATTCCAAGCCTTTACTTCTGCCATAATCTAGATATTGACGCTCAACATCTACCCCTATCACTCTCCAGCCTGCTTGCAGAAAGGGAAAAAGAGTTCCTCCAGCGCCTGTTCCAACATCAAAAACTATCCTTCCTTTCAAAT
>JBHLKN010000141.1:0-2722 GCA_048886645.1 Candidatus Hodarchaeota archaeon | reverse complement strand
AAACGTTCCTAAACTCTTGCCTCAAATCCTCAGGAAATATCCCCATACTTTCAAGACCTTCATAAGCCAGAGATTTCCACCGAGGATCGCCATAATTTATAAACCACTGATCTTCAACAATCTTCACAACACACAGGGTTCCGCACCTACAATAAACTGGAGCATTAGTCATCTCATAAAAAATATCCCCATCATTCTTATCAACCAAATCCTCCTTCACTTTCTCCTTTGCTTCAGCCACCTTAAGACCTTTGTAATCTCCCGTATTCTCCTTCAAAACACCTCCAAAAAATTCAGCCTTATAGACTTCCTTCGTAGCAGTCTCACACAAGGGATCCTCCTGATCTCGAACACCAAGCCTTTCAATAGCATCCTTTGCAGGTAAATCGGAATAACCTTCAATGGCAATCATGCTTATAGGCTCTATACTCTCAGCAATCTCACCCCATTCTTTGTCAGACCTAAGATCCAAAAGTGCGATATAATCATAAGGAGCGTGCCCAGGGACGCTCATCACCAAACCGGTGCCAACGCTTGGATCAACAAAAGAAGCAGGTAAAATAACGATCTTATCCCCTGTCATAGAATTAACAGCATACTTACCAAGGAGCTCGGATCCCCTGATCTTACCCTTAACCTCCATCTTTTTGCCTTGAAACTCTAACTTCTCAAAACATTCACGAGAAACTAGCCACTCCTCCTCAATCATTCCCCCCTCTTTCTTGAAAGAAACTTTTGCTACTAAGTATTCTACATCAGGGTTTACCCAAAGATTTGTAACGCCAAAAATAGTTTCACCTCTGTAAGTAACCACAGGAAACCGAACACCATCCTCCAAAGTAAATTTGATTATGGTAACCTCTTCAAACTCAGGCTCAACATCCCCCTTTGTATCATGCATCCCTACAGCATTACCATCAGAAGGACACCAACCAACGGGGTGGCTGCCAAGTGTCAAAAAACCCCTCTTTTGCAAGGTTCTAAACTGCCATTGAATAAACTTAACATAAACTGGGTCTATGGTGGAAAATTCCCGTCTCCAATCAATAGAAAAACCAAGCTTCTTCATCCCGTCCTTAATCTCTTCGTGAAAATAATGGGCAAGCTTTAAAGGCTCCTCAAACTCCAAAACCGTTTCCTCAGGAACCAAATAATCCTCGTGAAAACTTTCAACAAGCTCAGAATCCCCCTCCTTAACCCGCTTAGACATAGCTAAAATAGGGGTTCCAGTATAATGAAAACCTTGAGGATACAATACGTTATAACCTCGCATCCTCATAAACCTAGCATGAACATCAGTCAAACCATACGTCCTACCATGACCAATATGCTGAGGAGAATTAACATAAGGATAAGCCACTGTTAGAAAATACTTAGGAACACCGGGCACAGGATCAACTTCAAAAATCCGAGCCTCTTCCCAACGCTTCTGCCACTTCCTTTCAAAACTCCTCAACATTTCAACAAACTTATCTGCCTGAGATGCTGAAACCAAGAACAACAACCCTCTGAAACCTTGAAATAAAATAAAAAATTAAAAACAAATAAACCATTACATTACTAACATCATTTTAAACCTTATTTTACTCCATTAAAAACATCTACACTCCACGCTAAAAAAATTAACGGGTAAAAAATCTTAACCACCTAACAAGAAAAAAGAGAAAAGTAGGTTACCTTAGGTAAATGGGCTTAGTTTTTTACTATTCCTCTCTAAAATTAAAATAATAGAAAGGGGGGTTTGAATTGTTTTTTATAGATATTGTTCTGCTTTCACTGTTAGCCACATTGCGAAAAAGGCGATTAAACCCATTCCAAAGGCAAGAGGAGCAGCTATCTCCAGATCGGAATCTGATATGTAAAACCAGGCTGTAAAAGATATCATGCCCGCCAAACATAGTCCCGAAATAACCATAGCATCAGAGCTTGGCGATTCAGGCCCTACTCCCAACGCAATGCCACCTATAAATCCTAATACCCAGATAACAAAAAGTTCCCAGTGACCACTTGCATCTTCTATAAGCTGTATAATGAGGAAGACGCCGAAAGCGGAAAGACCCATTAAAAGCCCGCCAAGAGCACTTGCAGGTTTCGCCATAACAACAACTCCATAAACAATTAATTATTAGCTAATAATCGCTCAAAAAGTTTATTGTTAAACTACTTATAACTTTTCTCCAATTAAAAATTATTTTTTCAGTGTTTTAAAGCTTAATAACACTTTATTATTTATTTTTTCGAATTATAATAGGTTATGAACAAATATGAACAATTATTAACTTTATTATTTAAAATAGAACTTTTTCACAAGAGCTTCTATTTTGCTTTGTAAAAGGTTATTCAAGATCGTTTAAATAAACGTCTAAACAAAGAAAAAACAGGGTAAAAACCCAAAAAATGAAAACTGGAGTGAAGCCAAAAAATGAAAATAATGAAGTCAAAAATGAGAATGGCAATGTTCGGAGCACTAATTGCACTAATGTTCATCTTATCGCCGCTCACCTTAAGTCTCACAGAAGCATCTACAGACGAAACAAGCGACATTACTGCAGAAATAGCAGAAAACCCTGACGGAGGAAAAAACAGACCACAAATAAAACCCACAGACGAAGGCCTAGAAATCGAATCGATAGATGAAGACGGTAACGGCTACTGGCTAAACATAATAGGATCAAAATCCTTCTTTAAATTCAAATACATATCAGACGGATCAATCCAAGAC
>JBHLKN010000140.1:0-2724 GCA_048886645.1 Candidatus Hodarchaeota archaeon | reverse complement strand
ATAACTGTTTTTGAAGCAATGGGCTGGTATAGGGCAGGGAAAATAGATGAGAAAGAGTTGGCGTATATAGAGTCTGTGGCATGTCCTGGCCCTGGTAGTTGTGCTGGTCTTTTTACAGCAAATACTATGGCCTGCCTAACTGAAGCTTTAGGCATGTCATTGCCTACCTGTGCTTCAACCCATGCAGTTGATTCAGCAAAGGTAAAAATTGCCCGTGAAAGCGGTAAAAGAATAGTCGGGATGATAAAAGAGGGGTTGATTCCAAGCCAGATCATGACAAGGGAAACTTTTGAAAACGCCATAATGGTAGATATGGCCATAGGAGGTAGCACAAACACTGCTCTTCACCTGCCAGCAATAGCTGCAGAAATCGACATAAAACTTCCACTTGAACTATTCGACGAAATTAGTAAAAAAACCCCACATATCTGCGACTTGCGACCAGGAGGCCCCTATACAATGCTCGACTTTCACAAGGCAGGAGGCATGCCAGCCATCCTTAAAAGACTTGAAAAAATGTTAAACTTAGACGTTCTTTCATGCACTGGAAAAACTCTCAAAGAGCTTGTAAAAAATTATGAAGTTGCAGATAAAGATATTATAAGACCTGTTGAAAACCCAGTTCACAAAGAAGGAGGAATAGCGGTACTTAAGGGAAACATAGCACCTGAAGGCGCGGTAGTGAAGCAGATAGCGATAACGCCTGAAATGATGGAACATGAAGGATCTGCAAAAGTTTATGACTCCGAAGAAGAGGCAGTAGAAGCCATAAAAAACGGCGAAATAGAGAGTGGAGATGTAGTCGTTATACGATATGAAGGTCTTAAAGGAGGACCAGGTATGAGAGAAATGCTTGCCCCCACAGCTCTAATAACCGGTATGGGGTTAAGCGATAGCGTAGCCCTTATAACGGATGGAAGATTCAGCGGAGGAACAAGGGGACCGTGCATAGGGCATATTATGCCAGAAGCCGCCGAAAAAGGCCCAATAGCCGCCATAGAAAACGAAGACATCATAAAAATAAACATCCCCAAAAGAAAACTAGAGATCAAACTAACAGAAACCGAGATAAAAGAACGGTTAACAACAATAAAACCCCCAAAAAGAAAATTAAAGAAAAACTCTTACCTAAAAAAAATAACAGCATAAACAAAAAGTAGGAAAAACTTTTTAAAAAAGATTATAAGAGAGGAAAGAAGTAGGAAAAAAACCTAAGACCATTGAACACAGATATTTTTGGAAAAAAAAACTTAAAATAATTTGAAAACACTTTTCCATGAAAACTTAGGTAATCAAAAAATTGTTAGAAGATAGGAGATGATCGGATGGGAACAAAAGGTAGAGAAATTGTAGAAATGGATGTTGAAAAGCTTATTGAGGAACTTAACAAAGCATTAGCTGATGAATGGCTTGCGTACTATATGTATTGGATCGGTGCAAAGGTAGTCGAAGGTCCTATGCGAGGAGCAGTAGCTGCCGAACTTGAAGAGCATGCAAATGATGAACTTAGGCATGCAGGAATGCTTGTGGATAGGATAATACAGCTAGGTGGTACACCTATACTTAAACCAGAAGATTGGTATAAAATGACCAACTGCGGGTACGAGGCTCCCGAAGACCCTTACGTAAGACCTGTATTAGAACAAAATATAAAAGGCGAGCAATGTGCAATCGAAGTTTATAAAAAGATCCTTGAAATGATTCATGGAACAGATCCGATTACCCACCATATAATAGTGGAAATACTTGAAGACGAAGTGGAGCATGAAGAAGACCTGCAAACCCTCTTAAGAGATATGGAATTAATGAAAAAGAGAGAGCTGTAAAAAAAGATTAAAAGTGAACAAGAAAGAAACTAGCATATCTTGAGAGAGTAAACGCGGCTATCATTATGGATTCAGCTTTCCTAGAAAGTTTGGGTAGAAACAAATCCCACGATAACTAGAACATGAAGACACCTTAGAAAAGCTGCTTTAAATAAAAAAATTCTTTCATACTTTTTAGCGGGTTTACACCCTTTCCCTTTTTTAATTTTTAAAATAAAAAAAGAATTGTTTTGGGATTTTATTTTTGATTTTTTTGCTATCTTTTCTTACCTTTTTTATTGGACTTTTATCTCTTTTGGAGCGCTTTCCCAGACACCGTGAAGATTGCAGTACTCACGTGCTTTTAACGTGGTCGTTTTTTCCAAGGTTAGTTTTACAGTGGTTTCATATTTATCGGTTACAATAGGCGCAAATTCCACCCGCGTAATCGGGATATCTCCTGCGAAAAGCTGTACGTAGTTTATCCAGTGGCCTAACATGTTGGGGTGTTCGACGCCATCGATTCCTCCAACTTTTATTTTAACTTCGAAAGGTTCTCCTGCTTTTACACTGGCTGGTGCGGTTATTACTGGTAAGTGTTTTTTAGCCATCTCGGTTAATGGTTTTGGTGCTCTATTTATCTCTGTTAGAGAAAAATCCTTTTTTTCTTCGGACATTTTATTTCATCCTCCATCCATGATTTTTATGGCAATAAACATCGTGATATTTTAATCTTACCAAAAGACGATTTTAAGGTTAAAACCCTACTATTCAGAAAATAGCGAAGAGAAATAGACAAAATGAAAAAAAATATTATTTTTTCTTAAATTTATTCTCGTTTATGGATATAGTTTTTATCCTGTGAGGAATACTTTTTGTGCTGCTTTTGTTCCGCTTCCAAGTTCTAGGTTGTAGCCGA
>JBHLKN010000139.1:0-2886 GCA_048886645.1 Candidatus Hodarchaeota archaeon | reverse complement strand
ACCCAGAAAATAAGAATAGTTTAAAATAGTTTGCTGATCCAGAAATTGGCGTTACTAGAATAACTTTCGATTTATTCCTCCTCTTATCAAAATTTTTCATGGTATGAAAAACAGTTTTAAAAGGAGGCTTTTGAGGCATAATGATAAAAATTGGCGGGTGATTAAATATGAAAGATATAAGATGGCGAGTTATTTTGGGTTTATTCTTGATTTTTTTATCTGTGGCTGTTTATTACATTCATTTTTTGATTTTTCATGATTCTCATCATATTTTTATTTACTTTGTTGGGGATGTTGCATTTGTCTTTATTGAAGTTTTACTGGTAGTCTTGATATTACATGAGTTGCTAGAAATGAGGGAAAAGAAGTCTAGGATGGAAAAGCTTAACATGGTAATTGGAGCGTTCTACAGCGAAGTTGGTACAGACCTTTTGACCTATTTTTCTAACATTGATCCCAACATAGAGGAAATCAAAAAGTATCTTATCATGACAAAAGAATGGACACGTGAAGAATTTTTAGACGTTAGTAAAAAGCTTAAGAATTATAACTATGGAGTTACCGTTAATAAACTCGATTTAGAACGTTTACGCAGCTTCCTTGTTGAAAAAAGGAGCTTTTTAGTACGGTTATTAGAAAATCAAAATTTACTTGAACACGAAACCTTTACAGATCTTCTATGGGCAGTTTTCCACCTAACCGAAGAATTAGAAGCCAGGAAAAAGATTAAAGATTTACCAGAAACCGACGTTGAACATCTCGCAGGCGATATAGAAAGAGTATACAACCAACTAGTCAGCCAATGGGTGGATTACATGGAACATCTAAAGAACAACTATCCATACTTATTTTCTCTTGCTATTAGGACTAATCCTTTCGATGAGACAGCATCACCAATAGTCATGTAAACTGTTAGTACAAAAAAAGAAAAAAACAGAAAAAGAAGAAAGTTAGTTTAGTGGTTTTTTACTCTTCTTCTTTTTCACTACTGCTACTACTTCTTGTTTCAGTTCTTATTTCTTTGAACACTTCTCCTATGGCGCCTAGGGATCCTAGAACTTTTGTAGCTTCTAAGGGCAAAAATACTTTGTTTGATTTACCATCTGCAATTTTTGCTAATGCTTCAAGATATTTTATAGCCAAAAGATCGCTTGTAGGGTTTCCCTCGTGAATAGCATGGAAAACGTCTTTGATAGCTTTGGCTTCGCCTTCTGCTAATAGAATCTCCTGCTCTTTATGGGCTTCTGCTATTCTCCGGATCGATTCTCCTTCACCCTCTGCTTTTAAAATTTTTGATTGTTTTTCTCCTTCAGCCTTCAAGATTTCTGCTGTTTTAAATCCTTCCGCTTCTAAGATTACTGATCTTCTCTCTCTTTCTGACTTCATTTGCTTATGCATCGCTTCAACAACATCTGTTGGAGGATCTATTCTTTGTATCTCTACACGAGTAACTCTAACACCCCATTTATCTGTCGCATCATCTAATGTTTGCCTTAATTGCGAGTTTATCCTTTCCCTAGAAGTCAAACTTTCATCTAATTCCATTTCGCCAATAATGTTCCTTAAATTGGTCTGAGCTAGTTTAGTAACCGCATAAGTAAAGTTCGCTATATTATACAGTATGCTTTTCGGCTCTGTTATTTCATAGTAAATGACTGCATCAACTGTTACAACTACATTATCCTTTGTGATAACTCCCTGAGGCGGTACATCAGCAACTTGCTCCCGCAAATCTACTTTACGCACCTTTTCAAAAAAGGGGAGTATCCACTGCAATCCTGGACCAATCACCCTATTAAAATTCCCAAGCCTTTCTACCACTCCTCTTTCATGGGGCCTAACTATTTTAATTCCCATTATTCCATAAAAGAAAATTACTACCCCTACAAAACCAATAACGATCATACTTTCAACAACCAATTTTTCTCAACTCCTTTTTCACTTATAATTCCTAGAATTTTTGCTTAGAACAACTAATCTAGGGTCTTCAATTTTTTTTGTTATAGCTCTCCACTCTTCCGATTCTACTTACTCTGTTATGTACTTCCAGCGTCCTGGAATTTTTGCCTCCACAACCAACTTAGTGCCTTCGATTTTAATTACCTTAATTTCTTCTCCTTGCGGTATCACGCTTCCATCTTCTGTTATAGCTCTCCACTCTTCTGATGCTACCCTTACTAGTCCTTTATTATTGGAGGGAACAATATCGTCAGTAACAACCCCTGTTTTACCGATTAATCGATCTACATTCATTTTCGCTTCGGATCCAGGTTTTGAAATGGCTAAAGCGAATTTCCTTGAAAGAAGAACACCTACCGATGAAACAATGATAAAAGTAGCCCACTGAACAGCTATTCCAAACCCTGCAAAAGCCACTACTGCAGCAGCAATCGCTCCTAAACCAAACCAAAACAGGAAAAATCCCACCGTAAACATTTCGCCTATAAGAAGAAGAATTCCTAATGCCAGCCAAGCAATCCACATAACATCCGACATTAAAAAACCCCCATAATTCTAATAATCACCATCTTTATTACATTCTAACCCGTTATTTTTAATCTTATTTTATGGAGAGCTTCCTTTTCTGTGAAATCTCTTTGCTAAAATTTTTTCTGCTTTCAAATCGGTTTTTAAGCCGAATTCTCACCATATTGCTTGTAAATTTCTTTGAAGTCCCCATATAAAGTTTTATACTAGATATTAATGGATATACGCCTAAATAAATGTAACTATATAAAAATCTCATTATATACTGCTATCCATTTATTAAGCAAGTATTATCCGTAAATTTAACAATAGAGTAAAATAAAAAGCTGATAAGAGAAATGAAGGAAGATATGCAATTTGTGCAGAAACCGATAAAATTCAAGGCGATCTGACTTTATA
>JBHLKN010000138.1:0-2957 GCA_048886645.1 Candidatus Hodarchaeota archaeon | reverse complement strand
AAGAAGAAGTTAAACCGGAAATTGAAGAAAAAGAAGAAGTTAAACCGGAAATTGAAGAAAAAGAAGAAGTTAAGATAGAAGATTATTTAAAACCATCTATAACTCCTGAACCCTCCGAATTAGAACCTATTGTACCTCAAGATTCTTTAATTAAACCCTCTTCTTTAATTGAGCCCTCCGAACCCGCTGAAGAAGCGGGACGCTTAACCACATCGATCCAACGCCAAAAATATCTTGCCATGATCATGGTAAAGGATGATGGTACAAAAGAACCAGTAAAGTTTAGTAGGAGCAACTTAACTTCTGACCGTGGAATTATCGTTATAGATGATGTTCACGAAGTTGTTTATGTGTGGATGGGTAGCGAAATTAGTTTTATAATGCGATCTATTCTCAGCAGAGAAAGCCACAGCATAGTACGTTTTGGTTTATCTGTAGGTCCATTCAAAATCGGGGCAGGCTTCACCCGCAGAGTTTTAGAAGAAGCATTTTTAGATACAGAAGAAGGTAAAGAAAAAGCAGAATCATTTTTCGAACTTTTTAACATCCCTATAGAATGGAAAGGACCTTATGCTGTAGTCCAAGTAGAAGAAGTAAAAACCCACGTTTTAGACCATCTGGACTTTGCTGAAGCAGCTGAAAGCTTAGAAGCCCACCTTGAAGAAGCCCTTTTAGTAATCGAAGGACTAACGGAGAGGTCTGAGTCTGAAAGAGCCGTTGACGTTCTCAGAAGACAAAAAGAAGAAGAAAGAAGAAAAGCAAGACTCGAAGCCGAAAGAGAAATTATGGCCGCAAGGGTAGACCTACTAGAAGGAGCAGCATTACTATCATTGTTACAACTCTATCCCAATGGCAGCGTTCAACGTAAAGCAGAACGAGAAGAAGGAGTAAGATCAATATTCCTATACAATGAAATCAGAGAGCTAATCGCAAACATAAAAGCACAATTTGATAGTTCGGGTAGAGCGGTGTTTTTGGAAAGTATGTTTCCAGATGAGGATGATGAAGTAAAGTTTCTAGAAACCTTTGGACAAATAACAAAAACCATCGGTACTGGAGGCCCCCTATAAAAAACTTAAACCTGCCCTACTAACTTTAAAATTATTTTCAAAATTTACACTAACTTCATACAAAAGTAAAAACCCTTAAAAATCTAAAAAACTCTCACTTTTTCTTAAAGTCCTTTTAAGAAAAATAACTGGAAACGGTTATGGTATCTTGCCCCAAAAAAGATTGAATCTCAGAGTAGATAATCAACAGGAATCTTTGATAGTGTTCACAAAAAGACTGCCTGAAAAGTCTAGAAGAGCGATTATAAAATTTGCGAAAAAAAATGCTATACCTTATTCATTAATAGACGAAACAGAGCTACAAGAAGCTTTCAAAAAAACCTCTCAAGAAGCCAAAAATGTCGACGCAAAATCCTTAATAATCATAGGAGACTACAAAGAGTTTCCCATGCTTTCCTACGACTTTGAACGAGAAAAAGGATACACAGACATACTCTACGAAGATATAGAAAAATCAGGTCTACCTACACTACCCGTAGGCAGAATCTACGGCCCCTCCAAAGTGGTTCTAGCCCACCTGGAATGCGTTTACGGAGATACGGATAAAGCAATAGTTTTTGACACAACCCCCAAGCGCTCAGAAATGCCTGTAAAAGCCCTAGAAAGCATGGGATTCCACGTCGACATGTTCGACGAATTTAAAGAAGAACACACCTCTAAAATGGAAGAAGCAGAGCTCATCTTGCAGTACAGTGATGGGACTGAATGCGATCGGGTTCATGGAAATGATCATGCGTGGTTTGGGGGCTTGCCAAAACGATTAATTCTTTCTGCGGATCAAATGAAAAAAATAAATTTTAAAGCATATCCGTTCGTCTTCTCTGAAGCCTGTAGTACTGCAGCCTTTGGTTCTCTATTACGCGAATTTTTAAAGGCAAAAGCAGTATATTACGGCTCAACAACCATTACAATAAACAACAGTAAAGAGTGCGAATCTTGGGAAGTATGCCCGTGGGCAGACGGTCAGAAATATGGGCTGTTAGAGATGTTAGAGCGGTCGAAAACGGTGGGCGAAGCTTCATTAAAGGTCCACAAGGAACTTATTGAAAATCTTCCTAAAAAATTATATAAAAAGTATGAAGCCCTACTACACAGGAAAATGAGAAGAATACAGCAAGAAGAACTTTTAGGGTGTATCCAATTTTGCCTTTTTGGGAATCCTAACAGACCTGAGGCTGTGGGTGTTACTAAAGGGAGACCCAGGTTTAAAGCAGGCCGTATCCCTGTAGCCTTACACTAGGTTTTTGCGAGGATAAGATGTATGTTAAGAAAACGAAGTTTACGCATATACCTCTCAGGTCCTGTTTTTAACACAAGTGATGAAGATCAAAAATGGCGTCAATATGTTAAAAAAGAAATTTTAGCGAAGGGTTTTGAAGTTATAGACCCTCTAGAGTTAAGAGATTATAGGGGATTAGAAGAGGAAAAAATGGTTGAAATAGTTGAAAAAGACCTTAAAGACCTAAAAAAATCTGATATCCTCTTAATTTATGCTCCAAAGCCTAGTTGGGGCACTGCTATGGAAATAGTTTATGCTTACTTGCAATCAAAACAAATCATTACGGTGGCTCCAGAAAAAGAGATAAGCCCTTGGCTAAAATATCATACAGATATTTTAGTCTCTTCTTTTAAAGAGTTATTAGAAGTTTTAGAGAAAATTAAACAAAGTTGAAAAGGTTTTAGCTTACTTTTTCTTTTCTAAGGGTTTTATGGAGTGGTTTTTTCTTTTTCTTTTTCTTTATAGATCTTTATGTTTTCTATTGCGAATTTTAGAAAATATTCCGCTAATGACGCTTTTTAGTTTGGTGTAAGCGTCGCTTCCCAATCTCCTTCCAAATTCGGTCCGCTCCCTTAAAAAACAATGCAGTCTTTTTTATAGTGGTGTTT
>JBHLKN010000137.1:0-3030 GCA_048886645.1 Candidatus Hodarchaeota archaeon | reverse complement strand
ATTTTTGCTGCGTCGGTTATTATGTGGGTTATTGCTTGTGGGTCATTTTGGGCGAGGGTTATTAGGGTTATTTGTGTGAGTAGTTCGTGTTTTTTGTCTGGGTGTATTTTTCTGGGTCCTATTTTTATGTTTAGTAGTTCTGTTAGTAGATGTATGTCTTGTTCTATTTCTGTTAGTGGTTTTTGGAGGCCGAATTTTCGCGTGATGCTTTCGTTGATTTGTTTGTTGCTTTGTAGTTGTTCTATGTTGGTCCAGCTTATATAGCGGGTTGCAAGGGTCATAAATTTTGGGAAGTAAGGGAAGAATTTTATGAAATCGTCTAATTGATCTTTTTGGGCGAATTCGTAAAGAGCTCTCCCCGTGCCTATTATTTCCGGGGGGATTCCGATGGCGTATAAAGCGCCGCAAAATTTTATCGCCCTTGGTAGGGTTTTTCCTTTCAATGTACGGGAGTAGCCGAATAAACCTACGTGGAGCCTTCTTGCCCTTCTTTTTGGTATAAATTGTGCTATGTGGTTTATGAGGTCTGTCAGCCCTTCTACGGTAGGTTGATAATGTTTTTGAAAAGTTTCTATCATACTCTTTATTTGTTCAGTTTCCTCATGGGTGTATTCGGGACCTTGATTTATACCACTTTTACTATTTATTTCCTGCACTATTTGTTTGGTTTGTTCTGGTTCATAATCGTATTTTAAACCACTCTGTATGGTAAAAGTATGATATCCCATATATAATTGAAGGAACTCAAAAATAAATTCTGGGCTTAAAGCCCCTCTGAAAGGCAGACTCCCAGTGCCCAGTATGGGGTATATTTCTGCGTCTATTCTTGGTCGTAACTTGTTTAACTCGCTTATGGCAAGACGAGCGAGGAGAACTGCTGCCGCTACTCCATAGTTTAATGCAGGATCTGAACGGGCCATGAAAGGTCTTAATCTCTTTTTCCCTGTTGCTTTATGATAAGCTTCTGTGATTTTTGCACAGTCTATTATGGCCTCTTTGCTCTCTATTAGGGGTATTATGTTAATACTTCGAGGATTATAAGGTCCTAACCAGTCTCTTAGACTTACATTATTCCAGATTTCTATATTTTGTTTCCCTACTGTTATTTTTTCGTAAGTTGTGGCTATTTTGATTATTTCTTCAGCGCTTGTCGTCATAGGCAAGATTACTTCAAAAACAGGGGTTATCTTTTCTTTTTCGTAAAAGGTTTTTGCGATGTCATAGAAACGTGGTATGGATTCTAGGGCTTCTAGGACAAATTTTTTCTCATGAATTTGTATTCCTGGATTGGGCAACCGGTAAGTTAAGAATATTCTTTCACCAAATTCATAATCTTTAAAGAAATCTGGGTAAGCGTTTAAGAGTTCTGTAAGAACTCCTGGGTCTACTGCTTTTCCTTCATAGTCCCACATAACTTCATGACAACCTAGCTCACTATAGGCGTAGTAAGCTTCCGTGATTTCGGCTTTTCCTTCCAGAATTTCGCTTGTTGCGAAGGGAGGAAGGTTAGCGTTGTCTGGATGTTGTGTCGACATAGTTTTTGGCACTGGTTTATCCACGTAAGAATCGTTCGTGGTCATATGTTTTTACACCACCTTTTAAGGAAGACTAGGGGAAGGGTTAAAATCTATTTAGTTGCTTGGTTATTTGATTTGTTGATTAGTCTTTTTGGTTTTACTTTTATTTTTTTTGGGGGGTGAAGAGTTTCCATAGCGACATTTTTATAAAAGGGTATTTTTCTTTTGTCTCTTGTTTATGTATTTGGTTTTTGGGGGCGTGTCGTGGCTTTTGGGTGTAAAACTTGGTCCTATTGTTTCTGCTGTTGAGATCGGGTTTAAAGATTTGAGGGGGAAAGTTGTAGCAATTGATGGTTATAACGCTTTATACCAGTTTCTTTCAATTATTAGACAGCCTGATGGTACGCCTTTAAAAGATTCTCAAGGCAGGACTACCAGCCATTTGAGCGGAGTTTTTTACAGAATGGTAAATGTCTTGGAAGAGGGTATTTTGCCCATTTTCGTTTTTGACGGTGTTCCCCCAGAACTTAAAGCAGTAGAGATTGAAAGAAGGAAAGAAAGACGAACGGAAGCGGCTGTAAAATATGAAGAAGCGTTGGAAGCAGGGGACATGGAGCAAGCTTTTGTTTATGCAACCCAAGCAACTTCTTTGAGAAAAGAGATGGTTGAAGGTGCTAAACGCTTACTCGATTTAATGGGCATCCCTTCTGTTATGGCTCCAAGCGAAGGAGAAGCCCAAGCTGCCCATATGACGATTAAGAAAGATGTTTGGGCCGTAGTTTCTCAAGACTTTGACTCACTCCTTCACGGGGCTCCAAGAATGGTTCGAAACCTCACAATAAGCGGAAAAAGAAAGCTCCCAAGAAAGAAACAATATGTAGAGGTTAAACCTGAACTTTTAGAACTAGGAAAAGTTCTTTCAGAACTCGAAATCACACAAAAACAACTAATTGATATAGGTATTCTCTTAGGTACAGATTTTAACCCAGAAGGCGTAAAAGGCATTGGACCGAAAACCGCTCTAAAACTGATTAAAAACCATGGTTCTCTTGAAAAAGCATTGAAACACCTGGATAAAGAGGCTTTATTCCCCGTTAATCCCGAAAATATCAGGCAATGGTTCCTTAAACCTGATGTTACTGATGATTATGTTTTAAAAAGGCATGAACCAAACTTTGAAGGCATCATAGAGTATTTGTGTGATGAAAGGGATTTTAGCAAGGATAGGGTAACCAAAGCCTTGGAAAAACTCACAAAGCGAAAAAAAGAGATAGAGGAAGAAGAAAAGAAAAAGAAACAGCAAACAAGCCTCGACAAATTCTTCAGATAAGCCTGCTTGCATGCGTCAAACAGTGTTTCAAATTTTTTTCTGTTGTTATGCGATTTTTTTCCCAGGCTCTGGAGGACCTAATACATATACTCCATCTACTTTTATTAGTACTACTCCATTGCAGGGGAGGTTCATTTTTTTGAGTTCTTCCGTGAAAGTATCGAATAAAGGACCTGAGTCTTG
>JBHLKN010000136.1:0-3032 GCA_048886645.1 Candidatus Hodarchaeota archaeon | reverse complement strand
GTAAAATCTTTCAGCGTTACTGAAGGTTTCTTTCGATATTTTTTGATTCTTTCCCTTGTTTGTTGTTGATAGGGTGTTGTAACACCTAACATTTCCAGTATGTCTAAACAGTTTTCAGGAGCATACCCGTGATGGTGGTTGTTGAAATATCCAAAAACCTCGTTTACGCTTCCTTGAACTTCTTGGACTTTTGGCACCCATTCTTTTAGTTCTTCTTCTGTGTAATAATAGTCATACCAAGTTTTGTCCCCTCTACCATGCCATCTGAAATATGCGTGGCTTGCCGTGATTTTAACATCGGGGGGTAGTAGGGGTTCGTCTACTATCGTGTAAGCGAGGTTATATTTTTCGAGGAGTTTGAATGATTTTTCGCAGAGCCATTTTTTGTTTCTGAACTCTACAGCAAACTTGTATTTATCTGCTGGAAGTAAGGCGTAAAAAGCTTCCACTTTATCTGGACTAAACGTTATCCTCGGTGGTAGTTGGATTAGAAAACATCCCATCTTCCCGCCTTCGGCGAGGGGATCCATTAGTTCGAGGAAGCTGCATAGATCCTCTTCCACTCCCTTTTCCACGTCAAGTTTTTTGTCGTGGGTTATCTGTCCGGGTATCTTCGCGCTAAAAACGAAATTTTCTGGAGATTTTCTTAACCATCCTAAAACCGTATTTTTTCTAGGGTAGTTGTAAAATGTCGTATTTATTTCAGACGTGTTAAAGACTCTTGCATAGGCTGGTAGTTTACTGCTGCTAGCTCTTTCATAGAAAGGTCCAACCCACTCTTTGTAAAACCAGCCTGAACATCCGAAAATAAGCTCAGCCAAAGATAATCCCACCGCATAATCTTAATTTGAAACAATATATTCTTATTAAAAAGAATACGTATTATTTTTTTATGGATTTACGGATCGGTGCTGGTGGTTGGGCTTATTTCAAAGTGCCGGGAACGGATAGCCTCGTTGCATACTCTAGGGCTTTTGATTTCGTGGAAGTAAATTCAACCTTTTATCAAATTCCTAAGATGGAAACGGTTAAGTCTTGGAGGAGGCGGGTTCCACAAGATTTTGAATTTTCTGTTCGGTGTCATAAGAGTATAACCCATAAGCATTTCCTAGAACCTACTCCTGAAGTCTTAGAAACCTTTGATATAATGATCGAAATCTGTCACATTCTCAGATCTGAATTTCTTCACATTTTAACCCCGCCAAAAATGGAATTTAACCATGAAAAAATCAGATCAATACGCAGCCTTTTTTCAACAATAGACTTACGCGGTGTAAGATTAGTTTGGGAGGTTCGGAGCCAAAGAAAAGAACTAAGTGGAGAAGTTGTTAAAATTATGGGGGATTACAATATTGTTCACTGCGTAGACCTCTCCACGCAAACACCCCAAGTAGAATCCGATGTTTTATACACAAGGATTTTCGGAAAAAGCCATCATAATGTTTATCAGTTTACCGATGATGAACTTGCAGAAATCTATGGCAAGGCTAAAGATTCAAATGCAAAAAAAGGTCGCAAAGCTATTCACGCAGCAAGAATGTACAAAGACGCGGCAAGATTGAAGATTTTTCATCTAACGGGCAAGTTTCCAAGAGTCACAAAAAACTTGGGTGTATTATCTTTAAAGGAAGTCTTAATGGAAGATACTGAATTCCCTATAACGAAAGAAGAACTTATTGAAAAACAGGGTTGGAAAGTTATAGATCTAACAGAGACGGAGAGAGTTCACACAAGCTTTCTCCTAGAAAAACTCCCTAGAAAAACATACAAAAGAGTAGGGGAGATAATCAAGGAACTACAGAAAAGGTAGTGTTTGGGAAAGTTTTTTTCTATTGGTGGCATTTTTCATACATTAAATCAAAGTTTTCTGTGTTTTGTTAAAAAGCAAAGGGATATTTTTGGGGCTTTTTGATGTATGAAAGAGCAGTTGAAGGTGTGTTGGTAAAGGTCGTGCTTTTGGGCGATGCTGCTGTGG
Organism: Candidatus Hodarchaeota archaeon; assembly: GCA_048886645.1. Taxonomy (GTDB): domain Archaea; phylum Asgardarchaeota; class Wukongarchaeia; order Wukongarchaeales; family Wukongarchaeaceae; genus Wukongarchaeum. The sequence goes on along the minus strand of JBHLKN010000136.1, from coordinate 1,057 downwards.
GTAAGACTTCCCTGAGGAGGAGATGGATGGGTGAGAGGTTTGAGGATCATTACCTTATGACTATTGGTGCGGATTTCAGCGTTAAATCAATAAGAATTAATTTTGGCGGGAAGTCGTTTTCTTTTAAATTTCAGGTGTGGGATCTTGCGGGTCAGGTAAGGTTTCAGGTTGTTAGAGAGGGCTATTATAAAGGTGCTCATGGTGCTATATTGATGTATGATATTACTAATGTGGAAAGTTTTCAAAATGTTCCTAATTGGGTTTATGAGTTGTGGAATAATAGTGGGAGGGGCGTTACGCCTTTCATCCTCGTGGCTAATAAAATAGATCTAAGAAACGAGATACCTGACACTATAAGGCCTGAATATGGGTATAATTATGCTGCGCAACTTTCGGAAGTGACCCGGCCTTATGGTTTTGAAGTGCCTTATCTTGAAACTTCGGCAAAAACTGGGGAAAACATTGATCGAGCCTTCCAACTTCTTGGTGAAACGATTACAAAATACTTAGAATCTTTAGATAAGCAACAATAAAATGATAGAATGATATCATAATCGAGGGAGTTTAACAAATCTTTAGTTGGAAATTTTCAATGTTTAAAACTCAAAAGAGGGATCGCTCTTTTTTATGATTGAAAGCCCTCCATTCTTTCCTAAAAAGTCATTATCCCATTATTTTGTTTTTGGATAGATATTCTCCTCTCTCCCTTTATCTTTTTCAGGCATTTTTTAGCATTTAACTATGTGCATTTTATATTGTTCCCATTTCTTGTTTTATCAGGTGGTTTAGGTAGTTCATAGCGTTTTGTAGGATCGTTTCTTTTCTTTCGGTTTTTACTTCTTTTTCTGAAAATATATGTTTTCTTAGGAATGATTTTGCTTTTTTTCTTTCACCGTCTACACAAAAGGAGTAGGCGAAGTTTATCAAAATCCTATTCTCTTTAGACTGTAACCATGTGTCAAAATCATTCTCTTTTTCATTTTCGTTCAAGATGTTCGAAGAGCTTACAACCTTTACTTCATCTGTATTAAAAATCTCATTTTCATCTTGAACTTTT
>JBHLKN010000135.1:0-3126 GCA_048886645.1 Candidatus Hodarchaeota archaeon | reverse complement strand
AAGAATCCTACTTATTTTTGTGTTAATTTTACTTCAGGGAAGCCTACAATATCAAAAGTTGCTGAGGCTATTTTGATGTTTTCAGACTTTTCAATTTCACTAAGAATCATTCGACTTAATTTATCGCGTAAAGCTCTTCTTCCTCTTACCTCTACTACGTATCTGATGTTAAGGTTTATCCAGTTGTCTGTCGGTGTTAAAAATACTTGAGGCTCGACCCTCCTTTCACCCAGATAATATTTTTCCCTTATTTTTGAGATCTCTTTTTCTGCCTGATCCGTTATATTTTCAGTCTCTTTTTTGACAATGGTTAAAATTTTAGTAACCGCTTCTTTCCAGTCACTATCATATGTTAAGGGGAGAGATATTTCATCCCAAATGAAGTTGTGGTCTTTAGTATAATTGTTCACATTACTGGATAAAACATAACCGTTTGGAATCATTGTTAGCCTGCCTGTTGCTTGTTCTCCTGCCACCCACTCCTTTAGCTCCAAGAGGGTAGTATTAAAAATACCTATATCGATTACGTCGCCGACTTTTGAGGCTATTTCAATCCTATCTCCAACACGGTAAATTCCAGTTGTAAATATTAGTATTCCGCCAACAAAGTTCTTAAAAAAGTCTTGTAAAGCAATCGCTATCCCTGCAATAATCAAACCACTAGCAAGTAAAAGACTTCCAGTATCCTCCACCCATATATTGATTACGACAAGTAAAAGAACTACAATATATAGAACAGAAACAACCTTTCTGAAAGAATACTTTGCTTTAGCTTCTTTTATTCTTTTAGTAACTGTTCCCTCAATAACGACTTTGAAGATAAAATAAATAATAACTAATGCAAGAAACGTGTAAAATCCTTTTTCTAGATAATCTTCTGGATATTTGGAATTAGCGAACCATAATAAAGCGATAACTATTATTAAAGCTAATATTTTGCCTATCTTTTTTCTTGCCATATTATCTGGCAATCCTTATGCTATATTTAACTTTTTTCCACCGACGGCTATGTATAAATCCTTTGGATTTTATATAAATTCTTATTCTTATGGTTCTGTGGGTGTTGTATGCGATCATTTTCAAGATCATCTCCTTGTTCTGAATCCCTGTCTTCCTCGAATTTACCGCTTCTCCGAACAGTCTTTTCATAACGGAGAAAACTGTTTCGTTCTTGTTCCGCTGGTTGTAATCCTCTTTCTTGTAACCCTTCTTTTTCAGCTCTTTCCTGTATTTTCCCTTGGTCTTCCAAGGGGGGACGTCTTCGTTTCGGGGAGAAATGACGGTCTCTTCCACCCCTAGGTCTTCTCTAGCCGCCCTGTGGTTCTCTTCTGCGTCGTATCCTTTGTCCCCTATAGCCCGCTTGATAGGCTTTACTTTACAAGCCTTCTTCACCAAAGGGATGAAGTCTTTTGAGTCGTTTGCGGGTCCCCGCCTTATCTTTTGTGCTACTATGAGCTGTTTTCTCACCTCAACGATTAAAGCGACCTTCAGGTGTTTTTTGATCTCTTTAATCCTTTTACTCCCGTTACTCTTAAGGACAATGGTGTAGTAAGAGAAGCTCGCCTTGGTAAGCTTAAAGCCCGTAGAATCTACGCCCAAGACCAGTTTCTTCACCCTGGCCTCAGCTCGGATGAAGCCGGCGAGAATCCTTTCCAACACCGTGGTCTTGATCCTTTGGGCGAACTTCTGCAAGGTGGTAAAATGGGGCAATCGGCGGAGACCTATGAACCCGCAAACCCAGTCACAATCCTCTAAAAGCTCAACAATACCCCGATAACACTTCCCTTCTAACTCTTTTAAAACCAGGATGGTGCAGTGTTGCCAAACCGTGTACAACCGGTTGGAAAACCTGCTGAAATGAAGAGGCACCCACGCCCTCTTAAAAACCTTGAACAAAGCCTTAGCAAACCTTATAAAACGAGAATCCCCACACATCATAGCATGTTCCTATCTCTTAAAAAGGGTAAATAAACAAAAGAGGGGGAACGTGCTATAAATCATACGGTTTCTACAGAGCCAATAAACCAAAAAATTTTAATAATTTAACACTAAAAGGGGGCTTTATGGTCGAAACAGAAGATTTAACAGATATATTACTCGAAGAAGAGTATTGGCAATTTTTAGTAATTGTAATAGGCGCATTTATCGTTGCAAATATCGTTTATGGAGCACTACGAAGATATGCTAAGAAAAGCGCTGAGAAACCTGAAAGAGAGGTTAGGGTAGAGATATTAAACGTTATAACAAGACCGTTATACCTGCTCATCCTCCTTAACGGTTTATATCTCGGATTAAGATCCTTATCAGACCTAGAAGAATATTATGAATGGATGGATAACGTAATCTTCCTCATCTCAGCACTAATAATAGCCGTAATATTTGCCAGGATTTTTGTAGTTTCTACCTCCCGTTGGCTAAAAGTTCGGAAAGAGTTTGAAAAAACACCTCGACTAATAACCAAGATAATTTCTCTAGTTGTCTACCTTATCGCTTTCCTAGTAATTTTAGATTACTTCGGCATCTCAATAACTCCTTTAGTCGCAGCTTTCGGCATAGCCGGCTTAGCCATAGCGCTTGCTCTTCAAAGCACCCTTGCAAACCTTTTTGCTGGTTTAAACATTATTTCTGACAGGCCGATAGACGTCGGAGACTTCATTGAACTAGAAGGCGGTATTATGGGCTATGTTGAAGACATCGGATGGAGATCAACAAGAATAAGAACATTACCTAATACTCTTGTAACAATTCCTAACTCAAAACTCGCCGAAAGCACAATCACAAACCATTCAAAGCCAGTACAAGAAATGTCCGTAGTTGTTCAATGCGGCGTTGACTACACATCAGACCTAGCTAAAGTGGAAAAAGTCACAATAGAAGAAGCAAAAAAAATCCAAGAAACAGTCCCCGGAGCACTAAAAACCTTCGAACCTTTCATAAGATATCACACATTCGGAGATTCAAACATCAACTTCTCCATAATCCTAAGAATCGAAAAACCCGTCGACAGATTTATAGTCGTCCACGAATTCATGAAAGCCCTAAAAGCAAGATACGACAAAGAAGGCATCGAAATATCCTGGCCAATCAGAAAACTAATTCAAATGAAATAAAAAATCAAACACCCCC
>JBHLKN010000134.1:0-3131 GCA_048886645.1 Candidatus Hodarchaeota archaeon | reverse complement strand
ATCTTCATTTCGTGTTTTTTATCACAAGCATAACATGGTTTTGTTGTGTTTTTTTCGCTGATTTCTATTACTCTCTTACCTATAAGTTTGGCTTTGTAGGTTAGAAATCTTGCGAAGTGGGATAGCTAACCCTTTGTTTTGAACAGCTCTGTGCAAGCTTTTATCTCGTTTTTTATCCTTTTTATTTGAGTTAGCTATGTTCTTTACGTTTAGGTCTCCTATGATTATGGTGTTTGCTCTTGTGTTCTCGACAAGTTTCTTGCTTAGCTTGTGTTGAAAGTCTTTTATTTGGTTTGTTCATCTTTTCTGCATTTTCCTAGCTTTTCTATGATAGCATTTCCATCTTTTACTTCCTTTTTTGCAATGGTTTCTTTTAGATTGGTCTTCCTTGATTTTCTGTTGCCAATATTTGTCTGGTCTCGGACTTTTTATTTGTAGAAATTTTCCCCTAGAGTTTACCGCGGTCACTATGTTGGTAACTCCTAAGTCTATTGCCTGATAAAGCCCATTATCAAAGTAGGGTTTCTCTGTTTTTTCATAAATAATCGAGATATAGAATTCATCAGTCTCTTTGAATATTGTGATCTGTTTCACCTTTTTATCTGTTAAGTTGAAGTTTTCAGGGATTGTGAACTTTAGAGGGATGGTTTTTGGATGGTTGTGGGAGAGTTCAATCCAGCCCTTACCGAGTTTGAACCCTGACTGGTTGTACTTCATGGTGGTGAAGTGTTTCCTCCCCTTAAACTTTGGAGGTTTCGCTTTCTTGTCCCCGTTCTTCCTTAAGGCGAAGAAGGACTTATAATCGCCTTCCAGCCTTCTTAGAACCATCTGTAAAACTTTTGAATAGACCCAACCGTATTCAGGATATTTTTTCTTTATCTTTGGAAGGTTGTTCTGCTGTTTAAGATAGTTCACGGTTTTCCTGTTTTTCTTCCATGCTTCTATTCTTTCCGATAGGGCGAAGTTGTATATGAGACGACATTTTTCAGAAAGATCTTGGATTATTTCTTCTTGTTCTTTTGATGGGAATATCCTAATCTTCTGAGTCAGTTGCATCCTATCTTCCTTTTATCTGAAAATCTTATAAACACCGCGATTCATCCCTTCCTTATTAGAAGAGGGCTTTTCGCCATAAAGTTAAAAAGTGAGAAGATTTTTACACAAATAAGAAAATCGAGATGTGTGTTTTTTATTATTTTGTTTTTTTGTGAGTAGTAGGATGGTTGTTTTTATGGTTGTTATATCCTTTTTGCATGGAGGTGCAGGTGAGGGGCAGACTACGACTATTTGTTCTGTTGCTTATGAGTTAGGTTTGATGACGTTGCAAGAGCTTCCTGAGCCTCCAGAGTATCCCCTCGTACAGCTTGTTGATTATTCTAACATGCATGATATGATAAACATTCTTGCGAGTGAGAAAGTTTTAATAGCGGTTGATGAGGCTTCCACTCTTTTTGAGTGTGCGAAAAGTAGGGAAAAAGATTGGTCTAGGTGTTGTTATCCTACAAGATTGCAGCATGCAGAAACTAAGCGGCCGATATTTTTTATCACGCCTTTTGCAAGTAGGGGTACTTCCCTTGAAATGAGTTCTCCTGATGCTGTTGGGTTGTTAAAGCTTCTTTTTTCGATGAATGAGCGTCTTTTAACCGTTGTAAAGTATTCCTTTTATGATGTGCCCGCTATCGCTGCAGGACGGCTTACCAATAATATAATTCCTCCATTGGCTGTTTCAGACCTTTATTTTTTGGTTGTTGGGGCGAATCAACAAACGGTTGAAAAAGCTATCGAAGCAGGAAGATCGGCTTTAAAAGCAGTTGAAACAGGCATTTTTGACCCGCCTATACACGTTACAGGCTTTATTTTAACTCAAGAACATGAGAAAGCAAAGTCTGAGAAATGGGCAGACCAGATATCCATGGCTCTTGAACTCTTACACTTAGGCTCTATAGACCACGATGCCGGAGTTCAAAAAACTGTAATAGAGCAAAACAAGCTACCAGTAGAACCAGAAGTTAGAGATAATTTTCCAGCCATTACAAAGCAGTATGAAACTTTAGCCCGTAAGATAAAAGTTATAGCTTCTGAAGAAACAAACTTGAGGAAACCCTCTCAAGCCCAAATAGAAAATATGGCACAAAAAATAACGTAAACAAAATAAAAAAATACCTCTTTTTCTCCCTAACTTTTTCTAACTAACCGGGCTACACTAAAAAAGGATGAAAACCCTAATTTTCATGTTTTTTTAAGAGTTTTTAGGGTTTGAAGAGTTTTTTCATTTTTTTCCGAAGACTTTCAACATCGGCTTCTTCTGTGGATATTATTGGTCCTTCTGGTGCTTTAGGTATTTCGGGTTTTGTGAGCTTTGCAAACATTTCCTGCATCTCAGCAACTTCCATGATCTCTCCTGAGGCTATTAGAATAAACTGCTCCTCTGTAATCTTTATCCCTACGATTGATTCTAGTTTTTTGCGCATATCCTCTAAACTTGTTGAACTGGAAACAATTTCTTGAAACTCTTCAGCAGGAATAGTCTTCCTGTAAAATTTCTCAAGTTGTACCCTTAAAAGGTCAAGATTTTCAACACCGGAAGAGATCATGACGAACTCTTCAACGGTTAAAGGTTTTCCTGATTTTTCCTCGATTTTTTCTTTAAATTCGTCGGCGCTTGTAGATTCATCCATAGCCTTCCTTACTTCTCGCTCTGTAACTCCTACAGCGCCCATGGTAGCCAAGCCTGTAGCGATGCGTCTACTTCTACTGCCAAAAGATTCTTGGAACCTTTCAAGGAAGTTCATAAACTGCGTCTCTTTTACCTTTATGTAGATCGCTAATAGCCCTAAAACGGCACCAGCAGCGATCGCTGCAACAATGATAGCGTACCATCGAGGAATGGACTCAATTATCCCTTTCTCTTCTCCAGGCAAATCTCCAATAATGGTCTCATCAGGCACTTCAGAGCTTAACGATAGTTTCATGCCTACAGCGTCAAAATATCCTTCCCCGCTATCCACTCTAACAAGCGTAAACTCATCTATAGTAACATTTTCCAACAAAACAATACTCGTATTAATATTTACCATCAAATTTTCGGTTTGACCAGGAGTTAGAGAAAATCCTTTGAGGGAAACTGTGTA
>JBHLKN010000133.1:0-3167 GCA_048886645.1 Candidatus Hodarchaeota archaeon | reverse complement strand
TTTTTTTGTTTATTCTGCGGATTTTATTATTTCGACTGTTCCTCCTGCTTCTTCGATTTTTTTAAGGGCTGTTTCGCTTACTTCTTGTACTATGATTTCTAGAGGTTGTGTTACTTTTCCTTTACCAAGGAGTTTATTAACGCCTATTTTTCTTAGGTCTATTTTTATTTTATTTTCTTTTTTTGTTGCTATTCCTTCTTCGAGTAATGTTTTTGTTTTTTCTTCTAATTCTAAAAGGTTTATTGTGGTTTTCTCCCTCAGGATTTTTTGCGGTCTTTTGAACCCTTGTTTTCCGTATCGTTTTGGTTCGTATTTGGTGGTTTTTAGCCAGTGGTGTTTTTTCCATCCTGTGTTTCCTACTCCCCCTCTTTGCCCGCTTTTTCTATGACCGCCGCTAACTCTGCCATAGCCGTGGGTTCGGTAGCCTCTTTGTTTCCTAATCTTTTTTCTGAAATGTGTGGTCATCTTTTTTCCTCCATTTTCTGCTTTAAATCATTCTTTTTACTAAATCGTTTATGTCAGGCCATTGTCCTAGAGCGCCGCCTAGAGTTTTAGGTTTTTTTACTCCGCCGTAACCCTTGCTTGGTGGTCTTAGGCGAAAAACGGGTTTTACTTCGTCTAAATCTTTTAGTTCTACTTCAAAGTTCATTAAAGCTTTTGCAAGCTCTTCTATGCTTCCAAACTGCGTGTTTTGTTTCAAATACTCCTCTGTTAATCGGCGGTTTCCGCTGAGTCTGCCGCGTTTATTCAGAAGCTTTACAAGGGTTTCTTCTTCTATTTCACCATAGGCTACATAGTCTTTCACTTTTTGCATCATTCCTATTATTGAAGGCGTATTTTTAACAATAACCGCATGATGGGGCCTATGTAATCTTAACATTTTCAAAGTGTCATTAATCTCCCTTCTCACATTTACTGTGCCCCGAATCCTTATAATAATTAAGCGTTTATCCTCTCCTACAATCCTTCTTTTCTTTTCTTTCTTCTCATCTTTCTTATTTTCTTTCAATTTTTTGCCTTTTTCTTCCGTTTTTTTTGCCTTTTGTTTTCTTGTGGCTTTTTGCGCCATCTTCCTTTCCTCTCTTTTCTTAAAAAATTTATGATTTATCACATTAAATCATGATGCAGTTTTTAGATTGATTTTCTATCTTAGGTGTTTTTTAAGATAGGATGAGGGGGATTTTATAATCTTTTACGTTCTACCCAGTCTATTGGGTGCATTATACTATAGCTTGTTTTTAAAGCGTTCCATGTGGCTTTGGCAAAGTTTGAGCTAGTTCTTGTCCGTCCGAAGGTTTTTTCCCATACATCCTCTATACCTGCTAATCTTAACACGGTTTTTGCAGCTTCTCCTGCGACTAATCCAAGTCCTTTAGGTCCTGGGATAAGTTCCAGTTTAATACTTCCACACTTACCAACCAGCTTGAAAGGAACGCTATGCATTTCGCCACACATGCATTCCCAGCTTCCACAGCCTCTCCTTATTGGGGCAATATTCAGTTTTGCAATAAGTATTCCTTTCCGTATAGCAGGTCCTACTTCTTTATGCTTTCCTTCTGCTACTCCTACAAAACCTGCTTTGTTGCCCACAGCTACGGTTGCTTTAAAACGGCTTTTCTCGCCCGCATCTGTCTGTCTTTGACATATATCTACGCTAATAACTTCTTCTTCCAACTCTCCCTCTGTTAAAAATTCGACTATTTCAGTCTCCTTAATAACATAATTGTTCTCAAATATTTGTGCAAGACTTGTTATTTGCCCTTCCTTCACCAAGCGTCCGAGCTTAGTTTTTGGCTCCCATTCCTCAAAATCATTCCCAAAGCCTTCAGAACTTTTTCTAAAAGACCGATTTTTTGACACTGTTAACACCATCCAAGAATAAAAATATCGACCATTTCCCTATCTATATTCGCGCAAATCTTTCCTCTATCGCTTTTTTCACATTCTCAAAATCTTCCGCAATATCTTCAGGTTTAGAACCTTGTTCTAAAACCTTGCTCCACTGGCGTTTATAACGCTTAGGATCCTCATTTAATAGTTGTTTAGCATAAGCTGCTATATGTTCGCCTTTAATACGAGATTCTGAATGTATTATTTTTTCAGAGTGAGGAACTTTTAACCCTGCATCTACAGCACCTTTTAAAACAGCGAAAAGCCTTGAACTTTTCTTTATCTGTACCCCTATATCCATTATAACCTCCTCAACACCAGCTTTAACTGCTTTAAATCCCGCCAAATATCCTGCCAAATAGGAGGCAGGTAAATTACCCGTACTCTGCTTCCAACCATAATCCTTCACAAGTTCCCTAGTATACACAGAAACCAACACTTTATCCCCCGGTAACGCCGACTCTACCACCTGCACAACCATGTGCTTCAACGATTTACGCACCACTAAACGTGGCTTCCGAGAAACGACAAATTTACGCCTAAGATAATAGTCAGTTTTGCCTTCTCTTCTTCTTCTAAAAGCAACCTTGTATCTTGGACCCCGTGCCATGAAGTTCCCCTCTATAAAACATATCTCCAAAAATTTTCGCGCTATCTTTTCCGTTCCTTTCTCTTAGCATAGAGTTTATGCTCTTCAGTATACATCTTTAAAGCATTTATGCTTTTGAAAGTTCCTCCTTTCGCCTTTTTATAAAGCATTCTATACGTGTTAGGAGTAATCGACCTACTATCACGAAGTTCCCTTAAAAACCGCCTTTGCGACCTTATCCTAAACATCCAACTCCTTTTCCTGGGCATCCTAGCAGTTTTAGTCCCCTTCCTACTACCAGAACCCTGTCGAAGCCCCTTCTTCTTTTTCTCATGAAGCCTACGAGCCCGCCCCCTACTAACACCCTTAACAGGTCGAGCCCGTATTATCCCGTCATAAATCAACTTCTTAATATCGGTCCTAGTCAAAGCTAAGCTAACTTCGTCCACAAACTCGGGCTGAATAAACACCCTGTTCTCGCCAACTCCAATTATATCCGCAGCAATGCGCCTCTGAGGCCTCAAACTCATAAAGAACCACCAACTTCTAATTAGAAAAACACCTTAAAAACTCAAAAAACAATTAAAAATAAAAGCTTTATCAAAAAAAATCGATCAACAGTTAACCAATCAACAACACCTACTACTCTCTCTCATATCTTCTACTATTTTTCCTTAATCTTTTTCTT
>JBHLKN010000132.1:0-3385 GCA_048886645.1 Candidatus Hodarchaeota archaeon | reverse complement strand
ACAGACTCTATATACGCCAACTCTTTCTCATCTATTTTCCCTGCCCTATACCAGCCCATTGCTTCAAAAACAGTTATAACATCTGCTGGTTGCCCCCTATAATCGCCTGGGAGCATGGGTCCGCCGGTAACCACTATAGAAGGAATATCAATTCTTGCTGTAGCCATTAAGTGCCCAGGCACTATCTTATCACAAGTAGGTATGAGGACCATGGCGTCGAATCTGTGGGCTTCCACCATGAGTTCTATGGAGTCGGCTATGAGTTCTCGGCTTGGGAGGGAGTATTTCATTCCTACATGCCCCATGGCTATACCGTCACATATGCCTATCGTATTAAACTCTAAAGGAACAGCTCCCGCCGCCCTGATACCTGATTTTACAGCCTCTGATATTTGTCTTAAATGAATATGTCCAGGAACTATCTCGTTCCAGGAGTTAACTACTGCTACTAAAGGTTTTTCAAAATCGTCTCCAGACAAACCTACTGCATGTAGGAGTGCACGGTTAGGCGCTCTATCCAATCCTTTCATAACAGTTTCGCTTCTCAATTTCCCAACATCCATTACAATCATCCCAAAAAACCATCCAGACAAGCAAGCAAAAATATGGGGGAATGGAGGTCTCTTCTAAAATTCAAGGAAATTTTTAGAAAACATATCCCCCTCTGGATATATATTTTTCTTATTGAATCGCAGACAAATAATAAGAAGGAAAAAGGAGTAATAGTAGTAAGGAAAAAAGAAGGGAAATAGACCCTATTTATTTTAAAATTTTTAAAATTTTGAGCAAAATGAGGGACTGGCTATTGAATGCTGCTTTAGAGTTTAGAGAAACAGGTATAAGAGGGCTTGACAAGATCTTAAACGGCGGTATACCCCAGGGATGGATAGTTGTTATTTCAGGGGGTCCAGGAGCGGGAAAGTCAACCTTTGCTTTAGAGTTCATCTATCGCGGTGCTTTAGAATACAACGAACCAGGAGTAATCGTGACTTTTAATGAAACAAAACCCCAGATATTTAAAACCTTTAAGGGTTTCGGGTGGGATTTTGAAAAACTCGAAAAAGAAGGCATAATAAGCATCATAGATTATTCCACATCATCTCTTGTCTATTTGGAGAAAGTCGTGAAAACAGGAAAATTCACCCTAGATTTCATCTCTGGACAAATTATGAGAGATATAACAGAAATAAACGCAAAACGTGCAATCATAGATCCCTTAAACACTCTAAGCCAACTTTTCCCAAACGAATTTCAAGTAAGAAGGGAAATTCACAGACTTTTCAGCCTTCTCTCGAGCGCAGACTGCACAACCATGTGTACCATCGAACTAAAAAAACCAGAAATAGGAAACAACGAGTTCTTGGTTGAGGAGTTTGTGGCGCAGGGATTGATTCGTTTGTATTATTCTCAGGAGGATATGAACCGTTTGAGACGGATAGAAGTTATGAAGATGAGGGGGGTGAAGCAGGAAACCAAGATTTATCCTTTTGAGATAGATGAAAAAGGGATTTTAATAAAGACAGAAAGCGAAGATTCCAATGTCGAAGAATAAGGAGAAGAAACTGTTTAAGGAAAAATAAAGAATTAGATAATTATGGGGAGGATTTCTCTTTTCTTTTTTAGTGATACTCTTTTTTAAAACCCGAGATTAGACGCGTCTTCCTCGTCTTCCTCCAGGTTTACGGGTGCTGTCATGGGGTATTGGTGTTACTTCTTCTATTCTACCTATCATTAATCCTGCCCTTGCTATGGCCCTAATAGATGCTTGTGCTCCAGGTCCTGGGGTTTTTGGACCGTGTCCTCCAGGTGCTCTCACCTTTATATGTACGGCGGTTATACCCTTTTCTTTGGCATCCTCACAAGCCCTGTAGGTTGCTTTCATAGCAGCGTAGGGCGAGCTTTCTTCTCTGTCTGCCCTTACCACCATTCCTCCTGAAGCCCTTGCTAAGGTTTCCGCCCCGCTCAAATCAGTTATATGGACTATTGTGTTGTTGTAAGAGGAGTATATGTATACTATTCCCCATTTTTCTTCTTTGCCACTTTTACTCATTTTTATTCACTCCTTTTTCTAGAGCGTCTCACTTTACCCTTTTTCCTCCTCTTCTTCTCCCTCTTCCTCTTCTTTTTCGGTTATTTCTGTTTCTTCCTCTGGTTCCATTTCTGGAACTTCTGATATTGCTTCTGCTTCTCCTATGCCACTCTTCTTTAAGGCGATTATTTGTCTTAGAGGATGATCTTGTTTTTCTACGGGTGAAGCAGGGGCATAGCTTATCCTCTTCTCTTCTTCAGCGGTAACTATGTAACTTGGAGCTGTTTTCTTTTTACCGTCTATAGCTATGTGTCCGTGAGTTATTAGTTGTCTTGCTTGGTGAACCGTCTGTGCAAGCCCTATTCTATGAATGACAGTTTGTAGTCTTCTTTCCAAAAAATTGTCAATATCGAGATTTAAAACATCTGAAAGAGTAGCGGTGGGAGGTAAAATTCCTAATCTTTTTAGCTTTTGAAGAAGTTCTCTCTCCCTTGTTCCCCTCTTTTCTTCGGTAAGAGCAAGCATCTTTCTTACAAAACCACGAACATTCGAGAGTTGGGTCTTATACTTCCAAAGTTCCCTTTTACTCCTTAACCCATACTTTCCCATAACCTTTAGTTCTTCATCTATCCTATCAGCTTGAAAGAAATGTTTCGGTCCTCGATACTTCTTTTTCGGTTTTTTAGGATCACCCATAAAAAATCCACCAAAAAACATGATAACCTTAATACAAGAGAAATAAATTAAAAATAAACCAAAAGCTACTTATAAATTACAAAAACCATTAAGAGCCTACTTCCTTGCTCTTGCTTTTTCTTTCTTTTTTTTCGAAACACCAAGAGTTAAGCCTCGCCTACCAGTAGTCCGCGTTTTTTGTCCTCTAACCTTCAATCCTAATGCATGTCTTATACCCTTCCAGCTTTTTGTTTTCTTCATTATATCGATATCTCGTTTGAGTACATAACTTAAATCAGCGCCTACAAGATGCTTATCTTCCCCAGTCCACACATCCTTTCGCCGATTAAGAAACCACTCAGGTATACCGTTCTCCACAGGATTTTTAATCACTTCCTCTATCCTTGAAACATCTTCTTCACTTAAATAACCCATTCGCTGCCAAGGATCAATGTCTAAAACCCTTAAAACAGCTAAAGCAAACCGTCTACTAACACCCTTAATTTTGGTTAACGCAACCCAAGCTTGAAGATCACCACGACAATCAAAACCTGAAACCCGAACTAAATGCCTGAAATCTCCAGAAGACATATCTTACTCTCCAAAAACACCAAAATAATTAACCTAACACTCAGCTAGAAAAGAAAAATGATCAAACTAATACTTAAGCATTACGATACC
>JBHLKN010000131.1:0-3508 GCA_048886645.1 Candidatus Hodarchaeota archaeon | reverse complement strand
TTTTTCTTCTGGGGGAATTTGTAATGGAGGTTTGGTTGTTGAGAGGGTTTCGTCAACTAGCTGTAAATCGGTCATAAACCAGAGATAAACAGCGGAGGCTAATCCTAATAAAGCTAATATTGTGAGTATTTCTACAATTCCGATTATTTCTGCGAAAAAACCTGCTAAAAGCGTGGCAGGAGGTATAGAAACTACAGCTAATAATCTAAGCATTGAAAATACACGACCTTGTAGATCTGGAGGTACAACTAGATGTAAAGCGGTCATAACGGTGACGTTTACAAGCGGAAGTGAAAATCCCATCAAGAACATTCCGCTCCCCATAAACCAGTAAGCACCTTCTGGAGCCAACGCAACCAGCATCATACCTAAATACATAAAACATACTGAGCCAGTTATAGCGAATGCCCTCCGTTCGAATCCCTTCCAAACTGACATAAAAATAGAACCAATGATCGCTCCAGCTTGTTCAAGAGCTAGAAGGAATGCCCAATTTAATTCTGCGCCTCCGTGAATTTTTCGTACTAATAATGGTAGTAAGACCGTTAATGGGACTAGAAAGAAATTAGCGGAGGTAAATAAGATAATCATAGAAAAAAAGCCTTTTTTTTCTTTTATGAAACCAATTCCTTCCTTGAATTCTTTTGTAAATGACGGTTTTTCTTCAACTTCTGGCTGCTCTGATTTAATTGAAGGAATTGTTATGAATAGGAGGGGGACAATTGCTATTAGAAATGTAACGACATCAACCCAGAGGATTTCGTGGATTTCCCATCTTACGTATAATAAAGCGGCTATTACCGGGCCTACTAAAAAAATCATCCCGATTATAAGGTAATTCACACCGTTTATGCGGCTAATTTTATCTTTAGGAACCATAAGAGGGACAATTGCTTGAACAGCAGGTCTATGAAAAGCATCACATGCTCCACGGAAGGCAAAAAGTACTAAAATATGCCAAATCTCAACTATGTCTATCATAAATAAGTAAATTAGGACTACGGTAACTAAAGCTTGAAAAAAGTCTACTGTAGCTATGATTTTCTTTCTGTTCCATCGGTCAACATATACTCCAGCAAACGGTGTTAAAGCCAACAGTGGGCCAAACCAGAAAAAAAACATCAATCCAAGAATAACTGAACTTTCTTTTTCAATAGTGACCCACCAAATGAGTGCAAATGTGACGATTTCTGAGCCTAAGATCGAGACCAACTGCCCAATCCAAAAGACAATAAAACTTCTAAAATGTGATTCAGGCAGGGTATTATTAATGTACTCCTTTGTATCATTAGGATTTTGGGATTTCACCATTGATCTATCCGCCAAATTAATTAATGATTTAATAATAGAGCGATTGAATGATTGTTTAGAATTATGTTGAACCACAATATCCTATTTAATGATTTAGTTTGTGGAAAATTAAAAATTATCAAAGCTAATATTCTTATTAGGGGGATTTCTCCCTCCTAAGTTATTTACACAAAATTTGTATTTAAACACCCCTCTCATACACACAATTATCAATTCATTTCATGCTTTGCGGATTTCTAGAATTTCATCTAGCACTTCTAAGACTCGTTCTAGTTGTTCTTTTTGGATTATTAGGGGTGGAAGCATTCTGAGGGTTGTTATACCTGCTGTTAATAGGAGGACTTGTTTTTTCATTGCTTTGAGGACGTACTCTTCTGCTTTAAAGCGTAGGTCTATGCCGATCATTAATCCTTTACCTCTTATTTCTCTTACCAAGTTTTTTCCTAATTCGTTTAGCTTTTCCATAAACCATGAGCCAAGTTTTGCTGCCCTTTCTGGTAGTTTCTCTTCAGTTATCACTTTTATAGCGGCTATGGCAGCTGCAGATGCTAGGGGATTTCCTCCGAAAGTTGAACCGTGTTCTAATGTTCCCATTTTGTTCGCTATTTCCTCAGAAGTTATTGTGGCTCCCATTGGGAATCCACCTGCTATTCCTTTTCCAAGGCATAAGATATCGGGGATAACTCCCCAGTGTTGGAAAGCGAACATTTTTCCGGTGCGTCCCATTCCTGTCTGTACTTCATCAAGAATGAGGAGGGTTCCTTTTTCAGAGCATTGATCCTTTACTTTTTTGAGGTAGCCTTCTGGGGCTACGAATACTCCTGATTCTCCTTGAATAGGTTCAAGGATTACAGCAGCTGTTTTTTCAGTGATGTTTTCGAGCTCTTCTTCGTTGCCAAATTTTATGTGGTGGAAGTCGGGTATTAGGGGTTCGAAGGGTTTTCGGTATTTCGGGTTCCATGTAGCGGTTAAAGCTCCCATAGTTCGGCCGTGAAAGCTGTTTTTTGCCGCGATTATTTGGGTTCTTCCTGTGGCTTTTCTCGCGATTTTAAGCGCGCATTCTACGGCCTCTGTACCGGAATTTGAGAGGAATGAGAGGGATAGGGGAGATGGAACTATGCTTGCGAGTAGTTCAAAAAGTTCTCCCCTAACATCGTTGTGAAGGGCGTTAGAGCAAACGATTAATCTTTTAGTCTGGTTGCAGATGGCTTGAACGATTTTTGGGTGACTGTGGCCCACGATAGCGACTCCGTGACCACCTAAACAGTCAATATAAGGTGTTCCTTCCCTATCATAGACTATGGCGCCTTCTCCTCTAACAATTTCTAAAGGTCTTCGGGCAAAAAATGGAATGGAATACATATCGTCTTTCGGTTTTTCATCATTTTCTTTGGTCATCTTATCACTCTCGTACCAGTAGGCTGGGAAACAGGCTTTTCTTTTTTCCCTGAAGATATTATTACCTCTTTAACGCCTCCTTCTAAAGCTTCTTTAGCCGCTAAAAGCTTCTTTTTCATCCCCGCCCCCACTTTATCAATATACTCATCAAGTTCATAAAGCTTTATTTCCGAAACGACATTCCCCTTTATGATCACTCCTTCAACATCTGTCAAAATTAAAAGTTTTTCTGCACCCGTTTCTACCGCAACTTTTGCTGCAGAACGATCACCATCTACATTTAAAGCGGTTCCTTCACCGTAAGCTACTGAAGCTATAACAGGCACATAACCATTATCTACTAAGAGCTTTAATAGTTCGGTGTTAACGCCGATAACGTTTCCTGAAAAATCTTCGACCCTCACTACCTTTTCACCGATTTTAGCTAACACTCCCTTTTTTCTTTTACCCTTCAAAATTTCTCCATCTATGCCTGAAAAACCAACAGCTTTATGACCTTTCGACAACAAGCCTATGACAAGTTTCTTATTGATTAAACCGCTTAAAACCATGGTAAAAATCTCTAAGGTTTTCTCATCAGTATGCCTACTTTTGAAACCTGAAGGAGAAACGATAAACTCTTGCTTGACTCCTAATTTCTCGCCAATCTCTGTAACCTTTTTAGCCCCACCATGGACTAATATATCACCAGTCCAGTCATCAAAGAAGTTTTCGAGATCTTCTTCAAGCAGAGAACCGCCAATCTTAACTACCAACATTTAATAACAACACCAACAACCGAAAAATAAAACAAGATTTA
>JBHLKN010000130.1:0-3557 GCA_048886645.1 Candidatus Hodarchaeota archaeon | reverse complement strand
ACAAAAAACAGGATACGGTTAGTCATCGGTATTTACAAGGAGCCACCGAGTATCGCCTTACAGAGCAAACTAGAGATGAAGTGGCGTATTGTTAAGTTCACAGAAAAACTTGTCGACACAGGAAATTATGTTGAAGTAGCAACTCACGATATGAAAACAATTCACGAGGTTTTCAACCTAATAGACCGGAAAAAATACTCGCCAGACCAAATCGAGTTCCAGATGCTCTTAGGAGTACTCCGTGACAAAACGCAAAATGAGATTCAGGAAAAAGGTTTCAAGATCCGTCTTTACGTCCCGTTCGCTATTAGCTGGAATGACGGTATAGCATACTTGAAACGCCGCATGTTGGAGAACCCTCAAATAATATTATATGTTCTTCAAAACCTGTCGAAATCACGAAAAATCCAAACACTAATAACCGCATCAGTTATATTACTAGCGATCTTAACAGCTTACATACAGATACTCTAGAAATACTTAGGTTAGTCTTAATGTAACAGCAAAGCTTAAAAAGAGAAAGTATCTCTTTTTTAACGGCGGGTCAACCTTTTATTATTGTTTCGGATTTTAATAAGTTGACTCGCCCTCCCTCCCCCTTATAAGCAGTCTCTAATTTTTACAAATTGCAGTGAAGTTATTAGGGAGTATGGAGAACTTTCAGTAATTATCATAATACTTAAGAAATAGATAAGAAAATCTGTTTTCTATAGGTACCTGTCAAGACCTGAAAGCGTGATAATGTCGAAATCAGATTTATTCCATATCCATCTTTGTTTTTTCTCATCCCATCGATCAATTATACCAGAAATAGTATAGCTTCCTACGGAGAAGAAATCGTACCAAACTTTCTTAATGCCGAACTTTGCATATAGATCGTCAAAATACAAGATAAGTTCCCATAGACATTGTAAGGGGATCTCTAATACGAACATAGAACCAGTTAAAGACCCCTTTCCAACATAATCATGACAACGCCATTGAGGGATTTTTGTGCAAGCTTTTTTGAATCTCTCCCTTAGAGTATCTTCTCCCTCCATTAAAAGGACTATATAACCATCTAAACCTACATTTTGAGCTACAATTTTTGGTGCCAAAAAATTATTTTCAAAAAGAAATTTTTTCCGATATAAAATATTCCTCTCCGTAGTCCCAACTTTTTGAGCTAAAATTTTAGTTTTTAGTCTACCATCTGGCATTAAAGAATCTATTATCTTCAGATCTTTCTTGTAAATTTTTAAAGAATATGGCTCAAATTTGAATTTTTGTGGAGAAAGCATAAGATCTTCATTTTCTGGTAAAAACCCTTCTAAATAGTTCAACCATAATTTTGGAGAGAACATCCATTTATTTTCTTTAGCAGCGAAAAGATCAAAGTTTATATCATGACAAACATCAATTAATTCTAACATTTTAAAGTTGTCTATTAAATCATTTTCTAACATTTTCCTGAACGATTTCTCAACAAATTGATAACATTTTGGTGTATCAGGTATTTGCATCGTAAAATACAGTTCCTCAGTATGGGATCTAAACTTGCCTATAGACCTCCTAAAAGGGGAACTTAACAATCCTTGTATCAAGTTCTTTATTATAAAAGGCCTTTTATGGGCTTCAATATAACACATAAGCAGTTTAAGTTTTAATTTTTTATAATTTGGCCAAGCTATCACTCTAACAAGGATTTGTTCTTGTATCCTTTCCCATTTAAAACGCGCCCCATTTGATGTAAAACCTGTTATATTCCCCCACTTAGAATATGTGCCTAAAAGAGAGTCTTTTATCTTCAATAAAAATTCAATATCACTTTTTGAAACATAAAATGGAAGAATCATAGCCGAGTAAAGATAGGAATATATTAACTCTTTATTAGATACATTATAAAGTTCTAACTCTTTAAAACGCTTTATTATTTCATCTTTCAACCGGTCTTTATGAATAATGATGAATTGTATGTCAAAAGGATGTTCCCCAACTACTACAGACTCTACTTTGGACCAAATTTTTAAAAGATTTTTAATTTCATCTTTTTTAAACTCAGTTAAAGCTAATATTACTCCTATTTGTTTTATGAATTCTCGAACTTCTTTGTCTTCATGTTCGAGGAGTTTTTTTGGAATCTCCTCTAATTTGTCTTTTAAAACCCCTTCAGCCCATTCTAACAAGTTAGACATAATTATACTTTATTTTTATACTAAATATTTTTTATCTAAAATTTAGATTTAAGAAAAAACATATCTAATTAAAATGTTAAAAAAGACATTTAAAAGAATATAAAAGCAAAATAGTTTGAAATAAACCTCTAAATTCTATAAAAATCATAAAATTTCAACTAAATTAAAATAAGTGGCTTATAAACTGATTTTGCATATTAGTATTTAAATCTCGAACATAAGAGTGAGGATGATAAAGATGAACCCCCCCGGACCACTTCCTTTTCCTGGTGGCTAAATTAAAAAAGTCATAAAATAAAAAACGTCTATATGGGAAAATCGGTAAAAAAGTCATTATTTTTAATTTATTTAGGTAGTGTAATTCATCAATCACAAATTGTCAATTTAGGATGTTGGAGAGATGGATTGTTCTCAAATATATTTGGATGACGATAGAAAAAATAAAGGTGATGCAAGAGGGATTAGTCAAAATTTGTTAGATCAGATAGGTGAAAGGTTGTTAAAGGAAGAAGTTTTTGAGGTTATAGTGTTAATAAAACAGAATATAATAAGCCATAAAACAACGGATTTTTCTACATCCAGCAAACTAATAAAAACAGCTAAAACGATGAGTTTTATGTTTAGCAGCTTTCATTCAAAATATGCAGAAGATTACAAGGGTGTTTTTGGTCCTTTAAAGATTAAGTGTCTTCTTTCTGATGACTATCAAAAGATCTTGGTATATTCTCCTGAAAAAGGGACATTGATCATTTCAAGGATGAATTTTATGGAAGATGAAGAGAAAATAGTGAAAATAATAGAAGACCAATTTAACACTTATAACCCCTTAACAATGTTTTAAACCCTTTTAAAGATGGTAAAGCGGATCTAAGGAGGGCAGGGCGGGCCGATTTCCTAACAAAGGTGTTGAGGGAGTGGGAGGGAGAAAAGTCTCTCTCCAAAACAGCTGAAAAAGAAAAATTACCGTTAGGAGGAAAACAAGAAAAGGAGAAAATAGGAAATGTGCACTGAAATGTTAGGTGTAACATCGGTTGATAATAAGGTCAATAAGAGACTCGATAGTAAAAACAGCAAGGGAAATAAGAAAGTGTATAAAGCAAGCTTTGAATGTTTTTTAAAGATGAATGCTTATGATTTGGCTTTAGAAGATCCTGTCCGGGCTTACAATTTTCTTTTAAAAGAGGTAATGGAGGGGTTTGAGGGAAGTTTTAAAGAAAAGCAGGGTTTTTTTGACCTCTTAATGATGAATGTTATTGAACTTCTTGAAGAAAATGGGTATTTAAAAATTGTAAAAACCCTTTCAAACCACTATGAAACACAACTAATGATAAAAGTAGAAATAAAAAATAATGATATTAAAACAACATTGCAAAGATCTAGTAA
>JBHLKN010000129.1:0-3640 GCA_048886645.1 Candidatus Hodarchaeota archaeon | reverse complement strand
GCAATGCTTGCTATGGCGCCATATACTGCTTGGGGGTTTATAGCTTTTTTAGAATAAAGTTCTTCTCCTTCAAGGAGAAGGATGGGTTTTGAAAAACTGTCTTTGAGCTCAATTATTTGCTGGAACAGTCTGCCATCAATTATAGAGTTTAAAAAATCACTTACTTCTTTTCTTTCTATCGCGACACGGTCAGAAACAACGTAGTCTCCCACAGGCAGACGTTTTACTTGAATTTTTAAGTTTAAACGGGCTAAAGCTTTGGCTACTGAAGAAGAGAGTTCTTGGGTGTCGATGATAACTTCTACTTCTTCCTCCTCTTCCTCTTCTACTTTTTCTTTTTCTTCTGGTTTTTGATTGTTTTCCCTATGTCCTACTTGTTCTGGAAGGCTTGCTGTTTCTTCTTTGCTTGCGACTGGTTCCATTATTTTTACCGGTTTCTCTTCTTCTTTTTGAAGGAACTCTTCTAAAGATTTTTGCTTCTTTTCGGCAAGTTCTTTGTTCATTTTTTGAAGGGTTTTTAGGATGACGTTCATTTTTGCTTCTTTGCGTTTGCTAACCCAATAATATGCTTCATCTCTTGTGTCTTTTGCGATTAGTATTATCACACTGCCTGCTTGAACTCTTCCAGTTCTACCGCGTCGTTGAATAGCGCGTATAGCGCTGGGAACACTGTCATACATTATAACGAGGTCGCACTGGGGTATGTCAAGTCCTTCTTCAGCAACGCTTGTAGCTACAAGGACGCTAATTTCTCCTTGTTTAAATTTCTCCAAAATCTCTTTCTGCTCCTTTTGGGTAAGTCCTTTCTCATCTTCCCTCTTAGCTTGTCCTAAGAATCGGCTTGCAGAAACTCCTTCATCAATCAAGAGTTTCTCAATGATAGAAACAGTTGAGCGAAGCTGGCAAAAAATCAGAACCCGGGAGGTAGAAGATCTCTTAAGGGTTTTTTTCACTATTTCTATAACCTTGTTTACTTTTGGGTGTAGAACTTTTTCTTTTTCAAGTTCTCCTGCAAGAAATACAGCTTCCTTGACTTCGTGTTCATTTATAAGCCGTTTTAAACCCCGTGAAGAACCTTTTTTCCTTGACTGTTTTAACAAACCGTTCATATATCGTAAAAAGGGGGTAATGCCTTGGGTTTGAACGGTTTCATGAGCTCTAAGTAAACGGACACAATTTGCCACTTGCGAAATAGCTTTGAAAAGCTCTTTTTTTGAGTTAAAATCAGTAGTTTGGGAGATTTCGCTCCCGATTTTTCCTTGAAGTTTTAAAAGATCGCTGAGTTTTACCTCTTTTACGTTAGCGGTGTTCAAAAAACCCCCCGTCTTTAATTCTTTATAACGGTGCTTTAAAGCGGTTTCTAATAACTCTAAAATGCGTTTAAATTTAGGCGGTAAGTCAACTCGCACCCATTCGGTATCAATCCTTTGAACATAAGGTGATACATCAGCATCCTGTTCGCTTCTAACCTCTATCTGTTCAATAAACAAATTATTACAAACTTCGCGAATCTTCTCCTCTTCAGAACCAGGGGAAGCGGTAATCCCGAAAATAAGAGGATTTTTGCTCATGTTAACGTATCTTTCCGCTATAAATACATAAGCATAATCTCCCACCGCTCGATGAGCCTCATCAACACCCAACAAAACACAATTTTCAAGCCTTAAATTACCGCTAATAATATCGTTCTGAATCGTTTGAGGTGTAGCAATAACAACCTTAGCGTCAGAGTAGATCTTACTCCGAGATGCAGGACGTTCTTGCCCAGAAACAGCAACAATTTCGTCCTCCTCTAAAGTTAAAACATCACGAAAAGTAGAACTGTGCTGTAATACAAGAGGTCGAGTAGGAGCCAAAATTAAAACAAAACCGTCTTCATAAAGTTGCAGGCGAAAAGCTGCTACAAGGACTAAAATAAAAGTCTTACCCAAACCCGTTGGAAGCACAACAAGCGTATTATCCTTAACAGCCCTTGCGAAAATAGTTTCTTGAAACCGCCTAGCCTCTATCTTTTCAGGTTTTATTAACGAATGTTCTATAAAAGACAGTTCAAAAACCCCTACCAGAAAACATAATAAAACTAATTATTAAAAACTAAACGATTAATAAAAAAACACTTCTCTTTAAAAAATGAAAAGAGAGAAAACAAAAAATAAAACAAATATTATACACAAAAAAACAAGATACTTAGAAAGCAAACTACTGCATAAAACCATTAAAAGCAAGATAAACCCTTTAACAACAAAAAATCCACTATAAACAAAGTTTTAACAGCGGTTAGGGGCATTGGAGGGAGATAACCCCCTTCCCCTCTCCAACGCCCCCAAACCAAAACCTAGAAGGAAGTCCCCCGGCGGGCCTAACCGACTCATAAAACGAGAAAAGTTAGGAAAAAGGATCGATCTTTTCGATCAATCCTTTTTTTGGGGTCGGCTGGCGGCTTGGCGTTTGTTTTTTCCACCTTAACGGTGGTATTCCCATACTTATTGGTAACGCCTTTCTTTTTAAATTTTTTGCTAATCATTGAGAAAATCGCGAAATCTTTTAACAAATTTTTGTGAATTTCTTAACACAATAATTATAAATTATGTTTTTTTCTTTTTAATAATTAAAATATTTTAAAAAGTTATAAGGAACGTTTTAAGACTGGATCTTTTTGTTAATTAAACCGTAGATAAAAGATATTTAAAATATGAGGAAAAACATGTTATCAGATCACGATGATGAAAAGGAATAGGCGGATTAGGTTATAATTAATTTTCAAAACTTAAGTTTTTAAAATATGAAATAATGGGATAATAATGGCTTTTAAAAGAGATTTCAGGACTATTACCTTGGCTTTGTCTCTGCTTTATGTAAGCGTGCTTGTTTTGCTAGCTTATATGGCAGAGGAAGATATTATTGATACCGATTTTGCCACCTTTTTTCTTGGTCTTTTTACTTTAGTTGCTGCCCTTTTAATAAGACAATTCGATCTCGTAGAACCCGAGCCTACTAAAAGATATTATCAAGAAATGGTTCCAGGATTCGGAGAACCCATGGTAGGTAGAAGGGTTATAGAAAGAACTAAGCCAAAAATAGTGCTAAAAGTACCACCTGAAGAAGCCATCGGTCAATTCGGTACTTGTGAGGTTTGTGGAAGGACTGGCCTTGTTAAGTTCTGTAATTATTGTGGCAAAAAGTTTTGTGAAGACCATCTCATTTTAGAAAAACATAACTGTTCTTGGCTCAAAGAATGGGCTTAAAAATACTTTCCTTATTGACCACTATTAACTAATCAAATCTTGTCTCAAAAGTTATATATCCAACATATCTTCTACTGACCATGGTAGAACAACTGTAACATAAATCAACAGCGATAATAAAAGAAAGAAAACGCCACTCCAAACGTAAGGATTCCATTGTAGAACCTTTTTTCCATCAAGTACAAAGAACGGAAGAAGATTAAAAATAGCTATCAATGCGTTAAAAAAAACGCCTAACCATGCAATTGTCGGAGAAATTGGGTAAAGCAGTAAAAAAAATCCCGCCATAAACAAATTGGTTAACGGACCTGATAACGCGATTTTACCCATACTTTTTTTATCTGGATATCCTACAACCATTGTTGCTCCTGGAGCAAATACTAAGAAACCAAAAA
>JBHLKN010000128.1:0-3641 GCA_048886645.1 Candidatus Hodarchaeota archaeon | reverse complement strand
AAATTTTCTGAAAACGTTAACAATCGTTGTGATGGTGCTTTTGAACGGTTTTCTTCTTAGAGCTCTTGTAGGGGTTTTCGTTTGGTGCATTGTTGGTTTCTTGGTTTCTTCAGCTATTGGTATAAGGCTTATGTATCCTTTTGTGAGAAGGTTAATGGTGCCGAAGAGGAAGACTCCTGAAGGGGTTGTTAAAGGGGAGTTTTTCTCCACTAGAGCTGTTAATACTAAGGAGTTAACGTGGAAAGAAGCCTTCTTTGAAGAAGGTTGGAAGAAGTTTCGAATGCCTACCCTCACAATATTCGGGATTTTAAGCATAATGTTGACCCTTACTTCGGAGACTTTGGGCTTAACAGATGAGGATATCACGCTTGAAACCGTTGCTTTTATTTGGGGTGGAGCGTTTTTATGGGTGATCTTATTCGCACCCGTAGTAGTAGCATTTTTTCCCGTAATTTGGCTTACTTCGGATTCAGGATGGCTGCTTTTCGATGAAGAAAGTCATAAAATCATAAGTGTTGGAGAAAAAGGACAAGAGTTCATAAAAGGTCTAGCTAGTTTTGGAGTAGTTCTGGCTTTCGTAATAAAAGCTACCCACATATTCGGCATCGTTGACGCAATGATCTTCATGGCCCTAGTATTAGTTATAGCCGCTCCTCCAACCTATCTAACCACCGTCATCTACTTCAAGAAGTTCCATTTTAAATTCGTGAAAAAATTTGCAAAAAGACTTCAAGACTACATTATTCCGGCAGGTGATTATCAAGTTGCTTTAAAAATCGGTGGAATGCCGGTAAAAATTGCTGAATCGCTTGGACCCACATCGATGCCTTTACCCGTTAAAACTCAGGAAATCAGTGACAACCCACTATTAAACAATCCATTTTCGATCAAAAAAATTTGGACAATCATGGACTGATCACAAGCTCCCTCTTTTTGTGTTCTTCAGCTTATGAGGAACACTGGTGTTTCTTATTTTTTAAAGAAGTGTTTCTTTGAAATAATTTTCATATTTCCTTTTTTGTAATGCTTTATTTTCTTTAAAATACTGTAAATGCGTATATTTCTTTTGTCAACTTTTCTATATTTTCTAGCACATATTTTTCTATGGCCATGCTAAGTTTGACAATTTTATCTTTTTCAATAATTTTTGTCACTATTTCTAAAAATCCGCCCTTAAATCTGCTAGTAGTTTGAAGCACTAATGTTTTTAAAAAAGCTTTTTCAACGCTTTCAGGGTGGTAGTAACACACTACAAGTCTTTTTTTGGGAAAACCTATTAGCGAGATTTTATGGTCATTAGCAACGGCTGAAACAACTTCTAACAAAGAGATTGGTAAGAATTTCTCGTGGGTGTGAAAAAATCCTACCCGTGTCACAGTCTTTCAAAACTGATAAATATCTCGTTCCAAAACTTGCTTCTCCCAAGAAAACTTCTCCATTCCCGTCCAAGCAAATAGGTAAAGCCACTTCCACATTGTTCAAAGCACTTTTTTGCATAACCTCCTTTAAATAATCGGAAAATTTCTTTTTACCTCTTTACAAAACTTGACCATCTTTTCCCTATCATCTTCCCCGCTTTTTATGCTCATTTTTTGCCGTCCTAAAAATTTCATGGCTTTTTTATGGGAAAATTTTTAAAGGTCTAAGCTTTTACACTTTTCGGCTTTGAGTAAAATTACCACTGATAAGTAGTAATAGAATAAAGTATCTCGAATAATCAAAATATCGAACAATTTTAACCCGAATAGTGAGCTGGATCTTTATGCAAATGCCGGTTTTCAATTTAAGATCTCGATTTTTGATATGGTTAAAAGTAAGTCGTGCAAATTTTATCCCTGTAGCTCTTTTTCCTTTCCTGCTTGGAAGTGTATTTGCTTGGTCTTTTGAAGATGCTTTTAGTTGGAGATTACTAATCTTAGGCTTATTGGGGGCTTTCTTAACAATCCTCGGTGCAAATCTTTTAAATGAATATTATGATTATAAAAGCGGGGCGGATGGTTTAAACACAAGTTTTAACAAATTTTCAGGAGGTTCAAGAGTTCTTCCTGAAGGATTATTAGCGCCCGAAAAAGTCCTTATAGCAGCCATCATATCTTTTTCATTAGTTTTTTTAATAGCCATATACCTGTCATACGTTACAACTTGGATCTTGCTTATACTTGCAGCTTTTGGGATTTTTAGCGGGGTGTTTTATACAGCAAGCCCTATACAAACTGGCTATAAAGGCTTAGGAGAATTTTTCATAGCTTTAAGTTTTGGCTGGCTATGTGTAACCTGTGGATATATCGTACAAACAAGTTCTATTGCAGCTGAGCCCCAAATAATCTCCATACCATTAAGCCTTACTATTTTTTTAGTGATCTTAATAAACGAATTTCCTGACTATCAAGCCGATAAAAAGGCGGGAAAAAACACCATGGTCGTGAAAATCGGTCTAGAAAAATCATCAAAACTCTACACTCTATTGGCAATACTAGTTTACATGTCAATCTTAATTATCGCGTTTTTCTTATCGGTATTATCTCTACTTTTTGCCCTTCTGACGTTACCCATAGCAATAAAAGCAATGCAGAATGTAAAACTGCACAATGACCCTGAAATCTTAGAAAAAACATGCGGAATGACCATTGGAATACACTTAATGACAAGCCTTCTCCTCATACTAGGCTTAATAATTTACGAATATCAATTAATATCCTGATATCTTCTCAAAACCCCTCTTTTAAAACAAAAAGTGGTATAAAAAGATAAACGTTCGTTAGCTTCTTTCTCCTTTATTTTTTCGATGGAAATGGAGAAATAAAAGGTATAAAAACCAGAAAATAAGGCCCAAAATAATACCTATAAATAATATCTCTTCAAGAGGATTTACATACTTTAAAAAACCGATAAAAATCAGACTAATAACCAACCAAACTATGTACACTAACGGAGAATCTTCGCTTTCTTCTAACTTCTCTAACATTTATCTGCTTCCACCAAATTAAAAGCCATTAGTATCTTATTCATTTATTTATTCTAATAAAATTCTCAATAATGTTTCTGGGCGCCTACTCCTTCTTTTCTCCTTTCTTTTTTTAATTTGCTAATACCATTCTATTTTTTGTTAATCTGTGTCTGACAGCTTTAGTTATTTTTCTTTTCTTTAAAGAGATTGTTTTCTTTTTTCTTCGGTTATTCTACGGCGTTTTGCTTTACCCATGGATTCAGCTATGACTGCGAAAATCAAATAGAGAATAGGTGCCAAAACTATTAGCATAAGAATCAATACGAGGATTGGCAAAGTCCAAGGAAGGAAAAATAAGATCACAGAAAACAAAACTACAATAAATACAATAAAGATTATATGGCCTAAAATCCATGCGAAACCGCAAAGTGCTGACTCTCCCTTTCGCGTTATTATTCTTCCAGTAGCCACGTCCTCATGCCACTTTTCAGCCGCAGGAGCCCTCAATTCAGCACCGCAATTTGAACAATGTTCTGCGAAAACTTCCTCTTTTTTACCACAATATGGGCAGACTAAAAACTTCTTTTCAGGTTCTTTTTTTTCTTTTCTTATTTTTGAAACGTCTGCACCACAATGTTCGCAAAAATTATAGCCTTCCCGTAAGGCAGAACCACAGAAAGGACAGTAAAAAATA
>JBHLKN010000127.1:0-3766 GCA_048886645.1 Candidatus Hodarchaeota archaeon | reverse complement strand
TTTTCATTTTTATTGTTCTTGTTTTTCTTCTTCTTTCAATTTCTTTTTTCTGAACTGAAATATTCGTCTTATGAACCATGCTATTGGGAGCATTATGATTATTATGAGCATTCCTATTATGGTCCAGAAGGATATTATGTGTTCTTCGTGGAGGTTGTACCATATTAGGTCTGCTTGGATCGGTATGAATATCGTACAAATACTTGTGAGCATTAAACTTGCAAAACGTAGAGGATCTGATCGTTCCATGCTTAGTCTTCCTCTGTGGAAAAACATGGGTCTCACTCTGCCAATCCAGATGAAGAGAAGGTTTAAGAGAGCGAAGGATAGGGCGAAGATGATCATTATACTTAAAGTGTTAAGTTTGTCGCTCCAACCATCTGGATTTCCTCCAGCATCAAAGTGAGTAGCCATACGGGATGGCAAATCATCATAATAAAAGAAGGACATCATGATCAGGATTGTGACGGGTATGAAAGGGGCTATAGCGAAAAATTTACTTACTATAATAGGAGCCATAGGTTTGGAGTAAACGATTTCAACCTCTTCTGTAATCACCTTATATTTCTCTTCGTAGCCTGTTTCTTCAGCAATACGTACAGCATACTTAAAACTTAAAACGAGCATAAAGCCTATCGCTACAAATAATAACACCAAGTAAACTCCAAAATATTTTGCTTCTTCTGGTAAGATAAGGGAGATAAAAGCGAGGATTAAACCAATAAAAGTCGTTATTTTACCACTATAAATGTTTGAAAGATCCCATGCTTCCTCGCTTGATAAAGAGTGCCCTATCCGAAACCCAAACCAAGGATTGGGACCTATTTTTGGGGCTATAAACCACATTGATAACCCCGCAAAAACAATGATCAAACTAATAATCACACCAAATAATAACACTTTGAACCATCTCTTCCTTATTTGTGTGTATTCTTTTGCGTGTTATGTTTTTTCTTTCGAAATTTTCGTGATCAAGTTTGCTGTTTCTTTTACTTCTTGCAAAAGTTTTAAGCCCTCTTCTAGTACTATTTCTCCATTTTTTGTTATTTTGTAGCATTTTCTTGGGGGGCCTTCGGTTTTTTCGCTCCAATATGCTTTAAGCAGTTTTTTCTTTTCTAAATGTCTCAGCAGGGGATAAATGTTGGGATTTAAGTCTATTTTTCCTTCACTCCATTTGGTAATGATTTCAACTATTTCATGGCCATTTGCCGATTTTTTTTGCTTTATTGTTAGGAGGATGAGGAAAGTATTTAGACTCGTTTTTAGCTCTTTATTAAGGGTTTTTAGAAATTTGTAAGCTTTTTTGTGTTTTTTTCTTTCATCGTTTTTCATAGTTATCGCCCGTACTAGTCAATTTAGAAAGAGATTTTTAGAGGGATTCGAAATTTTGTTAAAATAAAGTTCTTTTGATTTTTAAGAGATTTGAAAAGTTTTATTGTGTTAGTTTGATCGTTAAACTTTTTTATTTTGTGTTTGATTTTTGTTGTAGGGTATGTTTTCTTATTAGGGGGTTTTTTGTTATGAATTTGATTGATGTTTCTGACGCGGTTTTTAAGGCAATTAATCGGGATGAGATTGTAAAGCTTACCCGGGATTTGATTCGTGCTGGTCCGATTAGCGGGTTGGAGGAAGAGGCTGCAAATATTTTGGCAGATTTTTTTTGGGATGCTGGTATTGATGTTTGGCTTGATGAGGCATTGCCTGGACGTCCGAATGTTGTTGCAAGGGTTAGCGGGGTGAAAGAGCAGGGTGATAGGGGAGTGGGAGCACGTTCTTTTTTGTTTCATACGCATATAGATGTGGTGCCTGTAGAGAATAGTGAAGAATGGGATTTTCCGCCTTTTGAGGGTGTTTTAAAGGATGGTAGGATTTTTGGTAGGGGTGCTTGTGATGATTTGGGTACGGTTGCTGCCGCCGCTGTCGCTTTGAAAGCTTTATTGCAAGTGGAGGAGGTTTTGGAAAATTGTGCTGTGTATTTTGTTGGGGTTGTTGATGAGGAAAAGTTTAATCAGGGAGTTCGTCATCTTTTGAAGACGCCTTGGTTTAAGTATGTGGAGAGTTGTGTTGTTAGTGAACCTACGGCTCTTAAGATTGTGATGGCGCATAAAGGTAACTGTTGGTTGAGGTTACAGACTAAGGGTAAGGCGGCTCATGCTTCTTTTCCTGAGAGGGGTATTAATGCTATATTGATGATGATGAAGCTTTTAGATAGAATTAAGGAATTGAAATTTGATTACGAACCTCACCAGTTTTTGGGTCCTCCTACGATTAATATCGGCACGATAAGAGGTGGCGTGAAGATTAATGTTGTTCCTGCATTTTGCGGCGCGGAAGTTGATATACGTATTCCCCCTTCTCTTACTTCCGAAAATGTCATTGAGAAGATCTCGGAAAACATTGAAGCTTTAAAGGCAGAGGATCCTTCTTTTAACGCGGATATTGAGCCTTTATCTTTAAATCCTCCCTTTGAAATATCTGAAAAAGAGGATTTGGTACAGGCATTAATTGATGCTTCAAGCTTTGTTTTGGGGAAAATGCCAGAAGTTGGAGGAATAAGTTTTTTCACTGAAGCAGGAATCATAAATAACGAGGCGAAGGTACCTTGCGTTGTTTTCGGTCCTACCGGGGAACCTCACGCTTTAAACGAAAGTGTAAGCGTTGAAGAACTGGAAAAAATAGCGAAAATTCTCGCATTAACAGCGATAAAAAAGTTAAGTAAAACTAAGAAATTATAGTTTGTGTTAAATTTGCGTTTAGATTTTTGCGGAGAGGATTTTTGGGTTTTATTTTTTATAGTCTTAGTCTTTTGTGATTTTTGTTCCTTGGATGTTTTTATTTATTATAGCTTCTTTTATCGTTTTTTGTTGTTTTGTTCCTTGGATTATTATGGCCTCTTTTGTCCCTTCTTTTAGGGCGTTTATACATGCTTCAAGTTTCGGGATCATTCCTGTTGAAGCTATTCCTCGTGAAATAAGGTTTTCTGCTGTTTTTATGTTCATTTTTTCAATGGTACTTTCTTCATCTTCTGGATCTTCTAAAACACCTTTTGTATCTGTTAATATTATAAAAACGTCAGGTTTTAATGTTGCAGATAAAGCGCCCGCTACTTCATCAGCGTTAACGTTTAAAATGAACTCTTTTTCAGAATAACACAGGGAGGAAAAGACGGGAACTATTCCTTCCTTTAACAGGAGATCTATGAGTCTTGTGTCGATTTTTTTAACTTCGCCTACTAAACCTAAGTCTAGGGTTTTTTCAACCTTCTTTTTTTCTGCGATTATGGTGGTGGTATCTACACCGCTTAAACCTAGAGCTTTAACCTTTTTTGATACAAGTTTTGAAACTATTTTAAGGTTGATTAAGCCTCTAAGCGTCATTATTACAAATTTTAGAGTTTCTTCATCGGTCACTCTTAGACCTTTTACAAAAGTTGGTTTAAGACCCATTTTCTCCATAAGAATGGAGGTGGTTTTTCCTCCACCGTGAACTATGATAATTTCATAGTTTTTCATATGTAGTTCTGCAATTTCTTGGATAACATGGTCTAGGAGGGTGTCGTTTTCCACTATTTCTCCGCCCATCTTTATTATTAAACGCAAAAGAAACATTCCTCCTGGAAAAAAAGCGATTATCACTCTCTTTATTTAAGATCGCTTCTTAGACCACATAAAAAGCCCGCTTTTATGTTTTTTAAGAAGGTCCTGTGTTATTTCTTTTCGTATTTTTTCGCTTTCTTCTATCTTTGTTTCCCTCGTTTTATTGCGGT
>JBHLKN010000126.1:0-3891 GCA_048886645.1 Candidatus Hodarchaeota archaeon | reverse complement strand
GATCAATACTGTATGAGTTCTCAATACCACTAAGTTTAAAGGGGAAACACTTCTCTGAACTTACTGGTATTAAAAGCTTTACAGCCTATAAGGAA
Source organism: Candidatus Hodarchaeota archaeon (assembly GCA_048886645.1). GTDB lineage: Archaea > Asgardarchaeota > Wukongarchaeia > Wukongarchaeales > Wukongarchaeaceae > Wukongarchaeum. The sequence goes on along the minus strand of JBHLKN010000126.1, from coordinate 3,796 downwards.
GGTGAGATAGAACTCCTCCAGATAACCAAAATAGAACCATATTGTAACTTGATACAGGGAATACACCCTAAAAAGATCCCCTACTGATCTATACTAATCTTACTACTATTATCTAACAATTTTATCAATTAAAGGTGGTGCAGTTACCTGAAAACGGTTACTATAATAATTCCGGTTTTTAATGAAGAAAAAACTGTTGGAACAATCCTTGAAAAAACACTAGAAATGATCAAAAATGAAAATAAAAAAAGGAAGGGAAGGGGGAAAGGGGAGGTTTTAGAAAACGCTGAATATGAGACAGTTGTGATAAATGATGGGTCAACAGACTCCACTAAAAAGATCCTAAAAACTTATACTGATAATCCACAAATAAGGATTATATATCATGCCAAAAATCTTGGAAAGGGGGCAGCTATTCGTACAGGCTTTGAAGCCAGTAAGGGGGATGTTATAGTTATTCAGGATGCGGACCTTGAATATGACCCTTCTCAAATTCCGAAAATTATAAAACCTATCCTCAAAGGTAAAGCAGATGTTGTTTACGGATCGAGATTCCTTGGAAAAAAGGTTTACGGGATGTTTAGATCCCACACTGTTGGAAACAAACTATTATCCTTCATAAGCTCCCTTATATTGAAGCGAAAAATAACAGACGTAATGACTTGCTATAAAGCTTTTAAGAAGGACTTGATTGAAGAAATAGAGTCTAATAGGTTTGAGGTTGAAACAGAGCTTACAGCAAAACTCCTCAAAAAAGGTGTAAACTTTTTAGAGATACCAATAGAGTTTCACCCAAGACGCATCGGGAAAAAAATCAAAAAAATAGACGGCGTAAAAAGCTTAATTCAACTCCTAAAACAAACAAGAAAAGAAAGAAAAAACTAATAAAAAAACGGTGATTATGAAAGCTTTTAAGAGCTTTCGAACCCTTTTACAGGGATTAGAGGAATTCCGATGAAGAAAGTAATCGTAACAACAAGAAAGGAAGACCTTAAGAAAATAGAGCCAATCCTAGAGAACATATTATATGTTGTGGAAAAAGAGAGGCTCCTGATCAAGATTAACATTTATATCCCCGATGAGGGGCTTGATGATTTAATAAATAAGTTTCAGGAAGTTTTAGATTTCAGATTCAAAGAAACTATGATTGAAGTTTTCACGCCTGAGTTCGTAATTTCATCAGTTTTAAAACGTGCTGAGAAGAAGGCCGAGAAGGAAAAAGAGAAGACTCCTGTTGAAAAGCTTATAGACTCTATTAGACCTCATAGGAGCCTTGATATCGGTAAAATTGCCCTGACATCTATTGCCGGTATAATCGCCCTTACCGGTCTATTCCTTAATAACGTGGCTATAATAATCGGAGCCATGCTTCTATCACCGCTTCTAGGCCCCATCTATGCCTTCGCCATAAACACAGCATTAGGAAGGGGCAAAGATGCATTTAAGAGCATTGGAAATCTCAGCATCATGATTCTAATAGTTATAGTAATCTCTTATCTTGCTACACTATTCATTGATCCATTCATAGAACTTCGGAAAACATCGGAAATCCGTTCAAGAATAGATCCGGGCTTAATCTATGTTCTCACGGCGATACTTCTTGGTTTTGCCTCTATTTTTGCTCTATCAAAAGGTATATCCGAAGTTATAGCTGGGGTGGCGATAGCTGCCGCTCTTCTTCCACCAGCAGTTGTGGTTGGAATTTCATTCGCTCTCTACCCTCAAGACGCTTTAGACGCCTTTATTCTAACCCTTGAAAACGTTCTTGGTTTGATGGCTGGAGGTCTATCTGCTGTAATCATATTGGGTATTGGGCCAAGAAAATATTATGAGAAAACCGTTGCAAGGAAATTTATTGTAAGAACTACTCTGTTCATTATCATTCTTTTAGTCTTGTTGTTTGCGGTCTTGCTTCGCTTATAATTAAACCCGAGCAAAACAATATCATACTCTTAACATAACACCCTTTTCCTTCCTGAATTCATTCTTCATTTGAAAAGCGTTAAAAATCAAAAAACAGGCAAGTCTTTAAAGGTTAAAGAAAGGCAAGTAAAATTTTATTAGACTCTTTGAAGGAAGAGTTAGGATGAGAGGTGTACGAATAATTTGTTGATTATAGCTTTTGCTGCTGGGTTAGTGTCTCTTTTTCTTGGTCTTTTATCCTTGGCTCTTCTTCTTTTTAATGGACGTTTAATATGGCTGGTTTTAAAACCTAAAATAGCGGGAAGTTCAGAAGGGGAGGAGGAGGATTTGGGAGTTATTTTTTTGGTTTCTTTTCTTGTGGGGATGGCTACCATGGTTTTTCCCATGTTATTGTTGGGTATTTATACTGATTCTGGGTTGAAATTTTTCCCTTTTTTCTACGTTTTATTGATGGTTTCCCTCTTTTTAGTTCTTTATAGGTATAGGAAGGGGTTAGTTGTTGAGGAGTTTGAAAGGTTTCGTAAAGGCTTAAAAAAATTATTATGGGAGAGGGAGGTTTTTACGGTGAAAAACAGCATAATTCTCTTGTATTTTTCCCTTCTGATTGTTGCAAGTTTATTAAAGCCTGTTGATGAGTGGGATTCCTTAAGATTTTATCTTAATGATGGTAAAATTTTTGCTGAAGAAGGAAAGATTCCAGAGGACAATCCTTATTTTATTGGGGAGCCTATGGGGATGTTTCCTGCTACAAGTCTTCTTTTTGCTTGGATAATTCTTTTTCACGGCTGGGTTGCGGTAAAACTTGTTTGGGTGTTTTTCCTTGCAGGCATCTATTTTGTCACAAAAGAACTTTGCAAAGAATTTACAAGCGAAAAAGAGGATCTTATAGCGGAGATTGCCCCTGTAGTAGCAGTAACTTTGCCTTTAACAGCCCTTATGGTTTTTGAATTCTCGACTTACCCCGAGATTCCCCTTACCTTTTTTTTGTGGTCGAGCTTCCTTTTTCTTTTCCGCGCTATTCGTTACCTTAACACTTCTTATGCAGCACTTTCAGGAATTTCTCTTGCCCTTCTCACTCTTACAAAGATTACAGGACTCCTCCTCGCCCCCTTCATCATAATCCTCTGCCTTACGCTTTTCTCTTCCACCATTTTAAGGGTAGGACTAGCTTTTACCGCCTCCTCCCTGATCTTTGCAGCTCGCCTTGTTTTCTTCCGAGAATCAAACTACTCAGAACTCATCGTATGGATTACCTACACGATCCTATTTTGCCTTTCGGCTCTATATATAAAAAAAATAAGCGTGAGGAAAATCGACAAACTAAAGGAAAAGATCAAGAAAACAGTAACAATCCCAACAGCGTTATCTTTACCCTTAATCTTTCCTCTTGCATGGTTTTTAAGAAACCGAGAAGTTTACGGATTCTACACCCCAGAATACTCCTATTTTGACACCTACCTCATCCCAAGAGTCAAATCCCTATTTAGGGAACAGTTCCTTGAAAAATACGACTGGCTAATCTCACTCCTCGCAATAATAACCATCCTTCTAATAATTTTACTCCTAACAGTAAAACTCGTAAAAAAAACGAAAGAAACCAGAAAAAACAACCAAAAACGAAGCGAAGAAAAAGAAAAAACGGATGAAAATAGGCAGATTTTTGCTCATCCATTCTTAAAATATTTTAAAGCTTTTAAGAAACTTCCGCCAATTTCAACCATTTTAGGCATAGGCTTGATTCTATGCATCCTCATAATAGATATGTACGTAGTGGAGACTTATATCCCAGACCTTAAAACAGGATCTTTCGACATAAAAGAAACCTATTATGGAGAACAACTCACAATTTATCCCTTTTTTGCCCTCATCCACA
>JBHLKN010000125.1:0-4007 GCA_048886645.1 Candidatus Hodarchaeota archaeon | reverse complement strand
CCAAACTCGTGTTAAACTTATTTTCAATTTCATTTATTCTATTTAATTTAAGCTCAAAACATCTGAAAATATAAAAGAGATGTGTTGGGATGCGTAAAGAGTTTGAATTTGAAGGAAGAAGGCTTATTCTAGACCTTGTTCATACTCAAAAAAAGTTCTTTGATTTTATGGGTTCATTGCAATTGAGGGAGCCTTTCATAGTGAAACCGAACTGGATATGTGGGGATTATGGTCATTTCACAGATCCGAAAATCCTAGAATGGATGTTGAGGTTTCTTCATAACAAAGGAAAGGTTGTCCTTGTTGAGTCGTATTCTGCAAGAAATATGATGGCTTTGCTCGACCTTATTAAACCCCCTTGTCCAAGATTTTCCGAAGATCAATTAAAGCTTGTAAGAAAAACTGAAGAAGACTTCCTAAAGGAAACTAGGACTAAGAACGTGATTGACGAACTAGGAATAGAATATATCAACATTACCGAAGAAGTACTAGCCGAAAGAACCGTAGACAAGGAAAGCGTGAAAGAACTTGTAGAAAAGAAATACCCTCCAGTGTTGAGAAACGAGTTATATGATTTTCTACCTGAGAAGTTGTATGAATTGAGAAAAGGCACCTTTATAAGCTCGGCTAAGTTCAAAGTTTTTTTCACAATGTGTACAAAAAACATGTTTGGCTTGATCCCTGAACATGTAGGTTATGACTCGAGAGATACTTACCATGGCAAGGAAAACAAAGACTTAAGTCAAAACATTGCAGACATTAACAAGATTTATCGGTCAATTTTCAACGTTGTAGGCATAGTGGAAGGCATAAACTCTCTCACCCTTTTCACTGACGGGAAAACAGGGAAATATAAAACAGTTTTTGGGTATAGATATGATGTACCAGAGAACAAAGGTCTTATCTATTATTGTGATGACCCCTTATGGCTAGATGCCTTTGTGTATCAACATTGTGGAAAAAACCCTATGGAAACAGAACATCTTCAATTAGCAGCTAAAATTTTTGGGGAATGGCCCTCAGAACTGGTTAAAGAAGCAAAAAAAATAGAAAACCCACTAATATAAGGATGAAGGGATCTATGGTTTCCTGAAAACGTACATAGCCCACCCTATGGTCTCTCTGCCCCATTTAAGATAGATTTCCTTTTCTCGTCTTTTTAGTTCTAAAAGTTCTGGAATATCCTCATCATCAGGATTGGCCCTTATATAATCTTCTACTGCCCACCACTGGAGTGTCTCATAATGATCCCAATCGTCATGGTTACCTACCATGGTGTAAAGGCAGGTTAATCCTTCTTCTTCCCCTACTTTTACAGTATCTTGATGAGAGCCGATCTCTTCCCTCTTTAATTCCTCAGCCTTTAAATGCTCTTCACTCGGCTCTTTCAACCAAAAAGGTTGCCCTACTAGTATCAATCCCCCTGGTTTTGTCATCTTTTTTAGGGCTTGTATTGTTCCACGATAGCCATTATATATCCAGCTTGCTCCTATACACATTGTTAAATCGAAGGACTCAGGGGATTCAGGTTTATAATCTGCACCATCCATTTCTAAGATCTTAATATCAGATTTCGGTATAAGTTTTTGATATTTCTCTAGAAAATCCTTGACAAAATAGGGAGATAAATCGACGCCCACGCCTGATATATCATATAGTTCTGCTAGCCTTATTAGGAATTCGCCTTTCCCACACCCTATGTCTAGGACACGTGCTCCTCTTTTTAGCCTGAGAAGTTTGCATAGTTTTTCGAACTTCTCTTTGTTAAACGGATTACATAAAAAGTGTCTCTTAAGGCAAATCTCATAATATTTCCACATGTCCAAGGAACCTTCACCCAATTAAATTAAATAATTAATAATAATTAAACAAGCTAAACGGTAGTCATGCATAAATATCAAACTTAATATATATTTCGCAAACTAATTAAGAGAGGGAAAAAATATGAACAATCCCGATCCAGAAAAAGTTTCTCAGAATAAAAAACAAGAAAAAAAACCTCCTTCTATCATTGAAGGAGAGTTCCAAGCTGTTGAGCAGACGGGAAAAGAAACTCCAGAGCAGATGAAAAAAGCATATTCTGCAGCATCAAAACTCCTCTTCGCAAAAATGAAAAAAGAAGCCCCAGAAGATTATGAAATTTTACGAAGTGTCAGCGAATCAGATATAGTAATCGTAAGAGGAAGCTATGATCATGCAGAAACAGTTTTCGCCCTTACTGAAATCCCTTTCACAGTGATAGACCCAATTGACGTTGAAGACCTTCAAATTAGATCAGACCAGATTCTTTTCATAAACTGTCCGGGAAGCGAAATCATGCCAGAAGGTGTGGAACTTATCCGTAAATTTGTTAAAAATGGTGGATATTTGATCACTACAGACTGGGCGCTCAAGTTTATCCTAGAAGAAGCATTTCCAGGCATCGCCAAATACACGGGAAATCCGACACCAGATGACGTTGTCCGAATCGAAATACTTGACCCAGACAATGTTTTTGTTCAAGGATTACTAACTGAAAAATCTGAGCCAGTTTGGTGGCTTGAAGGTCAAAGCTATCCCATCCAAATCCTTGACAAAAATAAGGTCAAAGTACTAATAACAAGCAAAGAACTTGAAAAAAAATACGGAGAAGCCCCCGTAGCAATAACCTTTCCTTACGGTTATGGCAGAGTTTTCCACATGATCAGTCACTTCTATTTACAGCGGACAGAAACAAGGTCAGAAAGGCAAAAGTTAAGTTCTTTAGAATATGCTACCGAACAAGGCTTAATGAAAGAAGAAGTAGAAACGGTTTCAGAACTACAGGATCTAACTGTGGGCGAAGTTGAAAGCGCTTTTACCTCAACGAAATTCATGCAGAACATAATATTAGACAAGAAAAAACAAGAAAAAACAAAGAAAGAAGAAAAGAAATAGAACAACCTTCTGGTTATCTTTTTTTCAAATATCGATCTAAGAATAAAAAATTTCAAAGTATAAATTCATGCTTAAACAGGGCAAAAATCGAAAAAAATCAGATAAAATTCAAAATTAAGTCAAAAACTATTTTAAAAAAGATTAAACCTATAGGGTAGGAGGATCTAATATGAAAAGAAAAAACCTTCTATCCCTCCTGCTTGTTATGACATTTGTAATAGGAATATTTAGCACATCAGTAGTCAATACTCAAGGTGAAACCAACAACATCTGGGGCGTTGAAACAGGGGATGAATTAACTTATACGGTTAAGGACGAGCTTCAGGGAACTGCTTCTGCGGAAGACGAATATATTTACAATTTTGATATCTTAAGGGTTGAGGATTGGCTCTATAATGGATCGCCTGGTGAAGATAACATAACAGATCTCACATGGATTTTGAAGATAAAGAGTGACAATGTTCTGTATGTAGAGATGAAGGTTTGGGTGTCAGGGATTTACCCGTTTGATGAGGATAGTTTGACTTTAGAAGTTAGGACTGGTCTTAGCATTTTAATGTTCTTTGTCCCCATTGACTATGTTCCAACAGATCCGCCGACTCAAATAGTTGATGGTGGTTTAAATTGGACGGCTGCAGAAGAGGCTATAAACACGGCACAAGAATCAGATTATTTCACCGATTTTAATATGACAACAGATGGTGACAATGTCAAGATCGTAACTACAGACGATCGAGACCACTTACATGTTAACGGCACTGACTTTTTTTATTACGCGGATTATGATCAGGATATGGAATTTGAGTGGGATAAAAGCACTGGACTTCTTCAAAAAGCCATCATTACAAAAACGTACAATGAATCCTTGGGTTTAGTTGAAAAAACCACGATTACAAAAGGAGAAAAAGGAATTCTAGATAGTTTATCGGATAATGCAATACCTATAGCTGCTCTTGGATTAGCTTTTCTGGCTCTACTAATAGTAATCATTAAAAAATAGGGCTTTTTTAGCCCAACTTTTTTTTACAATATCTCTAAATTTAAATTAACTTTTGAGATTTTTCTCCAATCAAAAAGATTCGTCGTGAAAC
>JBHLKN010000124.1:0-4011 GCA_048886645.1 Candidatus Hodarchaeota archaeon | reverse complement strand
GTTTTTGAGCAAAAATCTCAAATTTTCATAGTTTTTCATAAAACGACATAAAACAATTTTTATAGGGCAAAGAACAGTTTTCCTTATTTATTCTGCAGGATTGTGGAAACTTGCACATAGTCGATACACATGCTCATGTCGACACACACAGTATGAGTGATTTTGAAGCTATTGCTTTGAGCAGTGTTACCAACATAATTACATGTGCCCACGATTTTTTACCGAGAATAAGTGTTCCAGAAGCGCTTTATGATCATTGGCATCGGTTGTTAACTTATGAACCTAAAAGGGTAGAAAAATTTGGAATAAAACTTCACATAGCTTTAGGAATTCATCCTCAAGGAATCCCAAAAACCAGAGCAAAAGAAACGATAAACGTTCTTGAACAATATATTGAGCATGAGAGAGTTGTTGCTATCGGTGAAACTGGGCTTGATTTAGCGACTTTAGAAGAGATAGAAATTCTGAAAAGTCAGATAAAGGTTGCAGAAAAGTTTGACAAACCAATAATAATACATACCCCCAGAAAAAACAAAAAACAGATCCTTGAAAAAATTTTATTGGTGGTCAAGGATTCTGCTCTCTCTTTGGAGAGGGTAATAGTTGATCATCTTAATGAGGAAACCGTGCCAATTGCCAATCGAGAGGGAGTTTGGATGGGCTTATCAGTACAGCCTGGAAAACTTGCACCAGAAGATGTTTTAAACATTGTTAGAAAGTTTGGAAGCGAAAAATTCGTTTTAAATTCAGATCTAGGTAGCGGTTTATCGGACATATTTTCGCTTCCAAAAACAATACTAAAACTCAAACTGGAAAAGGTTAGTGAGAAAGATATAACTAATTTAGCCTATCTTAATGCAAAAAAGATTTTTTCAATTTAATTTTAAGCATAAGAGAGAAAATTAGAGAATATTTACATAAAGTTTAAAGTTTCTACCCTATAAATACAGATAAAATGGATTTTTATCTACTGTGGAGGTTTTTGGATGGTGGAAGAAAAACTTCATCCTTATGAAATTGCTATAGAAGAGCTTAGAATTGCCGCGGAAATAATAGATCTTGACCCAGGCATACATGAATCACTTAAGCATCCCAAAAGGGCGCTTATTGTATCGGTGCCTGTACGTATGGATGATGGGAGTGTTAAGGTTTTCGAAGGTTTTCGTGTGCAGCATAGCGATGCTAGAGGTCCGTATAAAGGCGGGATTAGATATCATACTTGTGTGAATGTAGGTGAAGTTACAGCGTTAGCTATGTGGATGACGTGGAAGTGTGCTGTTGTAGATATACCTTTTGGCGGTGCTAAAGGCGGTGTTGCTTGTGACGTTAAAAAATTATCAATGGGCGAATTAGAGCGCATGACGAGACGATATATTACAATGATTTTGGATTTGATAGGGCCTTACAGAGACGTGCCTGCTCCTGATGTTTACACTAATCCTCAAGTTATGGCATGGATTTTGGATACATATAGCCAAATTACAGGGTATTCTGTACTACCAGTTGTTACCGGTAAACCTTTGAGCCTTGGAGGATCTGAAGGCAGATTTGAAGCAACTTCCCGAGGCCTCATGTATGTCGTGATAGAAGCTGTTAAGGACTTAAATATGGTTCTAAAAGGCATGAAAGTAGCAGTTCAAGGATTTGGAAACGTTGGAATGCAAGCTGCTAAATTTTTACATGAAGAAGGGTGCAAAATAGTTGGTGTTAGTGATTCTAAGGGCGGAATATATAAAGCAGACGGGTTAAACCCCCTAAAGGCTTTGGAACATAAGGAGAAGACTGGATCTGTTATAGGGCTTGAAGGTTGTAAAGATATCACCAACGAAGAACTCCTCGAATTGGAGTGCGATATCTTGGTTCCTGCAGCTCTTGAGGACCAGATAACTGAGAAAAATGCTCCTAACATAAAGGCAAAAATACTCGCAGAAGGGGCAAACGGACCGACCACGCCCGAAGCAAACAAAATACTCTATGAAAAGGGTATCCTAGTTATTCCTGACATCTTGGCGAACGCTGGAGGTGTAACGGTATCTTATTTTGAATGGGTGCAAAATCTTGGCAGAGAACACTGGACAGAGGAAGAGGTTAACAACACGCTTCGGCGTAAGATGGTGAAAGCTTTTGACGATGTTTTTGATACAGGGAAAAAGTATGAAATCGATATGAAAACTGCTGCCATGGTATTGGGTGTTAGCAAGGTTGCAGAAGCCATACAGATCCTCGGATTGTGGCCTTAAAGCTTTGTGCTTCGGAAATTTTAAGACTTTAAAATCTTTTTATTGAATAGTTTTTGAGTATTCTTTTCTAATCGGTTTTTGAAGGATGTGGTCTATTGGATCGTATAGTTTCCATAATTGGCGGTACTGGTCCTGAAGGTACTGGTTTAGCTTTACGTTTAGGTCTTGCAGATGTAGGGGTTATTATAGGGAGTAGGCAGGGTGCAAAAGCTAAAGTTTGTGCAGAAAAATTGAATCACATGCTAGGAGAAACCATGTTTAAAGGCTATGAGAATCCTGTGGCAGCAGAAAAAGGAGATATTGTGGTTATCTCGGTTCCTTTCGAGTACCAAGAGGCGACTCTTCAATCTATTAAAAATAAGTTGAGTGAAGAAAAGATAGTTGTCGATGTATGCAATCCCATAAAAGTTATTGAAAAACATGTTTTCACAACACAACCTGTTTCTACTGGTTCCTCTGCAGAACAAGCACAAAAAATCCTTGACCCCATCCCTGTTGTTTGCGCTTTTAAAACAATAAGCGCAATACTCCTACAAAAATTAGACCATACTTTAGACTGTGCTAACTTTATCTGCAGTGATTACGAAGAAGCTAAAAAAGAGATCATGGAACTATCGCAAAAAATCCCCGGATTAAGATCTTTGGATGTAGGACCTTTAATGTCAGCAAGGCTGATTGAAGCAATAGTTCCCCTAATTCTAATGATTAATCAGAATTATAAAACAAAAATGACTTCAATTAAAGTGTTATTAAACGGGAGTTTGCAACGTTTTAAAAAGGGGTAGAATAATTGAAAATGGATCAAAAAAATGTTATGGGTAAAGAGCATCCTCATGCGCATTTACTACAAATTATCGTTATTTTAGCGTTTTTTCTGGTATGGTTTTTTGATTCTTTTATTTTAAAATTCTCAACTGAATCTGCGAGCTCTATCCATTTAGGTATTCGTATAGGGTTGTTCATTATCGTGTTTATATTGGGTTTCATTCTAATAGGATTGGCGCATAAGGCTTTATTTGGTATGTTCTTACATGGTGAAAGACACGAGACTTCAACTCTTATAACAACTGGAATTTTTGCTCATGTTCGGAATCCCATGTACCTTGGGATTTTTTTAATATTCCTTGCATTTATCCTTGTAACATTCTCTGTTATTTCTGTTATTCCATGGATTTTAATCGTCATTCTTTTTGATCAAATGACTAACTATGAAGAGAAGGATCTTGAAAAGATATTTGGTGAAGAATATTTAGAATATAAAAGCAGAGTATCGAAGTGGATCCCCCGCTAATCGTGGTTTAAAATTGAAAATTCTTGCGAAAATTCCAATAATTTAACTTAGTTTTTTTCGCAGAATTTTGGCTCTTTCAGATATTATGAATACCTTAAAATATCATTTCTTGAAAAACTAAAAATAGAAAGAGTTTTTATAAAAAATTCAATATTTTTTTGAAAATTTTTTCAGGATGTGATTTTTTTTGGTGGACAGCATTAAGAATGCTTATAGTGAAGAAAGTAAAGCTGAAGTGGTTAAAACGGCGGAAGAAGAGGATGTAAAATTTATACGGCTCCAATTTACAGATCTGCGTGGTGTAATAAAAGCTACAGCTATAACTGCTAGACATCTTGAAGACGCGTTGGATAATGGTGTTGGTTTTGATGGCTCTTCGATTCTAGGTTTTACGCCGATTGAGGAGTCTGATATGCTTTTAGTTCCTGATCCTAATACTTTTACGGTTTTTCAGTGGAAACGTGGCTCGGTAAAAGATTC
>JBHLKN010000123.1:0-4082 GCA_048886645.1 Candidatus Hodarchaeota archaeon | reverse complement strand
GCTACTATTAAGTCAACTTGTAAATACCAAAACGCGAGGAGGGTTAAAGGGTTTAGAAAGTAAGCATGGGCAAGAAAAATGTTTTTTTCATATAACTGTAATAAGCGTTTAAGTGTTAAAAGGGTAAGTATATCGCTCACTAATAATATTGTGAAAAAGCTGAACATGAAAGGAAACCCTGTCCCCCTTTCAATAAGAACTAAAACTGCTGAGAACAGATAAACAAGAGCAGGCATAAGATATTTCATGTGAGTTCTTTCTTTTTCGCTGATTACATACGGGTTTTCACCGTCTAGCACTAATTCGCCTGCAATCTCCCAGTTTTTTGGATCCGTTTGATTAAAATCTGCAAAGGCGAAAACGTAAGGTAAAAGAAACCGCAGGATAATGCCGAAAAATGTCAAATAAATAAACAGCTTCTCTCTTGGCATTTTTTTTAACATGTTTATCTTCTTACCAAGATAAGCTGTTAGACCCATAAAAACAACCTTCTAGCTGTTTTGTAATTTTATTTTGATCACAGTTAAGTTGATTTTTAACGTTAGGCTTAAAAGAGGGGGATATTATTAAATAAAATATTTTTCTGTTAAAACGTTTAACCCTCATGATTACAACTTTTGATCTTTGGAGTTGCTTTTGGTTGTCATTTGACTTTTCCCCTACTATTAATAACGGAGGTGATAGTGACAAAGATAGTGATGGTAGTAGGGGTGGTGTTTTAGGTGTTTCTGTAGTTATTCCTACCTATAATGAGAGAGAGAATATGATGAAGATGATCCCTGTTTTAGAGCGGATTTTTTTGAGGGGAGGGTATGATGGGGAGATCGTGGTGGTTGATGATAATTCTCCTGATGGTACGGCAGACCTTTTAGAAAATTTGAACGAAAAGTATAGTAATATTCGTGTTATTTTAAGAGAGAAGCCTTTGGGGGTGGGTAGTGCGACAGTTAGAGGTATGCGTGAAGCGAATAAACCTATTATTGTTACAATGGATGCAGATTTTGCTCATCCACCATCATTAATACCAAAACTTTTAGAGAATATTGATAATTATGATGTTGTGGTGGCTTCACGTCATATTAAGGGAGGTGGAATGCTCGCGCCACCCCTTCATGTGTTCGCCAGCTACACTATAAACTTGGCGGTAAACCTCCTTTTAAGGAATAAAGTTAGAGATAACACAGGAGGTTTTAAAGCTATCAAAAAAACAGTGATAGATAAGATAGAGGTATGCTCTAGGGGTGGTGAGTACGATATAGAACTGTTATACAAAGCGGAAAGAATGGGGTTTCGTATAAAAGAAGTACCTTTTGTTTATAATTGGCGTAAATTTGGTGGTTCAAAAAATAAGGCAATTTACTACTTCACATACCTAAACAAAATACTGCATATTTTGAGGAAAAAAATATGACTATAAAGAAGCCTTCAAAACATCAAAGTATAAGCTTACTAGTTTTAACAATCGTTTTAGGGGTTATAATCTATTATGTTGGGGCTACAGAGATTATGGATTCCCTCCGCTCCATCTCTCTTTGGTGGCTTTTAGCTTTTATAGTTCTCCACTCCACCCTGTTTCTTTTTAGGACCGTAAGGTGGTTTGTTATATTAAAACCCTTGAACGATGATGATTTTCCTCTAAAAACTTCCTCTCTTTTCATTATACTTTTAAGATCATGGCTCCTCCTCGAAGTGTTACCCGCTAGAATGGGCGACCTTTACAGGATATACGAGTCAAAACGAAGAGCTAAGATAAGTTATCCTAAAGGACTAACCTCTATAATCGTAGAGAAAACTTTTGATTTACCCACCCTCCTCCTCCTATTAATCGCTTCGTTTTTCCTTGCTTTTGGGTTAGGGAAATCTAATGCTACAGGCGACATTAAAAATCTGTTCTTTTTCGCGGCTTTTGTAACTGTAACGCTTTCAATATCCTTAGTATTGTTTATTGCTTATAGAGAGAAGATCCTAAACATAGTTTTCGGCGTGATATCCCGCTTTGCTAAAAAGTATGAGGATGGGCTTCATAAGGGCGCTTTGGAGGTGGATAAAAGTTTTAAATTGTTTACTTCTGACACTCCTTCACTAGTTAAGACCGCCCTTTTATCTTTCCCTGTGTGGCTTCTTGACGGTACTTCAATCTACATAATCTCACGATCGCTAGGATATAACATCCCTATAATAGTGGCATATACGGCAGCTTTTGTGGGGATACTTACTTTTATTTTCCCTATTTTACCTGGGTCTTTTGGTTCCTATGAAGCCGTGGTAGCCATAATCCTTATGGCAGGGGATATTACCTTCCAAGCAGGGATAATAATCGCTTTAATAGAACACATTCTAAGAATCTTATTTGATGCAACTGCCTCCCTAGCAACATTCCTAGCATAAAATGGATCGTTGATTTGGAGATAAACAAATTGAAAGAAAAGCTTGATAACCATAAACTTAAGCTTACTTCCTATGAAATCAAGTTTCTTACAATTTTATTAATAATTACATTTTTATTGCATATTTTATTTTACATTCTATCTGATAGATCAGATATCGATTTAACCCGTTTTGTGGAAAGATCTAACGCGGCTTTAGACGGAAAGATCTCTTACAAGGATGAAGAATTAAGATCAGATCCTAAACCTTTTTGGACCTATTTTCTTGCACTATGGCTTTTATTTTCCCGTTTTATTGCGGATAATCTTTTCAACTTAGAAAATCCAAGTTCTTATGATGAAGAATATACGAAAGCTCTTTTAATAATCATTAATTTGATGATGGTTGTTGTAATTTTCCTTGCTGCAAAAGATATGTTCTCTCTGAAAGCTGCATATTTTGCTAGTTGTTTCTACGCCATAAACCTATTTCCTCTTATACTTTGTAGCGTGGTTGGAAAATATGATGTTATTCCTGCTTTCTTTGTTTTAATAGCTGTTTGGATGGCTACAAGGATAAAAATCAGAGCTTCCGCACTATTTCTAAGCATAGGTACTCTTTTCAAGTATATTGCAGCCCTCCCCTTACCGATAATTCTCATCTTTCTCTGGAAAAAAGAAAGAAATCAAAGGATGATTTTCAACTATCTTGCGATCTTTTCAGTTATTTGTCTCGTTATAGCGAGTCCGTTTCTATTCATTGATGCGGAAAAATTTATTGATTCTTCTCTTATCTACTTCCTAACACGAAAGACCCACGGCCCAAAATCATACTATCATCCTTATTACCACATTCCCTCCGAGTTTCTTTTTCTATTTCCTTTAACTTTTTTTGCTTTGATTTGTGTTTATGCTCTAAAAAAGGAGAGTATATCCAACTACGACTTTGTTATGCTTCTATTCATGGAGATTTCCCTAATAGCTTTCACAAACAAATCTTTCCTAACTCAATACTTCTTTTACGCCATTCCTTATTTAGCCCTTGCATTCCCAAACATATTGCTTAAGGAAGGCAAAGTCAGACTTTCGTCTGAAAACATTTCCCTCACTATTTCCGCTATCATCCTACCGAACTTGTTCACTTATAACTATCTTGGATTTTTTACCAATCTCAAGAGGACAAGTTTTGATCATTTCAAACTTTCCGACCTGTTAGACTATAGCATTACATATGAATTTATAGGCGGTACTGATGGAAGAGTGTTCATAATCTGTTTCATTCTAATAATATATCTTTCATTAAGTTACATACGAAAAAGCCAAGAATCCGTCGATTCTCAACCAATTTCTTAACTCTTAGATTTTTGTTATAGCTGCATTGATGTTTTCCATTATGTATTTCTGTTCTTCTATGGTTAGTTTTGGATGAGTTGGAATGTTTAGTATCTGGGTGTAAGCTTTGTAGGATTTTGGGTAATCCTCAGGTTTGTATCCAAATCTTTCCCTGTAATATGGCTGAATGTGGATGGGGGGAAAACATACCCGCGTTTGCACACCCTTATTATCCAAGAAAGCAGCTACCTTGTTTCTATCATGATTTTTAAAGAGAAGAGTGTAAAGAAAATAAGCATGTCTTGTAGTGTAAGGTGCCAATAAGGGCTTTTCCACCCCAAGCAGTCCTTCTAAAAATTCATCGTAAAACTCCGCTATCTCCTT
>JBHLKN010000122.1:2055-4152 GCA_048886645.1 Candidatus Hodarchaeota archaeon | reverse complement strand
ATGAAAAAAGGAAGTTCCTCCTCAAGCAGATCTTGAAGTCTGTGTGTATTGTCATTTGAAGTCTTCTTGTGATGAAGTCTTCCGATAATAACTTCTGTAGGAAAGATCTGGTTATCTTTTTGTTCAGGATTTTTCGCTTGTTATCTTTTTTACTTTTTAAAGAAATAATATTCTCTTTTTTGTGGTTTCTCAGAATTTCTTTATAACAGTGTATGAAGAATTATATTCTCTATATATTTTCTAGAGATATTACTAGAGATATTATGTGTAGTAATAATATTTTTAAACTATATTTTCCAAAAATTGAAAGGTTATAAACTATAGTTAAAATTCTTCAGGTTAAAATTGTTGAATATTGTTGGTTGTCTTATGGAGGCTTTGCTTGGAGAAAAGAGGTTGGCGTCAGTTAGTCGCCTTCGGCGGTCTATGTATAAGTGTATATGCGTAGGAGAGGTTGGGGTGGGAAAAACTGCCATAGTAGAAAGATTTTGTAATGGGATCTTTTCAGAATCATATAAACCTACTTTTGGATTTGGAATATTGTCAAAAATAGTAGATGTTGATGATGAGATCGTAAAGCTCATAATATGGGATATTGCAGGTTTAAGTGACCTTAAGCGCGTTAGGAAACAGTTCTATAAGGGGACTCAAGGCGTTATACTAGTCTTTGATATGACAAGGTCGGAAACCCTTAAGCCCTTAAAAGAGTGGCGAGACGAGATCTTAAATGCTTGCGGAAAAATACCTTTTATAATTTGCGGAAACAAATCGGATTTGGAAACTGAGATAAGTATAAAAGAGGTTAAAGCGTTTGCAAAAGAAATAAACTTGCCCCTCCTATTTACAAGCGCAAAAACAGGGGAAAACGTAGGAGAAGCTTTCACACTTCTAGCAGAAAAGATTCATAAGCCATTAGCTGCTTTAGAAAGAAAACCGTCCTTTATTGAACAAGTTTCCGATCTATCTAATGTTATAAATGGGAATATACCGCTCGCGCGAGTCGTCAATGAGATTGGCTGCGATCTGAAAACCCTTGAGGATATAATAATCGAACTATATGAGGAAGGGAAAATTTCTGGTTGGAAAATAAACGTTGAGATAGGTGTTTTAAAACGACTTTTGAAGGGATTTGAAGGTAGAGAGTTTATCTCGGCTGAGTTTAAAAAAGATGTTCAAAAAGCTTTAGAAGAGGTGATTTCAGGTTTAGAGATCCGTAAAAATCAGCAAGAAGCAATGATGGAGCGGTTAGAGGAACATAAGAACTTAACATTATTAGTTTATGATATCATTAATAAAAACCTCTTAATAATCCAAGAACAAATTGAACAAATAATGGCCAAGATAGAAACTAAGGGAAGATTATCCCAGATTAACAGTTAAAAAATTAGAAGAAACCCTCTTCCTCAAGCAGATCTTGAGCTTTTTTTCTGCTGTGGATAAGTTTAATGATTTATCAAGTCTTATAAGGGATGTGATGTATATTATCTCGAGTTATGGGGGTTAAGTGTTGGAGGTGGTAAAGGGTGGTAACTCTAAAACATTCGGTAGAGATTAAAACAACACCTGATACAATTTTCGAATGGCTGAAAAACCTTGATCAGCATTATAGAGAATGGCATCCTGATCATATTAGATGGATAAACATAACAGGTCGTTTAGATGAAGGAGACACTTCCTATTATGAAGAATATCTCCATGGTAAATTACATAAAATCAAGTTTAAGATCACAAAAGTAGAGGAAAATAAAAGGATTGAGTTTAAGAATTTGTTCCCGATGTCGATTATCTGTCCCAAAGGTTCATATATTCTAGAACCTAGAGAAGAAAGCACCATTTTTACTGCTACACTCTCTTTTAGATTTGCTTGGTTATTTTCAAAACTTGCCAAAAATAGAGTCGAAGCTATTAAGACGCATATGAAAGAAGAAGGAGAAAATCTGAAAAAATTATTAGAAAAAAGAGATAATTAATCGGGGTAATGGTTTAGAGGAGATGAAGCTCCTCCTCGAGCAGATCTTGAAGTTTGTTTGTATTGTCATTTAAAATCTTTTTGTGATGAAGTTTTCTAGTAATATATCCTCGATAGAAAATATCAGA
>JBHLKN010000122.1:0-1955 GCA_048886645.1 Candidatus Hodarchaeota archaeon | reverse complement strand
AAGGAGATTGAAGAGAAAAAGGGGGGCTAATATGAATCTAACTGATTATTATAAACAAACATTAAAGGAGTATGATTTTGCCACAGAAGAGGTCTTATTTGAATGCGTTAAATGTGGTAAGTGTTGTAGAGAGTTCAGATTAGAGGTTACTCTTTCGGAAAACGACGTGAAAAAGATGTACGCAGTTGACCCTGAGCTCGTAAACGGTGTCACTTCGATCTTTTCAAAACTTTCTGAAACGCTTGTCCTTACAACGATAAATGATTCAGAGCGTGGGTGTACTTTCCTTAAGGACAAAAAGTGTGAGCTGCATGGGATAGCTAAACCTCTCGCCTGTCAACTCTACCCTTTCGTTTTCGTGTTTCAGGAAACGGTTGGTGAAATGGGGCTAAAACCTCCTGAAAACGCGGTAATGGTTTCAATATCCTTTATGGGAGAAAAATGCCAAGGTTATATTATTTACGATCCAAAATGTGAAGGGATAAACCCAGAGGGGGGAGGAGGGGAAAGAGTCGATTTCGAGGAAATTGCTGAGCTTAATCTAAGACACGTGTTTGAACTTATGCAGACATCAAAAATCGACATAATGAGATTCCTCAACAGCCTGCAAGACGATTCGAGAAGAAGGCTCCAAATAGTTAAAAACTTCTTTGAGAAAGCGATGGTGACCGAAGTGCAGATCCCGCTTCCCCGGCAACGCCCAAATTTGTCCATAGAAGGCCTCATAGCTTACGACCCCCTAAGCATAGGAGGCAAATACGCCGCAATAATTTCATCTCTAGCCCCTCTCATAGCGCAGAACCTATCACTGCACAAAGCAAGACTCCTAACAACAATCTTCACGTTGGTCGAAGGGGAAAGAATGGTAGAAGGTGAAGAAGAAGGCGGTGATAGCGATGAAGACGAGGAAGTCAAGCTAAAACTCAAGAAAATTAAGTCATTGATATTCGGAACTTTTTATATGGTAAAA
Organism: Candidatus Hodarchaeota archaeon; assembly: GCA_048886645.1. Classification (GTDB taxonomy): domain Archaea; phylum Asgardarchaeota; class Wukongarchaeia; order Wukongarchaeales; family Wukongarchaeaceae; genus Wukongarchaeum. The sequence goes on along the minus strand of JBHLKN010000122.1, from coordinate 985 downwards.
GAAGGTGACACCGTCATTAAACTTTCCAGCGGTTGTTTACCTACTGCAGAACAACTCATCACTCTCGTCAACGAAGCAGCAATATCAGAACCATTCAGGGAAAAAAGGAACATCAGATTCATCAGAATGATCATCCCAGTTGATAAAAACAACAACCCGATCCTAAAACCATCAAATCATCAATAAAACACCGGACAAAAGGGCCTAAGGTAAATGGATAAGGATACCGTCATGTCTCATCAAAAAGGCTCATCAAAAAGCTGTTTATTAAAGGTTTCAAAACCCTATTTATTGGGGCGTTTTTGCCTTTCACGGAAACCCTGCAAAAATCGTCTTCAAAACCTTCGATATATTTTTTTAATATGTAGTATAAATATTAATTGAGAACACTTATTAAGCTCCATGCGGGCAAACTTACGAGTCCTGAAAGCATATTTGGAGTTGGGAGATTTGTTTGAAGAGTGTAAGGTATTAGAAAAAGATGCTAAAGAATTAGAAAAGGAAGATCCGACTGCAGCTGTTAAAATGTATAAAAAAGCGGCTGATTGTTATAATAAAAACGAAAGACCAAAAGATGGAATTAGTTGTTTAGCAAAAGCTGCAAAATTGCTTAGAGATAGTGCAAAATCAAATGAAGACCCTGATGCTGCCTTAAAGATATATGAAAACGCTTCAGAAATCTATGAGGAAATTGGTAAACAATCAGAGTCTGAAAAAGTTATGAAAGAGGCTTATAATAAGTTTATAGAATCTGCAAAGAATTTAAGAGCAGAAGCAAAAAAAATTGAAGACCCAGATTCTGCAGAAGAGAAGTTAGAAAAAGCTTCAGAATATGCATCAGAAGGTAAGGACGAAGAACTGAGCAAAGCATGTTGGATTGACTCTGGTCATCAATTTAGGAAAAAAGCAGAAGGAATTGAAGATCCGAGGGAAGCGTTAGAAGTATATAAACATGCGGTTCAAAATTATGAAAAAGGCGAAAATG
>JBHLKN010000121.1:0-4157 GCA_048886645.1 Candidatus Hodarchaeota archaeon | reverse complement strand
CGCTGTGAACTATTATCGCCAACTTTCTCTTTTTTTCGGCCATAAAATCCACTCTTTTTCTTGCTTTTTCCAATTTCTCAATCCATATTTTTTTAACAGTGTTAAAAAACACACATTCAACCTTAATAAAATTAACGGTGTTAAAAAAAGTTTTATCCCAACCATAAAAAGCAAAAAATAAGTCAAACTAGTAGTCTAATACAAATATAGTGCGGGGGATGGGATTCGAACCCACGAACGCTTACGCCGCTATCCCTTATAAAAGAAACGTCTACGCGACCAGATCTTGAGTCTGGCGCCTCAAACCAGCTTCTGACCCATCTCATTCTTCGTAAGCTATTGGCCTGGCTTGGCTACCCCCGCCTCTGGAAAACGCCTCCAGAAGCCTCTACAAGCCATTTTAGAGACTTTGATCCTTTGAGGGTATTTTCTTAAGATCGTAGGCTTTTGAAGGCAAAAAGTCCTCCATTGTTTATAAAGTCTACGACGACGCATAGAGGCTGTTTGCGCCTAGTGCTACGACTTCCACGTAGTTCTTCAGCGTTTTCGAGGACCGAACGGGCTAAGTCATCAAGGTAGGATCTGAACCCTGACAACAGTTCGGTTATATCCTCTACTTCCATCTCTCCCCTTTTCTTTAGGTAGGAGAGAGCGAGCTGAAGCGCGCTGTTAGCGCCACTACTCTTAATTAGGAGATGCCTAAAGAAGCCACGAAAGTTCATTGGTATCTCCCTTGTCGTTTCGAAGAAACTGTTTTTTATCTTCGAAACTTGTTTCCATAGACCGCCCCAAAGACGGCAGATGCTTGCCAAAGGATCAGCATCATCCTTCCATCGGCGACGCCCCTCTGGCTTTAAGCTCTTTTTAAACTCTTTTGGAACATTTTCCTTGTTATATCCTAATCCCCTCCTCCCAATAACAAAAGCAGCAGCTTCATGCGTGCTCAAACCGTACATTTTTTGATATTTTATAGCACCAATTATAGAACTATAGGCAGGGAGAACTTCTATATGAACAAAGTTCTCTTTTACTGCTCTACTCTTAATAGTTCTAAGCATTTTATCCTTACAAAAATTGTGGGTGGCACGGTTATACTTCGCGTTGGTATCATGATCTTTTTTGAACCAATTCAAACGCTCAGAAACAACCGTGTTCACGCCAAACTTTTTAGCCCATCTGAAAACCTTAACCAGTAAGTTTCCAATCAAGTAGGAATGTTTTTCCCTTCTCGCATACAGAAGTTCATGGCACGAAAACCATCTATGCGCTTTTAGGTTACCGTTGGGAAGAACTATTACCGCCCCTATCCCCTTAGTGTTAACATCTAACCCCAACAAACCCTTTTCTTTAACGTTCGATAAATCTTCGCTTGGACAAGAAACCTCCACCGTTATAAAAAAATAATATTTCCCTTTCCTACGAACTACCCTAACTGTGTGCGGTTTTTTAGTAGCAAAAACAATCTTTTTCCGTTTTCTTCCAACAATTTTTTTCTCAGTCTCTAAGCTTGGTAAAATGTATGGCTTGAAAGGTTCTGGAACAAAAAGCTTATACTTCTGTTTTCTCCCCCCTTTTCCCACCTCTTGGGAAGGATAATTTATCAATAAGTAGAACTGATTTTCACTTTCTTTGTAGGTCACTCTCAGGTTATCATTACCTTTTACATTAGCGTTGCCTTTACTATAAACTTGGTTTGTTCTCAGCTCTCTCCATTCTTCCCTCGTTATCCCTCCTTTTATGAGAAGATCAAAGTTCTTTCTCCCTCCAAATATCACCTTAGGCATGGTTCCATTTTCTAAATGCTGTTTTAGGAGGTCTCTCTTCGCCTCATACTTCTTTATCCTTGAGAGTAAGCCTTTACGTTTGAGCTCGGAACAACATTTTTTTAGTTTGTTATTGCTCTTTCTGATCTTTCCCTCATAATTTTCAACATAGTAAGGTAATAGTTCCTCTTGACTGTCTATTATTGCTTTCACATCAGAAATAGCAGACCTTGCATATACCGCATTTAGAACAAATTTCTCTACAAGCTCTTTTTCTATCTCCTTACTCTTTTTTCCACCTTCTACGAGCCTTTTGAAAGCAGTTCTTTTTGCAGATTGAAAACGTCTCATAAGATCATCGATCTTAACACTTTCTTCTTCTGCTACCTCTAAAAGTTTGCCTTGAAAGGTTAAATGCACCGATTCTGTTACCGTTCTTCGCATTATTTTTACCCCATAAAAGTTAGATCATACATATACTATATGCCATATATAAATTTTAGGGAGGGGGGGATAAAAGTGAATATACTAGGCTTTCAAACAAATAAAAAAAGAAAAGCCAAAAAACACAATTTATACAAATCATAAAAAAACAAAAAACAGGTTTCCGCGGAGAAAAACAAAAAAATCAAAACAGAAACCCACCCTAACAAAAAAAATAGAACAGAAAAAAAAGGCTACCCTCGCAAATCCTCAAAATGATTTGGGGAGGATAATTTAAAATTTTTGCTTTTAGTCTTCTCCCAGTTAATATGCTTAAAATTTTATTAAGCAACTATATTACTTTTTAGATGATCTGGTCTGGGATAGTATATTAGCAAATAACAGTTCAGAATAGAAAGAAATATTAAATTGATGGGTATAATCCTTACAAAATACTTTTGGAGAGGAATGGGAAGCATTTCTTGAAGAGAGAAATCATTTTATCTAAATTAAGGGAGGTTTTAGGATGAAAAGCTCAAAATATGAAGAAGGTTCCTCTTCGTCGCATTATTTACCTTCAGGTGTTAAACTAGCATCGTTAGGAAGCAGAATCGTTGCCTTATTTATTGATTTCACAGTCTTTTTTTTCCTGTTATTTTTTTTGGATATAGCGTTTTGGAATATACCTGACGATATGATTACTTTTATTGGATTCTTAAACTTGATCTCGTGGTTAACTAATCCGATTTCTTTTGGCTTTCTTCTGATTATTGGCTTGTTTAAATTTTACTTGGATTTTTTTCTTGTTGGTATTTTTGGTTTCTTCTATTGGATTTTATTGGAGGGTGGAAATAATGGGCAAACATTGGGAAAAATGTTTGTAGGCATACGTGTAGTGAAAATTGATAAAACGAGTAGAACAATATCAAGGTGCATGTTAAGGGATTCGGTGATTCGGAACCTTTCTAGGATAATTGATGGGCTTCCATTTTACTATATTGTAGGACTATTGTCTATTGCTGATTCCGACTTAAACCAGAGAGTAGGAGATCTTCTTGCAGAAACTATAGTTATTAAAAAATAAAAACAGTTCAAAATAGACAAAATTATTAAATTGCTAAGTAAAACGTTTACAAGAGACTTTTGGAGAGGAATGGGAAGCATTACTTGGAGAGAGAAACTATTTTAGTCTAAATTAAGGGAGGTTTTAAGATGAGTTCTGGATTTTTTTGCCCTTATTGTGGTCGGAAAATTGAGACTGCAGACGCTGTTTTTTGCCCTTACTGCGCGGCTTCTTTAGAAGGAATCTTCTCAGAAGATGTTACATCTAAGGGCGTAGAATATGAGAAAGTCGTCACTCCAGCGCGTTATTTACCTCCGGATGTTGAACTAGCATCGGTAGGTAGAAGAATCGCTGCCATATTAATTGATGGTATAATCGTTTCTTTCCTAGTTATATTCCTTTCACTTATAGTAATTGGGAATGAGGTGGGGTATGGTTTCTTTGAAATCTACTTTGTATTCTTTATGATGCTTTCCCCGGGTTATTTTCTCATTTTTCTGATTTTTGCCATTATTTATAGCATTTCCTTTGATGATATTGGCATTTTCTCGTTTTTTGGTCTTATTGGTCCTATTAGTTTATTATACTGGATTTTATTAGAGGGTATAAATAACGGACAAACGTTAGGAAAAATGGCTGTAGGCATACGTGTAGTGAAAATCGATGAAATGAGTGGCAAAATATCAAAGTGCACGATGAGGGCTTCAGTGGTTCGAAACCTTCTAAGGATAATAGATGGACTTCCAGGATACTATCTTATAGGGTTAGTATCTATCGCCGATTCAGACTTAAAACAAAGAGTAGGGGATCGTGCCACAAAAACTATAGTTGTTAAAGATTAAAAAACAATATCGAACATTTGGAAATATTAAGGTTTGTAAGAATATAATGGATAAACTTAATTGCAT
>JBHLKN010000120.1:0-4200 GCA_048886645.1 Candidatus Hodarchaeota archaeon | reverse complement strand
TATTAGCTTAAACTGTTCTCCTTGTCCATATTAAGTATTTTTTTCACGTTTTCTGTAAGGGGTATCGTAGCTTTTTGGAAAAGTTCTTTTGGACCTTTTATTGTAGCATCGATTATCACCTTGCTCGGGGGGAGTTCAACAACCCTTTCTCCCTCTACGCGTAGATTACTATGGTCAAGGGATGAGCCCCGAATTCCCTCTACTATGAGAAAGTCTGTTGAGGGATTTGCTCGTTGTAATACAGCCTTATAAAGCTCTTCATAATCGTATATATCCACGTCTTCATCAACAACTATCACTGATTTTAAACTTGAGTGAGCGTGAATTGCAGCCATTGCCACTACTTTCGGGATATATAGATGATTTTTTTCGATGGCTATTGCAACTTCCAACCAACCAGCCCCACCAGGGGTCATGTTCACTCCAACGATTTTGGCATGCTTTTTTGCAGCTTCAAAAATCGTACATTCACATGGCATACCTTGTAAAAGTTGGTGTTCTTTTCCAGCAGGAAGTAATGCATGATAGAAAGGGTTTTCTCTCATCGATAACAAGGATACATCCATTACAGGCTGATCTCTTATGATGTCTACACCTCCCAGCTCTACAAAGGGTCCTTCCTTCGCCCTTTCATGGGGGTAAATTATTCCTTCAAGAACTATTTCAGCATTAGCAGGTACTGGTAGATCTACCGTGAAACCTGGAGTCATTTCGTAAGGTTTTCCTAAGAGGGCGGAAGCTATTCCAAATTCACTTACGTTACCAGCGCTTATGGCGCAAGCTATTGCTGCAGCGGGATCTAACCCTATAACAACTGCCACCTCTAGGGGTTGATCCATCTCCTCAGACATCTTTTGAAAATTGTAGAGGGTTCTTCCTTCTACAAGTCTTAATGTTATTTTTTTATCGCTCAACACTTTTATTCTGTGATATGAAGCGTTAATCCTGCCGTTTTTAGGGTCTTTACAGATCACTACACTGCTTGTCATATAAGGGTGGGTTTCTTGCTCATAATGGCGCAAAACAGGCAACTCTTGCGTGATATTAGGACCTTTAGCGATTATTTCACGAACAGGAGCTTCCTCAAAAGGCACTTCTTCAATTTCCAGACCAGGGCAGCTTATAGCGCTTGTTATCTTGGAAGGGAGTTCTTTAACAGAAACACCCAACCCTAAAGCTATTTTCTGACGAGTATTATAAACTCCTGCCGCGATTTTTAAGTCTTCATAACCTTCAATATTTTCAAAAATAAGCGTTTCTTTACCATCATAACATCGCATTAAGTAAGCACATTCAAAATCAGAGGACAGGGGAGAAGAAAAATGCTTTAAAAGCCCATTTTCCTCCGATAAAAATAAAAAATCCCGAAAAGAATCTGAAGGCCTCAAAATTATTCACCATTAAAAGTTGATGCCCGTTCATTCAAATGTTTCTTTTTTCTCCTTTCTTTCCACAATTAAACCTATTGTAAAACCTATTTAGGTTTCAGGTTTTTTATGGTTTTTCGTGGATTAGCGACTTAAAATCGGAAGTATTATGCGAGAAGACCATAGAAATCAAAAATTTTGAAATGGATAAAGTAAATCTCTTATTTAAACGTAAGAAAGTTTTAAGCTAGTCTAATATTAAGTGGAAGCTCCCTAGAACTCTCTTTTTGCTTCGAATTCCTTTGATAGCAGATGTTCGCATCTTTCCAGTTAGATTCGGTTTTAAAGTACATATGAAGTTAACTCGTCTATCTTTTCCACTAACTTCTTTCCAAGCCTATCTGTTAAGGCGTAAAACGTCCACTTCCCCCTGCTTTTTCCCGTTACAATCTCAACATTTTCTAGCATATTAAGATGGTAAGAAATTGTAGGTTGAGAAAGATTAAGGGCTATTGTAAGTTCACAAACACACATTTCCCGTAATTTAAGAAGCCTAATAATCGTTAACCTGGTAGGGTCAGCTAAACTTTTAAAAATCTGTATCTCTTTTCTAAGGGTTTTGTTTTTGAGGAAACTTTTAGCTAACGCTACAAGCTCATTTCTATATTTTTCAACATCTTCTATTTTACATTCTTCAACAAGTTTTTCTAAAGAGGACATCGAGAAGAACTCCAAAGAATGTAATATATCTTTAATATACTTAAAGTTTAACTTTTTTAGCTATTATTCGAACTAATTCGGTTTCATCTTCTCTTATAGTGGAGGATTCCATTTTTTCGCACAAAAAATGAAATAAAAAAGGAAAAGTAGAAGCAAACATGAAATGGCTTATCACTTCTTATTCCCCGTTTAGAATATCTTCTACTTTTTTCTTAATTTTGTCCATTACTATTTTTATCTCTTTTTCACTGATGATTTTGGTTTTTGTGCTTATTTCGCAGTCTTTGGGTATTATAATCTGCTTGTTTGGCGTTATTCCTGCCTTTTCTAGGGTTTTTGAGGCGCACTGGGTGGAACAGCCGTCTATTACAAGAAGACCCTTGTATTTCTTTACTGCGTTTAGGAAACCTGGAATTCCGGCGGATATTCCTGAAAGACATAGAATCCCAGCTTTTTCTAGTCCCAGTTCGTTTTGAACTCTGGACGCGCTGATAATGGTCAATAGACCGGTCGCTGATCCGCCAGAACAGGCGAGCATCGCGACTCCTAAACTGGTTTCTTCAGTCTTTATTGGGGTCATTTTTCGCCACCAAATTGTTATTTTTTCTCAAAATTAAACATTTCTTGGAAATAAGATGACTCAAGAAGTATTTTGAATTAATTAATATCGATATATTTAAATATTTTTATATAAGCTTAATACATCATTATATGTTAATAGAGTTTAATCCTTAAAATCTCCAAAAACTCTCTCAACATAAAAAAATAAATGATAATTAGTAGGTGGTTTTTTCGTATTGTATCCCACCCTTTCAAATCTTCTGATTTTCTCCTTCCCATCTTTTGTAAAGTTGGTGATCTATACCTAAAACGTCAAGAATTTTGCCACAAATGAAATCCTCTAAATCCTTAATAGTCTTTGGTTGAGGGTAAAATGCGGGCATTGCGGGAAGAATAATTGCCCCAGCTTTTGCAACTTTTAGCATGTTTTTTAGTTGGATAATGCTTAAGGGAGTTTCACGGGGTACGATAACTAGTTTTTTTCCTTGTTTTAATGCGCATCCGGCGGCCCTCGTTATGAGGTTGTTCTCGAAACCATGTGCAATGGCAGAAAGGGTTCCCATGCTACAGGGAACAACTACCATAGAATCAACAATAAAAGAACCGCTGGCCAAAGCAGAACCTATATCGTCCTCATGATACACGTATGAACCCAACTTTTCAACTTCAGAAACACTAAGATGTCCTTCAATAGTTATTATCTTTTTTCCAGCATTAGAGAGTATAAGATGGGTTTCTAAGCCTAAATTTTTAAGGACTTCAAGGAACTTTATACCATAATTTACACCGCTGGCCCCCGTAATAGCCACAATCATCTTTTTTCTTGCGCCCACTTTTAGGTCTCCTTTTTTACCTCGACACTCACAGAATTTAGTAACTCAAAAATCTCTTTTTTATTAGCTTCAGCGTCAACATCAGCGCTTAATGATAACAGAACAAACTTATTTAAAACATGAGCAACCTTTTCTGAAAACGCCCTCGGCAAAAGATCTTCTCTACCAGAAATGACTATAGATTGCGTTTCACCGCCAATAGTCACCGGAACAGCTAAAATAAGACTCCCAATCTTCGCTTTTTCCCCAAATATCGCTACAAACACTCCATTCTCAAAAACCACTGTAAAACAGTTAATTTTTAAATCTTCAGCCATCACGCTCTTCTCAAAAATCTTTGGCTTATCCATAAATCTTCAACCATCACAATCAAGATTTTCAGGACGATAGGCAATTTGGATAGCTGCAGCTTGATCCTTTCCAAAATTTTTCGACTTCTTTTTAGTAGTTCCATGTTCAGAAACCACATAAAACTCGACTTTTTTAAAACGTTTAACAAAATTCTTAAAATGTTCAATCCATTTCTTCTTTGCCTCTCTTCCCCATCCTTCCCCCAACTTCACAACCCTTCTTCGTGCTTTAACTAACTTAAGGATCTTAGAAAGAGTTTTTTCAACCTCTTCAATACCCTGACGCCTGCAAGTATAAACCACCTGATCTTCTACTAACAAAGCAAGTCCTGTATATTTAGATCCTGGATCTATTCCTATAACGCTTTT
>JBHLKN010000119.1:0-4250 GCA_048886645.1 Candidatus Hodarchaeota archaeon | reverse complement strand
AGGCAAGTTCAGTCGTTGAACCAGGAAGCTCCTTGCGACAGCTGGGAGTAGTTCACTAGTAAGATATTTCTCCCAATATTTTCCAGAACGGTTATCCATTATCCTCTAACTATCTTTTCTTAAAACAATTTAAATTGTAATATGGGTTTATAATGCTGGCGGGCCAAGGGGGATTTGAACCCCCGACCATCAGGTTAAAAGCCTGACGCTCTACTTTGCCACATATCTAAAGTATGTTCTAGCTGAGCTATTGGCCCCTTTTATTTTTTAAAATTGAAAAATTTAAATTATTTTTTGGTGCCTGGGGGCCTTTTTTTTAAGTTTATGGCGCCTTTCGGCAGGAACTCTTTTTTTGAGTTCCTTCGGCCGGGATTTGAATTCCCGCACACGAGCTTACTCATGTGTCCCGGGTCCTGGGTCTTCTGGGAGCCTTTTCGCTCCTGTGACAGACCCACTCTCCCTAACGACCTTTCATCGTTAGTGATGATAGGCCTGGCTACACTATTCCCCGGCGGCGCATTATGCTACCACCACCGAGGCGACCCACCGAGGCACCAAATATTTATTTTTCATTCTTTATTTTTAAGGTTAGCGGAACCGCTTTATTTTATTTTTATGTCGAAAGAAGACTCCTTCCGCAAGGGCGGAGTAGTTCACTATACCTCTTCTTAGGGTCATTTTCCCAAATATTCCTTATCCTCTACTTTCTTTTTTATTTTCATGTCGCAAGAAGATTTCTTCCGAAAGGGATGGGGTGAATTGCGATGGATGGCTATTAGGGGTGCTTAAATATAGGTTTTGTACAGATATTTTTGGATAAAGAAGCTTCTTTCATAGAGCTACTATACACTGGCCTTGCTCTTAGAGTAAAAGCTCCGGCGAGTAGGCATTTGTGTTAAAGAAGGTCAGCGAAGAATAGTTGGGCGATAAACGTCCTTAAACGTATCAGTATGGATCGTTGGAAAACGCTCCTAACTGTAATCCCCGCGTGAACTCGGGCAACGTGGTCAAATGGGAAGAATCACATTTGACGGGTACGGAAGCTCCATCCAGAAGGACGGAGTAGTTCACTGGTGGTTATAAAGTTTCAATTTATAAAAGAATTTTGAGGGATCTCTTATGGTTTTATTGCTTAAAGAATCTTATTCCACTGATGAATATTGGGAAGCATGGTCTCGCTTGCCTGATGTTTTGCTTGTTTGGCTTAAACGTGCTTTTGAGTGGCTTATTGTTCTGGGCCAACTGATAGGACTTGTTATGATTATATTAGGGTGTATCTTGATGATGACCGATTTTAGTCATCGTGCAAGAGGTTATATTTTAAGCGGTATAACGCTTTTTGTGATATGTACTGCTCCTCTTTTAGTTTTATAACTTGTAAGGTTAGGGAGGCTTCTAAAGATTGCTTTTTAAAGACGTTTTTTCACTTTTTTTGTTTTTTACCTGTTTTTCTTCTTCTTTTTTTATTTATTTATGGGCTACTAAAAAGAAGATTTATTTTGCTTGTTTTGAGTTCGCCTCCTTACCTCTCTCCGTTTCGACTTTTCCTTCGGTTTTTTCTTTTACCGTAAAAGGTGTAAAATACTGTTATGAAATTGAGATACTTGATAAAAAAGCCTCTTTAAGGTTTTGGGTATCGGCCAAATTACGGCCTAAAAATGCTAAAGAAAAAATGCAGATTTTGTCCTCGCAGTTTTTAGGAAGTCTAAAAGCTGTAAATCCGCAAATAAATCCGCAAATAATCGATATTGATAATTTAAACCATTTTTTTAAGCATTCTGACTTAAAAACATTAAAAAAGAGAAATAATCCCTTTCCACGAATGTTTTTCGGAAATAAGAAAATGCATGTAGCCTATATTTATTGTAATATTTCACCATCTAAGCCTATTAAAAACTTCACCAAAAACCTCGTTGAAGCCTGTATACAGTTAAAAGCAGATAGTTTAATACATTTTGTTTTTAAAGAACGAAAAGCCAAGAATTTTAGTGGTTATAGGCGTTTTTTTGATATAAACAAGTCTCCTCACCCTTCTTCATTTAAACATTTACAGCACGACCTTCTTTCATCTTCATTCTACATTATTTTAAGATCGGAAAATGCAACTACCTTACGTGAAAGCTTATATGCTACCAGATCCGTAATTTCTGCCCTTTTAAACCCTAAAAAACCATCTGAAATAAAAATTGTTACTAAAACAAGGAAAGTTAAAAACTTTTTTAAGAAGATATTTTTAAAAGACTTTTATATCTCTAGATTCTTCTCCAATAAAATTTCAGGTTTAAATGCAAAAACTTACCTATCATTGCCGAACTCCCCCCTGCCAGGTATTTCGCGTTTTGAAAGACCTAAAACTGAGATTCCTTTAAACATCAAAACTTCTTCTTCTTCTGATCCTGAAATAATCCTTGGGCAACTAATCTTTAATGGTAATGCTATTGATCCCGTTAAAATTAAAGTAAATGATTTAATACATCATATGGTAATTCTAGGCTTAACTGGTTACGGAAAAACAATTCTTACAGCATCTATAATCGAACAATTAGTGAAAAAAACAGGAATAAAAGCACTTATTATCGATTTTAAAGGTCAAGAATATATAGGATTATTTCCTAAAAAAGTAAATTTTAAGTATTTATTACCTGGCTCCCTTAAATTTCCTCTAGCTATAAATATTTTTGATCCTCCTCGTTCTGTTTCAGCTGAAGATCACGCAGCTTTTATTTTGTCTATGATTAAAGAAATCATGCGTGCTGAAACTACTTTTGAAATTACCCCTCAAATGTTTAGAGTACTAGAAGATATATTGATACAGTTTCTAAAATTAAAGAAAGATAAAAACTTTAAAACTTTCCTCGATATCTTTGAGAATTATGAAGTCTTAAACGAATTTGGAAGGGAGAAATTACCCGCAATAAACGCCACCTTAGAAGCTATAAAATCAAGATTTAAGCGATTTATTATCGGCCCCCTTAAAAAAATATTTTTCGTAGAAAAAACAAACATTTGTTGGAAAGAACTTCTTGAAAACAATGTCATCATTGATTTTAGCTTGCTCAGAACAATCGGTGTTTCAAAAGCAGATCTACAATTTTTACTCAATATTATACTCTACAACATCCAAACAGAAGCCACTTTAAGAAAAAGAAGCCGCGAACTTAAAAACATGATCGTTATCGAAGATGCAGAACATTTAATCCCCAATCTTTTTAGAAAAAAAACCACCGCAGATACATTAATAGCCGAGGACTTTGCCATGCTAATGGGAGCTCTTCAAATAGGCCTAATCAGTGTTAGCACTCGCCCTATAATCTCTGAAAATATCCTAGCAAATTCCGGAACCAAGATTTTTTTCCGCACAACCTTTGACCATGAAAAAGCGGCAAAATTTTTGAACTTAAACCTAAAACAAAAAAACTATTTACGAGTTATGCAAAAAAGAGAAGCCTTCTGCGTAATACCTGATTTCCCCTACCCCTTTTTAATAAAAACCCGTGAATTTAATAAAAACCATGTTTCCAATTTTGCTTTTTCCCTAGCCGCCTTAGATCCGTTCACAATAAAATCCCGCCTTTCATACAACCCACTATCAACACCTTCCCCCATTTCCAGATCTTTACCTAAAAACAACCTGAAAACAGAAAAAACAAATTTCTCTTTTAAAGATCTCCACCCCATCTTCTCACAATGTAAGAACTATTGCTTGTTTTCTTTTTGGACCAAAGAACACTGCTATAACTCAATTATTAGCATTTTACCCATCGTTGATGACTATATTAAAGATAAAAATAATGAGGAGTTACGCTTAAAACTTAATGATAACCCGTTATTTATTTATCAAGAACTCTCAAAAAAAGCCGGAAATTCCCACACAATCAACTGGACCAAAGGTCTTTGCGCATTTTCAGTTTTACTGAACAAATTATCCAGTGAATACCCTGAAATAAACCCTTTAATACCATCATGGCTAAACACTGCTAAAAACTATTCGAACACAAAAATAAACGACGAAATAAAAACATTTTACGCCCAACTAACAAAAGATCGTCGAGGGGAATAGTTATAAGAAAAGAATGCCGGGGATGGGATTCGAACCCACGCAACCAGAATACATCTAAACCCCAAAACAGAAACAAAAGATTATGAGTCCACTTCCTTCCCCTTCACACACAAAAGGAAAGGAACGTCTGGCACCCAATCCAAGCTAGGTTACCCCGGCGGCTCAAAAACGCCCCCAGAAGCCTCTACGG
>JBHLKN010000118.1:0-4344 GCA_048886645.1 Candidatus Hodarchaeota archaeon | reverse complement strand
AGTTATATAATGCCCACAAGATGTGGGTGAAACAAGGAGAAAAAATAAATGTACAGAGATAGAAAAATGTATCCGATAACATGTTCAGATTGTGGTAATGACGCTGAAGTCCCGTTTAAACCTGACGGCACAAGACCTGTATACTGCAGAGAATGTTATCAGAAACATAGACCAACAGGAAGATATTAGAACTTTATGAATAAATATAACGTTCTGAAAATTATTGTTTAAGTCTAAACCTGATGTAAACGCTGTTTATTTTTCAGGTTTTTGTTTTTTTTTAAAAAAAGTTATCATATATTTTATTAAATTCAATTTATGATTATGAAAGATACGATTATCAAATTTTTCATAATTTATCTTGTTTTTATTTTGTTTGCTTTATCGGTTAATTTATCTATGGAGATTTTAATTCCTACTCCTGAAGTAAAAGCATGTGATCGGAATAGTGATATTTTATATCATATTCAGTTTTATAGGTAGTGTTATCTTTCTTTTTAAAAATTTCGAACCAGTAATAATGGGTATATTATCTCTTATTGCTGGTTTTTTTTAGAGTTTGCCTTTATGAGACTTGATTGGGTCCAGGATATTTTTGGCTTTAGAATTACAGCGGGCGTTATTGTAGCATTTATAGTGTTGGCTTTTTATTGGTTCATACCGTGGGCATTACCAGTATATTTAATCAATAGATATTTGTTCAAAAGTGGCTTTTAAAAGAAGGTTGATATAAGAAAAACCATAAAAAACCATAAAACTAAATAAGTTTTACAATAGGTTTAACTGTTTAGTTTTGGGAGCATCTGAGTATTTTAACCAAATCGCCCAGCACAAAAATGTTTGTGAGTATCCTGTTTCTTTTGAGATTTTTTCCATTTCTTTAATGAATTGTATGTCGTTTTTTGCTTTTATTCCAAAGTCTTGTTCCATGACCCGTTTAATTATTTTATCAGGCATGGTTGTGTCTACGCATGCTTGCATTCGAAGGTATTGAAAGGTTATGAGACCTACTCCTTTTATTCTCCCCATTGGGTCTTCTTTCCAGTTTTCATAATCTGCTTTTTCTGCCCAATATTTTAAAGCTTCAAACTCATTTCTATATCCTTTTTCTTTTTTGATGTTGTTAAGTACTTTGCTGATGTTTATTGCAGCATTCCATAAGCGTTTATTATTCATTATGTTAAGGAGGCGGGAATCTTTTGGCGATAGTTTTGAAAACTTCTCTATTGAATCTATCTCTTTTGTTTTCACATAAAGCTCATTAAACCTTTTTACACGGGGTACTACTATTTTGAAGTAGTTTAAACCTATAGAGTCGAGGGCACTATCAACTATAATCAAAACGGTGTTACCGCCCCATCTTTTACCGTTTTTCACCCTTTGTTCGTATTCTTTTGCTTCTTCTAAAACCTCGAAGTACCTCTCTTCTAAAGCTTTTTTAAGCACTAATCGCACCCTTTTGCATGTTTTGTTAAGTATTCGTTTATCGTTTTTGTCGCCATTGAAAGGATATCTTTATTGTTGTAGGTTTTTAGGATTTTTTGAAGTTCTTCTCTTTTTTTCTTTGTGTTTATGATGTTTTGTGTGATCTGGATCATTTCAGGTATCGTTCTTGTGATGTTGTTAACTATTGTTATGTTTGCTTCTTGCGCTGTCCTACTTAGAGGGTTTAGATCTATGGCGATTACTTGTTTTCCAAGCTTTCTTAAGGCGATGGTTCTGTCGCCATCTTCTAAGGGGATCATCACCGCGTCTGCTATCAAAATGCCTTCGGGGTCTACTTTACGGCGAGAATGAGAAAGTTCGGGGATTGTGGCTGAGGCTGATTCCCCTACACCCAACACCTTTTCTGCTCCCGCTGCTTCCAAGACTTTTTTTATAGCTTCTTCCCTTTCTTTCGTCCTGTAAAAGAGGTTTACTTCAAGTTTTGCGTTTAAAAGTTTTGATAGTTGAACAATTTCGTGAGGTACAAGGGCTGCAGTATTCCCATTTACTGAAATAACAGGTTTTTTAGCTAAAAGAAGGGCTGCAACTGCTGCCTCCTCTGCAATCTCTGCAAATTTATGCGTCTTCTCACCCAAAATATAGTCAAAAGCTTCCCCCCTCCCATGAGCTATTAAGCCCGCAACTGCCACAAAACCTTCTTTAAACCCTTCAATCAACCGCTCCCTGATCCTTATAGACTCTGCCCGAGGATGATCTTTTGGAACCTGAAAATCCTCATCAGTTTCCACCTTAATCACCTAAAATCCTCTTGACTCAAAAACCTCAAACCTTTAAGATCAACCCTTGTTACAAAGAGTTTTTCTTTGTCTATATTCATATTTCGAACAAACTCCTCAGCATCATCTACGAAAAAGAAAGCAGATCCCCCAAGCATCACCTGAGAACAGTTAAGATAACCATGCTCTAAAGCACGAAGAAGAAGAACCCTAATAGACTCCGGCAATAACCCGCTTTCTTTAGCAAACATGCGAGAAAAGCTGCAAAAATTCTCCAGTGAGGAACTTTCTAAAAGTTTCCCTATCAAAGGCTTACAAGAATCGTTTATCTTCGACTTTTTTAAAGGATCAGAAAGGATTTTCTTACTAATCTTTGAAGTATAAAAACAAACAATATCACATTCAGGTGCAGAAAAGTTCAGAGCTTCGCCAATCCCTGGTGCTCCTGGTTCTAACCTAACCTCAAACCCTCCAACACTGATCCCTATAACATCCCCCAATCCCGTACTGTTAACGATTTCAGCTTTATGCGCTACTTGGAAAACTTCCATCCGTGACAATGGATCGCCCAAAAAATCGTTAAGAGCTAAAGTAGCACTCAACGCCCCTGCAGCGCTTATACCAAAACCATAAGCTGGAGGAGCCATCATCTCCTGAGATATGGCAACGCGTGCTCCTGTCTCTGCTTCTTTCAAAACTTCAAGGGCTGCTGTTTTAGAAGTTTTAGCGCTAGAAAGCTTCCCGTCAATAAAGATTTTAACATCTCTTTCCCCTCTTTTTGCTGGTTTAAACTCACTTACCCAACTCTTAACCCCGTGACTTATAGAAAATCCTGCCCCAAGAGATCCCTTCCTAAGCAAATCTTTTTCCTCGTCATGTATCGAAAAAAAACCCGTGACATGTCCAGGGGAAAAAGCTACATTTTGCCCCAAACCCCATACCTCGCCCAAAAACTAATCAAATTTATTTATTTAAATGAAGGAATACTTGCGTTAATTTAAAAGTATACTTGCGTTAATTTTAAAATATACTTTCATTCAAAGTGAAATCCTCTATGATGATATGTCTCCTCATCCCAACCATAAGTTTGAAGGAGTTTTGTTGTAAAAATGATAGACAATAGTAGTAAGGTTGACATAAAAAAAGACGAAATAGATGAAGAAGGAGATGACATAATAGTTATGGTGAAGGAACTTGTCCATAAGTATGGGAATTTTACCGCTATTGATAGGATTTCTTTTACTGTTAAGAGGGGAGAAATTTTTAGTTTTTTGGGCCCTAATGGAGCGGGTAAAACGTTCCAAAAAATAAAAATATGGTAGCAAAGGAGGCTTTGTTTTTTGGAGTTTGATGTTGTTATTTCTGGTGTTAAGGCGGAAATTGTGGGCAGTGAGTGCATCACGGTTTTGTTTGATAGACCTTTGAAGACTTTGAGTTCTGTTTTTTTTAAGGGGGGTTTTGTTGAAGCAAGGTCTATTTTAAACATGCATGTGCCTAAAAGTTATGATCATGAGGATCCTGAGGGGGATGTTAGGAGGATGATTGAGAAGTTAGGATTGCCTGAACCTGTGATTGGGATGATGACTGCTGCCGAAATGGAGAATGTCGCCGTTGCTAATAAAGAGGAGGAACAAGGAGAGTTGGCGGTTACCGCTATAGTAACTGCGGGTATTTCTAACGCTGTTACCGCAGGGGAAAGACCGCGTTTTCCCTCCCTTGAGAACACTATAAACGTGATTTTACTCGTTGACGCTAATCTTTCTTTAGGAGCTATGATAGGTTCTGTGATGGTTGCTACCGAGGCCAAAACTATAGCTTTGAGGGAACTTGATATTCGAAGCTTTTCAATAGATTCAGATTATGGTTTGCTCACTAATCTTGCAAGCGGTACTACGACTGATTCTGTGACTGTTTCATGCACTAGCAAGGGTGAGATGATAAGTTTTAACACTTCAGGCATTGAATTAGGCAGATTGATAGGACTAGCAGTTAAAGAAGCTGTTTTAGAGGGCTTGGAGAAACAGGAGAAAATTAATGTTGAAAGACCGTTATTAGACAGACTTGAAGAGAGAGGAATTTCTATCGAATATTTGATTAAGATTGCTGAAGATCACTATTTTCC
>JBHLKN010000117.1:0-4549 GCA_048886645.1 Candidatus Hodarchaeota archaeon | reverse complement strand
TCTTTTAACGTTTTATTAGGCAAAAAACTTGTATTTTAAACATTTTTAAAGATTATGCTAGCGGGCTTTGTAGAAACCGTATGAATTATACTACGTTCCTTTTCTTTTGTTAGTTTAGCTGTTTTAAGGCAAGGCAAGCCAAGCACCTTAGAACGTCTAAAATAATGGTATTATTAATACATTTTTGCTTTCAAGCCTTCATCATTTTCCACTACTTCCAAACGGTTCAGGTCCTAGCTACTTTCTTCCTCTCGCTCTACTCACATAAAAGGAACTATTGATGAGTCCTGTGGCCTTGAGAGCCAGTGGCGCTTCGCGCCGCGTGGGTTCGAATCCCACCCCCGGCGTCATACAAAATGTTAAAGTATTCAAAAGTAGATATTAAATTATCGAACTAGTATTTTTTTGCAATCTCTCTTTGTTGTTGAGAGATGGATTTAAAAACTCGCAAAGGCTATTTTTCAAAAAGTTATTGAATCATTTCGAATTTTATGTTTTAAACATATTATGTAGTCATTTAACTATAGAGAATGATGAAATGATGAAAACTTGTGGATGTAATTATTCTATGCAATATTTTTAGGTAAAGTGGTTTTTCAGCGTAAAGAGAGATGCTAGATTTTAGTTATTGTCTGTATCATGGGTTTCGGTGTAGATAAATGGTTTAGTGTGGGCGTCTTGGCGTAACGGAAGCTTGGTAAGGGGATTGATGAAGAATGTCGGAATATTTACCTTTTGGTGAACAAAAGATTGCTTATTTCTCCATGGAAATGGGGTTGAATGGTAGTATTCCGAACTACAGCGGAGGTTTAGGCATTCTAGCTGGTGATACGTTAAGGTCAAGTGCAGATTTAAAGCTTCCATTAGTAGCTATTACATTGGTCAACAAAAAAGGATACTTTAAGCAGGAACTAACCAAGGATGGGTGGCAGATCGAGCATCCTGAGGAGTGGAATCCTTCCAAATTTATGAAACTGCTACCTGGAGAGGCGAAGGTGAAGATACAAAATAGGGACGTGAAGATTAAAGCTTGGTTTTATAATGTGCTGAGCATAACAGGCGGGGTGATTCCAGTACTTTTTCTCGACACTGATGTGGAAGGAAACGCCCCTGAAGACAGGGAGATCACTTCCTACTTGTACGGGGGAGATGAAAGATATAGATTAAAACAGGAGATCGTGCTAGGAATCGGAGGAGTAAGAATTCTTGATGCTTTGGACTTCAAAATTAGGCGATATCATATGAATGAGGGACATTCCAGCCTCTTAGCGCTGGAGTTGTTGCGTAAACATGAAATGGATGTAGACAAAGTTAGGGATCTTTGTATATTTACTACACACACCCCTGTCGAGGTAGGGTATGACAAGTTCCCCTATGAAATCGTAGAGGAAATAATGGGAGATTTAATTCCTTTGGAAACCCTGAAGAAATTTGGCGGTCAAGACAAGTTGATTATGTCTCGCCTTGCTTTGAACTTAAGTAGGTACATTAACGGTGTAGCAAAAATGCATCGAGATTCTTCTAGGGATATCTTTCCCGGTTATGCCATACAAGCAATAACCAACGGCATCCATTCTTATACTTGGACTTGTAAAAGTTTTAGGAAGCTATACGATAACTATATTCCTGGGTGGGCAAATGAGCCAGAGTTGCTTGTAAGAGTTGATATAATCCCAGATGAAGAGATTTGGCACGCTCATAAAGAAGCGAAAAAAGCGCTGATTGATCATATTAACAAAACAACTAATATTGGTATGGATTACGACACATTAACCCTAGGATTTGCACGGAGAGCTACTGGATATAAAAGAGCAAACCTAATCTTCTCAGATCTAGAGAAGCTGAGAAAGGTCAATAGAAAGGGCAAGATACAACTCATCTTTGCAGGAAAAGCACACTCAAGAGATGAAAGAGGTAAAAGGATAATCCAAGAGATCTTTTGTCACATTGAAAGATTGAAAAGCGAAATTAACATTGTTTATTTAGAAAATTATAACATAATGCTTGCGGCCATTTTGATTTCGGGGGTTGATGTTTGGCTAAACACTCCGTTACCACCATTGGAAGCCTCAGGTACGAGTGGAATGAAAGCAGCACATAATGGTGTGATAAACTTCAGTGTTTTAGACGGTTGGTGGATTGAAGGTTGGGTTGAGGGAGTTACTGGCTGGGCTATTGGCCCCCATCCGAGAGAAAAACTCTCAGAAGAAGAGCGCAAAATTAGGGAATTAGACGACCTATACAACAAGTTGGTATACATAATTGTTCCAATGTTCTACGAGAGAAGAGACGATTGGATAATGATGATGAAGAACTCGATAGGAAAAATCGCTTACTATTTCAACAGCCATAGAATGATGCTTAAATATGTTACAGAAGCTTACTTTTAATTTTGAGTCGGAAAGAGTTTTTATAATCGCCTTTTTTCCAAGGTTTTGATGGCTTTTATCGCCCAATCCGGATCTTTTAGAAGTGCCCTGCCCACAGCAACCAAGTCGACTTTTCTTTCTTGTATCAGCTTATCGGCGTATTCTGGTTCAGTGATTCCGCCAACACCGATAACAGGCATGTTTACAACCTTTTTAATTTGTTGAGCTTGAGGGACAAAGTAACCTTGTCTACCTTGAAGTTCTGCAGGTCGACTACCGCACAACCCCCCAGAAACGTCTATTATGTCCACTCCCGCTTCTTCTAGCTTCATGGCGAATTTTTTGGAATCTTCGATTTGGATGCCTTTTGGATCCATATCAACTGAGCCTAAACGATAAAGAAGAAGCCCTTCTCCTACCTTTTTCTTAACCTTTTCAATAACTTCCAAGGGAAATCTCACCCTGTTCTCTAAAGAACCACCATACTTATCCCGACGTCTATTGAAAAGGGGAGAATAGAACTGGTTTAGGAGAAATCCGTGAGATCCGTGAACTTCAACTCCATCAAAACCAGCCTTCATCGCTCTCTCGGCCGCTAAAGCGAAAGCATCAACCAAGGCTTCAATCTCTTCTACTTGAAGCTCTCGAGCATTTTCGCTCGGTGAAGGAGCAACAGGCTGCACTCCGCTGATTCCCATGTCGCCTCTACTTCCTGCATGATTAATCTGTATAACAAGAGGTGTGCCTGTTTCATGGACGTTTTTCACAAGTTTTTCTAGTCCAGGGATTAAACTATCATTGTATATCCCAAGCTGTTTCTCGCTGAGTTTTCCGTCAATAACTACATAGCTATGCTCAACTATAAGCAAACCAAGAGCTTTAGAACGTTGCAAATAATGCTTAATGAGATTCTCAGTTACAGCTCCTTTTGTAGTAGCAAAACCAGTATGCATAGGGGGCATTACAATCCTGTTTTTAAGCGTTAATCCTTTCACTTCTAATGGATCTAATAGACCAACCAATACAAACATCTCCTCATTTCAGATTCTTTATCTGTTCTTAAAGATTAAGTTCTATGATCTTATCTTCCATATTACCATAGTTTCTCCATACTGTAAAATCGTTAAAGTTTTTAAGATGAATTACGTTCTTCTATTAAGAATATTTAAAAATTAATCGGATTTTGTAAATTTTCATTTTAAATCTTTTATTTTTTTATGGATGGTTGAAAGTTGGTTCGAGAAAATGTTCTCATTGTTGGTGGAGGACGTACAGGAGAAGAAACTGCTTTAATGCTTGAACGTGCAGGATATAAAGTCTACTTAATCGAATTAAGCCCTCAAAGGTGTGAAGAGTTAAGCGAGAAATGCCCGAATGTCACTATTTTTTGCGGTGATTCAAGGTTACCTTCCATTTTAGAGAATGCTGGAGTAAAAGATACAGATATCTTTATTGCGGTAACAAATGATGATGAAGTAAACGCTTTATCAGCAATTTTAGCCAAAAATTATGGAGTTCAACAAAATTTTGTTCGACTCCGAGATCAAGCACTCGCTGAAACATGTTTTAAATTAGGAATTCAAAACATTATTAACGTACCAAAAATAGTAGCAGGAATTATCAGCATGAAGCTTGAAGGCATGGATCCTATATCTGTTTTTAACATGTTAGTCGGAAACGTGTCGATAAAAATCAAACCTTCCAAACAATTCAAAGGAAAAAAGGTAAAGGATATCGATATGCCCCATGAAAGACGAGTTTTCGCCCTTATAAGACACGGGCACCTTCATCATAGAAAAATCATCGTACCCTCTGAAGACGAAGAAATTAATGAAAAAGATGAAATATTATTCATCCAAAAACGGCATTAAATCCTCCAATGAAAACGTCCTGATCTCCTTTAATAACGATTTTTTCATTAGGTAGAGGTTCTGATCTTGTGTGCTTGGAAGTTCAGAATACTTGCAAAAGAAGAGGCTGAAGAAGCAAAAAGAATCGCTAAATGGATCCTAATCAGTTCCCTTGTAGGATTCGTCGTAGGATTCGCTGTTGTACTTTTCCACTATGTCTTAGTGAAGTCTGATGAATTTTTCACAAATTTATCAGGGCAAAGAAAGATAGTTTTTCTCGTTTTTCTCCTACCAGCTTTAGGGCTTTTCTTAAGCGGGTTATTAACCACC
>JBHLKN010000116.1:0-4578 GCA_048886645.1 Candidatus Hodarchaeota archaeon | reverse complement strand
AAATTTCCCATCCTTGAATATCTCTTTTTGAGAGTGTTTCTCAAAGGTGTTTTTTCCAATGGGTTCTATTTGTGGATTTTTCAACACATTTTTTATTGATGTAAAATACGTTTTAAGAATGTTGGATAAGATGAGCCATAGGGGTCCTGATTCTTGTGGACTCTATTTGGATGGCAAGGTTTGGAAAGTTGAAAATTTGAAAGAGCTTTTTACGATTGAAGATTCGGGAAAGATCTCTCTCGGCTATTCCGATCTAAAAATCAATGGGAAACCTAATCCGGTTCAACCGTTCTTCTCTTGTGATAAGCGACTAGTAATGGTTTATGACGGTGATTTATACAACTATAAAGAAGCAAAGAACCTAATCGGTGAACATGATATGGAGACTAGAGGTAATATTGAGGTTCTTGTACATATGATCGAAGAGTTTTATGATGGGGATCTTATAAGCGCGGTTAAAAAAACAATTGATCTGATTGATGCGATTTATGCTTTTGCTGTGACTGATGGAGATTCGATAGTTTTGGGTAGAGATTCTTTGGGTGTAAAACCTGTCTACTTCACAAAAACTATGCCATTTTCTTTTGCATCTGAAAGAAAGGCTTTAAATCGCAGTGAGATATATCGGCTCGATCCTGGTAAGTTGTTTGAAATTAGCGAACAGGGAGTAAAGATGCATGAAGGCATTAAGATAAATAAACCTGCTATCATAATTGATAAGTTAGGAGAAGCTGTAGAAGAGTATAGAAGGGTTTTCAGAAGGGCGGTTAAAAAACGTGTAAGAGGCCTTAAAAAGGTTGGAATGCTTTTCTCAGGTGGTGTTGACAGCACGCTAATGGCCAAATATTTAAAGGATTTAGGCGTCCAACTCAAATGTTACTGTGTTGGTGTTAATGGTTCTTCTGATATTGAAAATGCTAGAGAAGCGGCCCAACTTTTAGGCCTAGATCTTAGGGTTATGAATATAACAAAAGAAATAATAGATCATTTCCTGCCAGAAATCATTGAATCTATAGAGTTGGATGGTTTGTTACAGGTTGAAGTAGCGATTCCAATGTATCTTGGTGCAAAAATGGCTTCCGAAGACGGTTTTAGGGTGCTGTTTTGCGGACAAGGACCTGATGAGTTGTTTGGCGGTTACTCTTGGTATAAGGATGTCATAAGAGAAGAAGGATATTTATCACTTCACGAAAAACAATGGGAAGACCTCAGAAAACTATACCTCGACTGTTTTGAAAGAGACGACAAAGCCACAATGGCTCACAGTATAGAGCTCCGGGCACCATACTTGGATGTTGAACTCATCCAGACTGCGATGAAAATTTCGCCTAAAATCAAGGTGAGAAGCCAAAATGATGACCAGAGGAAGATAGTTCACCGGGATTTAGCTCTAAAGATGGGCGTTCCAAAGCACATCGCTTATAGGAAAAAGATCATGGCACAAGAAGGATCAAACATACACGCCTTAATACAGGAAATTGCAAAAGAATACTTTAAAGACAACGAAATGCTAGAAAAAGAGTTAGAAATATGGCCAGAAGACTATGGTAGTACCTACAGATATGTAAATGAAAAGTATGGTGAACCTGAAACATGGGCATATATACGCAAAATTAGTGCCAAGGTTAACAATAGTTACTGATTACCATCCTATTTCTATTTCTTTCTTCCTTCCCCCTTCTTATTTAGGATTAGGATTTAACCACCATCTATTCCAGAGAGTTTATGAACTCTTTAAGAGTTAACACCAACCCAAAAGCCGTACCTATTTCCTCTAGGGAACTAGCATGGAAATTTTCATTGATGGACGCTGTACAGTCGCTGATAACAATGATGTCAAAATCTTGGTTAAACCCATCTCTGATAGTTGATTCTACACAGATTTGCGTGTCTATTCCACTGAACACTAAAATATTTTTGTCTAAAGAAGTTAGCAATAATCTAAGGGAAGTATCTTGGAAAGCAGAATCTCTACGTTTTCGTACGATGTAGTCCTCTGGTGTGGATTTCAGTTCCGGAATAATCTCCGACCCCCAAGTACCTTCAACACACAGATCTTTCTCAGCTGTGAACCTCCTGTTCTCTGGCAAAAGCTTATGCCTGGTATGCAAGGAATCAATCCCGCTTGGCTCTCTAGTAGCACGTGTAAAAAAAATTGTAATGTCTTTCTTTCTACATGCCTTAATCAACCTTTTGACGTTCGGTATAATCTTTCGATAAGGTTCGATATCCTTTCCCAGTTTATCATAAAGTCCATTCGGCGAACAAAAATCATTCTGCATATCTATTACAAGTAAGGCTGTTTCTTTGGAATCAATTTTCACCTGAGTTATTTTCAACACCCCGATCGAGGAAACTAATAGAAATGCCTTATAAGAATATTTCCTATTTTTTATCTCTTAGATGAGCTTACATATGAGTTAATACCGTTCTTATGGGGCCTATTAAATTATCGATGGCATAACAGCATTGGATTATACAAAGCTGAGATCAAAAGCCGCAATTTGGCGAACAAACCAAGCAACAAACACACTGTTATATATAATTGGTCACCTGTCATATATTTGAATAAAGTTTTCACATAATTCCCAGCTCTTTTTCGCATTGATTTTTTCTAAAGCTTCTTTAGCAACTTCCCGAAAATCTTCGTCTTCGTCTTTCAAAGCGTGTATGAGTGGTTCTATTGCCTTGCATCTCCTATACCTTCAAGGGCCCATACTGCTCTCTATCGAACGTACTCATCCTCATCTTTCAAAATCTGAATTAGTTGTTCTACTGATAGTTCTTTTTCCGTCCAAACATCTTTTATCTGCTAAACGAATTATCGGATATTCCCATGTTAAGATCTCCTTCTTAGCTACTAATTACACGTAAAGTATAGGTTCTACAAAGCTCAGCAACTTTTCTTGTTTGGTTTTAGTTTAACAATGCTTGTTGCTGACTTCAACTTATAATTTTTCGTTTTAATGTATAGGAAAAAAGTTGCTGGGCACAGTAGAGGTAGACGACCTACTAAAAGTAAAAGATACGATGACATGGCCAATCCAATGCATCGTTACAACATGTTTCAACAACCCTAAACTAAGCAGAACTATTTAAACAAATCGCAAAAAGCTATAAAATAATATTAAAGAATTATCACCATTAGTTTATGCTTAATATTATTAGTTACTTAAATTTTCTTGGTGATTTCTACTATTTTTCTTTCTGTTCTAATGTTTTTTGTAGTAGGATTGTGTGTTGTTATGGGTTCAGCGATTAGGGCAAGATTTTTGGTGATTTCTGCTAGTTTGTTATGGGGCTCTGCTTTTGTTGCAATAAAATGGGGTTTGAATTTAGGTTTGGATCCGTTGTTTTTTGTTATTTTTAGGTTTGTTGTAGCGGTTATTGTGGCTTTACCACTACTAAAGTTCTTTTTGAGGGATAAGGATTTTTTTGAAAGTTTTTCTTCAGCCTTTTTGGTTTTAGGTTTTTTAAACGCTTTAGCTTTTGTTCTTCAGTTTTATGGTATGGAACTTACTACCGCCGGAAAATCTGCTTTACTTATAAATTTGGACGTGGTTTTTGTCGCCATTATTTCTTACAAATTTTTAGGAGAGAGTTTCGGCTTTAAGAAGGTTTTAGCTGTTTTTATAGGGGTTTTTGGAGCAGTTTTTATAACCACTGAAGGTAAGGTTGAAACTGTGAGCTCTAAAACGTTTTTAGGAGATATGATGGTCCTTTCTGCAGGGATTATTTGGGCGGTTTTTATAATAATGTCTAAAAAATGGCTTGACTATTCGGAGGAAAATGGTTCCGATCAAGGGGGTTTTATAACTAATCTTTGGGTTATAATCATCACTGGGATGTTTCTTTTTCTGTTGCTTCCTTTAACCGATACGGGAGAGGTTTTAAAACTTGGGTGGAGAGAGTTTCTTGTTATAGTTTATTTAGGGGTTTTTTGCACTATTTTAGCTTTTGGTGCTTGGTATGTGAGTCTTGAGGATATGGAGGCTACTATCTCTGTGGTCTATCTTCTTTTAAGCATTGTGTTTGCTGTGTTTTTAGCTGCTTTATTTCTTAGTGAAAGCATAACCTTTTTCATTGCGAGTGGGGGAAGCCTTATAGGATTTTCTATACTCCTTGTTGTCTTAGAAGATATTGAGAAAAGTAAAGAAGTTTTACCCCAAAGTGTCTAAAAGCTTAGAGATTCCCCCCTCCTTACTTTCTGTTTGTTCTAATATTTTTAATAGGATTGTGTATTGTTTTGGAAGATGTTATGGGTTTTGATGATGGAGATGAAGGCAGTAATAGGGGGGAGGAAGTGCGTAATTTTTCGGCTTATAGGGCTACGTTATTAGTGTTTTCTGCTAGTTTAATTTGGGGTTCTTCTTTTCCTGCTGTAAAATGGGGTTTGAATTTAGGTTTAGATCCGTTGTTTTTTGTTATTTTTAGGTTTTTAGTAGCGGTTATTGTAGCTTTACCTTTTTTAATTTATCTTTTGAAGGGGAAGGGATTTTTTGAAAGTTTTTCTTCTGCCTTCTTGGTTTTAGGTCTTTTAAACGCTTTAGCTTTAATTTTTCAGTTTTATGGGATGGA
>JBHLKN010000115.1:0-4598 GCA_048886645.1 Candidatus Hodarchaeota archaeon | reverse complement strand
CTTCTCAAAACTTCAACTTGCCCTTCAGGAGTTGCTCCTCCATGACTACCCATAGCCGGAACCAAGAAAGGCTCACCACCCCCCTTCTTAATCTCTTCCACGACAGTTGCCAATATCTCAACGTAATGGGCGATACCTCGGCTCCCAGCCGTTATCGCAACCCTCCATCCCGGCTTAATCTTCTCACCCAGCCTCTTCTCCCTCAACTCCTCCCTAATCACTGAAACGAAATCATCCAATTTCGGAGCCTTAATCCTCTGCCGAACCTCAACCATTCGAGGAAACAACATCATGATCATCCGCTTATATAATTACCCAATTTCAGATAAATAACCGTTCCCTCTCTCTTCAAAAAAATAGATATAAAAAAAGGAGGTTGTACGAAGGTGAAAAACCTCTTCTTTTCGACATCTTATTCTCTTTTTTTCAAAAAGCGGAAAATACCAAAAAGAACACTGATAATACTGATAACGATACCAATAACTCCCCATTGAGCAGTAGTCAACGGGCCGATTTTATCTTCTGCTTCAATTGTCAAACTCCACGTAGTAGACCATTTTCCCGGGTTTTCTCCTTCATCTATGGCGGCAACCCGCCAGTACCATGTGCCGTCAGGCAAAGCAGAGCTAGGCGTATAACTTGCAGAATCGACCTTTCACTCAATAATGTTATCTGAATCAAAACTCGTCGAAGTATCCAGCTGAATTAAGTAGCTCGCAGCACCTGAAACACTTTCCCACTCAAAAATAGGCGTAGTATCACTAGTAACAGTAACGTCCTCAGGCGACATAAGGGTAGGGGGCATCAAACCCGTGGTATAACTTATGGAAAGAGAAGAAATAACAGTATAAAAGATTTTGGTAGTATCAAAAGACTCTGAAATGAATTTAAGGATTAAAAAAGGGGGATGAGATTGCAAATACGAAAGACTCAGAAGATTTCCGATTTCGGTTTTTTGACACGTCTCTCTATTTTTAATATTAATGTTTTCCATATATTTTGTTCCCCATGTTAAGGGTTTAACATTTTGTTAAGATTTTAACAAAAGGAGCTGAATGATCATGACAAGAAAAACAAGCAATAAAGAAAATGTTTTATTGTTTGATGTCGGAACCACCCGCGTTAAAGTAGCGATATTAAAGAATGGGAGGTTCATGAAATCTAATGAACCAGAATCACCTGGTAACATGTATCTTAACAGGGTTTTTAGGATCAGTGAGAGAATGTTGGAAAAACAACAAGATTATTTTGGAGATACTGGAGTGATTGGAGGACAGGGAGATCGATTTTTAACTGTGAAAGAAGCCAGTAAGATCAGATCCTTTGCTGAAGAAGTCCCAGTCCTAATAGGTGCATATAGCACGGATGAAGAAATTGTTAGAACAGCTTATAAATCTCTCTTTGACGAGATAGAGAGAGACTACGGTGTTTCCCTTAAGCAAAAGGAACGGAAGGGTTGGAATGTAATGGTGGCTCACGCTTTAACTGAATCCACTCAAGCAACAAGAAAACTTGGCAGGATGCATGAAGAAATCCTTCTCGATTTAGGATTTTCCGAAGTTTTCACAAACAACCAAGTTTTTTTCGACATACTCAGCCAAAAAGAAGTCATACAGGAATACATCGGGTTTGATAAAATAGTGTTCCAAATCGTTAATTTTGGAGGAGGAGATGTCAAAACCTGTGCAATCACAGAAGAACCCGACTCTGAAACCGTGAAAAGAGAGCAACTCGGAGGACAAGACGTCTTAAACTACGCTATTAAAGTTTTCAACGAAACACACCCCCGGGAAAAAATCTACGACAGCACAATAATGCAAGACTGGCTAGAAAAATACGGCAATGCTGACGGAAAAGCACAAAAAGTAAAAGTAAACTACCCATCAGACGCAGAAGTCTGGGTCGAACAAGAACTAAACGCCCCCGCAGGCTACTTCGAACCATGGAAAATAAGCCTACCAGTAAAAGTCCGCTCAGTCATGGACATACTAAGAGAATCCCTCAGCATTTCAAGAGAAAAAGGCGGCGACTCCCTCATACGCGACCTACTAAACTGCGTACTAATAACTGGAGGAGGCGTGAAATTCGGCGGAGTAAAAGAAAGACTAGAACGAGAACTAAATGAAACATTTAGACACATAGTTCCAAGTCCGGAAAACATTCACGTTGTTCCAGCTGAAAACCCAGTGTTTTCATGCCTCCAAGGAATGAAAATCTACCTATACAACATGATCCGCCTTCGTAGAACAGAAGAAATAGCCTGGGTTACTACCTAAGGTACCAGGCAATTCAAACCTTTTTCATATTTCAAAAAAGGGTGACACTTCTAAAAATTCTGTTGGGTCTAATTCTTCTTGAGATGAAAGATTTAATGTTTATGGGGATTAGAGAGTGATATAATGGAAGATGAATATTGTGCCGTGTGTGGTTTTTATAGACCGATTGGTGCAAGATTTTGTTCTAAGTGTGGTTCTAAGTTCGAAAAACAAGAAGTTAATTGCAAAGAGGAAGTGGATAAGGTAGTAAAGGAAAAAGGTTTGGTTTTAAAAGATGATTTTTTCGAAGAAGAAAAAGAAAAATGGAAGTAGGAAAGTGAAAAGTTCTTTTTTGTTTTGGATTAGGAGATGATTAAACCGTGAAAGCTGAACAATCACCTATTGAACAAAAGAAGGGAAAATCCTACTCTCTTTCAACTTACTCCCATAACTATATCGATCAGCAAAAATTCGCCCACAAATTGTCTTCAAAAAGCAACGCTCTAGAGAAAATAGTTCGCGAACATGCGAGCTTCTTCCCGCTTCTCCCCTCACTCATAAGCGAGCTCCGCAACGAATTACAAGAACAGAAAGGATTAACCGATACAGTCAAACAACTTAACCAAGAAATTGTAAGCATATCGAATCAAATCCAAGAACTGAAAGCAAACATATCCAAGGGCAGAATCGCTATCGGGGAAGTTGAAGCTCTCAAAGACAAGAAACCCCTAATGTCAAATTTCAGCAAGTATGATGAGGATATTCCGATAATAGACGATGAACGCTGGCTTAACATAGCTGGAAAGAAAACGTAGCACGACATTGCTGAAGACTGTCTACGTGGAAGAGGCCTTTTGAGCCATTTATTTATCTTAGAGACGGATCCACCAGCGAGACCTCCAGGCTTCAGGAAACCCAAGCATCCATCCACTTTTCGCTCCGCCAACTAACAGATCAAAATACCAGATAACAACGACAAAACACCCAGCAAAACAGACAAAACCCGCCAAAAGGAGACGAAAACTTAGAAACCCAAAAAAAAGCAAGAAAAAAAATACTCCACCTAAAACCCAAATCACTCAAAACGATAGCCATAAGATGCAAGAAACTCGCCAGTACATAGCTAGCATTCGTGCTACTAGCATACATCCCCACCCACTGAAGAAGTTCAAAATGCGTTCAAAAAAAATATATGTATGGAGGACGCTCACAATATCTTTGGAGAATCCACCATTTATATGAAAGCTTAAAATCTAACTTTATGTTTTATTTAAGATAGGATGCAGGGTCACTCTTAACCTTGGGAGCACATTTCATGCAAACGTTGTAATCTTTCCCCTCGTGGGTTATTATCTCTGCCCTGCCTGGAGGCAACTTTGCACCGCAAACATCACAATTTGGCATTTAACCACAACCTTTTTCGCATACTTTTGTCAATTGCTTCTGTTCATCATATTTAAGTCTTACATAATACAAGAGGTAAAATACTCCCACGAAACTCGTTTTCGAAAGATGCAAATTCACAACTCTGAGATTTTGGGGTTTTATCCCTATTTTAACGCGGTTTTTTAAGGTCTCTAAAGCTTCTGTTAAGACGCCCTTCTTGTATATGAATTCGAACTTGTTTGCAAAAAAGAGGACTTTTCTTTAGCAGAAAATCTGACAAGCGAAAACCCTGAACAAAAAGATATCTAGTCCTTCCATTGAGGATATATAAGGAAGACTTCATCACAAGAGGATTTCAAATGGCAATACACACAAACTTCAAGATCTGCTCGAGGAGGAGCTTCCTCACCCCTAAACCACTTAACCATCCTAAGAATATACCTAAAGAGTTCAGATCTTAGCTGAGAATGTTTTGGCACTTCTCAGCTACGCATCCCATCTTTGGAAAAATAGAAAATTTTCGCCTTCGGAGTTTCACGCCAAAGCGCCTCAACTGCATAAGAATAAAATTCCTATTCCAGTTTCTTGAGGCTTTTGCTTTTTCTTATTTCAAAGATGTCCCCTGCAAGGACGTAAGTGTCTATGTCAAATCTTTGTTCCATCTGTTAAAGTTTTTTTACAAGTATTCTCCACCGGGAGTATGAGTTTCCCACGTGAATATCGCCTATTATTACGGCAGCCGTAATCCCTCATCCCCCTTTCTTTTTTTTGGGTGTTTTCACGGCAATGTGTTTTGTTTGTTTGTTCTGTTGTTGTGTGGGGGTTTCGTCCGTTTTTTCTACGGCTTCTATCTTTAAAAGAGAAATCGCTGTTATATTTATACTTTCCAAGTATTCTGTGATATATTCTAGAGGAAGACCGATTAACTCACATAATTCTTCTACCTTTGTATCTAGA
>JBHLKN010000114.1:0-4608 GCA_048886645.1 Candidatus Hodarchaeota archaeon | reverse complement strand
TAGGCTGCTGAACAAAAACACCACCAAAAAAATAAAAGCTTAAACCTCTCAAAATCCCTATTTTTTCTTTATTATCTGCTTAGAAATTTGCCTTAAAATTTATATTTTATGACTGAGAAATATTATATGAGGAGGGTATGGAAAATGTCTGCATCTATATGTAAAACCGATATCTATCAATGGAAAACGATAACGGAAGAAGAAGAGCCTATACTGCCGTGTTTAGAGATTCCCTCAGCATGGTGCATAAGCGGTATGTGTTCTCAACCATGCTGTAAAATCCTAGAAGTCGGCTGCTAAACAAAAATAAAATAAGTCCTAAAAACCATCAAAACCTCTTTTTTTACCTTTTCTAAAAACTAGAAATAAAAGAAGTTTTTCGCGCCTATTAATACCATATTTTATCCAAACATAGCCCTCTAAAAATCCTAGAAAATACTTTTAATTAAATAAAAGAATAATATGCCTTAAAAAGAAAGTAGAACTAGAAAGGAGTAAATTTTAGAATGAAAGATAATTCAAACGACGAGTTGCATAAAGTAGGGGAGAAGGTTAAAGATTTTACCCGTGAGATAACTTTGTTAAAAGCTCTTCATAAATATTACGTTGAAGGTTTAAATTTAGACGAGCTTGCCGAAGAAGCTAAAATACCGTTAAGAGAAGTTATCCTCTTCATGAACGAAAACTCTTTTGGAAGAAAAACAGAAATAGCAGAAGAGCTGGGGGATATCATACTCAGAATTGATGACAGAATAAAACATTTAGAAGGGGATATCAGGGATGAAAGAGCAAGCCTTGTTAAAAAACTAAACTCTATCCTCCTCATATACAGCTGGTCCAAAGCAACAAATTTGAGCTTTCCAGGCTTCTATGCCGGGCAAACGATTAAAAAAGTAGAAAAAGACAACATAATAATGCTCACAGACCAGACACAAACTTACGCAGAAATCACAGGACAAGAGGTAGTAGTGCTTACAGGGGCAGGGCTCTATTTTTCTAAATTTCTAGTGGGAAGTGGTTACGTATATGACCAAAGAGAAATAAACGGGATCGCCCTACCTATGGAAGCACTTGAAAATTTGTTTAACGCAGAAAAAATATACCAAAGCGATAAAATTGACGCCCAGATCAACGAAATGTGTTCAATGATACCCTTTACTCTCATCACACAACCTTCAACCATACAAGCCTTTGTTAGAGGCGTTTTTTCCAGAAACATTTTCCTACCCTACAAAGAAACCTTTGACGCCCTCCTAAAACATTGTGAATCAGCCCAATCTTACGTACCAGAAGAAGGATTTAAAATACTTTCAGGAGCAGAACCTTTCGCCAACAAAATATTAGTAAGCCAAGAATTTGCTGAAACAGGAAAGGGAAGGAAATACTGCAAACCCACAGCAGGACTATCAAACATCATACCCGCTTTGGATAAAATCTTATACAGCATTTTCCCCGACCCTGAAAAGATAAAAGACCGAGTGGAGAAAATAAACGAGCTTAAAACAGAGTTTGTTAAAGTCGGTCATATCCTGCTAAAAGAATGGATACCCTCCTAAAAAATAAAAAAATAAGTTAAAAACTCTATAATTCTCTCATTCTCTTATAGTCTTAGTTCTCTTGAAACGGAGACGTAGGCAGGACCTATATAGCTTGCGTAAAGTTTTACGAAAGGTTCTTGGGTGGAAACTATTCCTACAATATCTTCTTCTCCGGTAGCTGGGGCGAGAAGCACTTCTTCTCCATCGCGGGCTGCTCCATAAAGTTCAGAAGGCGTCAGCACTCTTACACGAACGTTTCCTGCGCTTAAAATCGTTTTTGCCGCCTCTTGATCCTTTTCGGTTTGTACGTCTCCCACTACGTGTACACGTATCCGAGGTTTTGATTGGCATATCTCTGCTATTTGTTTGGGTGAAAACTCTGATAAGCGAGGGATGAGTATGGTTATTGTGCTTTTTGTTCGCTGTAACATCGCAAGAATTTGTTGAAGTACGGTTTGTTTTCCTACGATTGTCCATGTTTTTTCAAACTCTTTTGCCTTTACTTTTAAAGCAGATTCTATTATTTTGTCAAGACGTTTCTCTGTCTGCTCTGTGAACTCTGAAGCAGAATTTACAATACCTTCTACAACTTTTAATGCCTTTTCCGATTTTTCATAAAACGTATTCTCCCCCTCGGTAACCCTGTCTATGAACTCCGTTTGCAGTCCACCCTTGCTCATTTCTTCATACTTTCCAAGATACTCAACTAAAAGATTTGAAGCAGACGCTTTATGGTCTTCAGCCATTTTAGCCAAACTAGTCACTATTTCCGCCGTTTTATCATCTAATGAATCTCTTATTTGTTCAAAAGTTTCATTTATTTTAGTTTGCAACAAAGCAAGACTCTCTTTCTGTTCTTTTACCGTTACTTTTACTGTTTCAATAATGTTTTTACCAGTAGTTTTATGAGCGGCAGTTATTCCTTCCCACAAGGCATGTGCATCCTTTAAAATCGTGTTTTCAATCTCTTTACCTGATTCTACGTGACTCTTTATAGTTGATTCTACTTCCGAAGCTTGTACCTTTATCACTTCACCGGCATTGACCAATACCGATTCAAGAACTCCGTTGATTTTTGCAGAAAGATCATTCAAAGAAGATGAAAGATGTTCATTTAAAGCTTCTATATCTTTTTGAATCGTTTCTTGAGTTTTTAAAACATCTTCATTGGACTGATTTGTTTGCTTTTCTATAAGGTCTTCCACACCTTTTAACGTGTCATTAATTATCATCGCTTGCTCCCGTTTATGATCACCCAAAAGGCGTGTCACTTGATTTTTAAGATCTGATAAAAGTCTTAAGAGATCATCTGTTGTGGTACCTAACTGTTTTTCAAAATCTGTTAAATGTTCGCTTATCTCTTTTATTTGATCTTTTTTAACCCTTATCCCCCGTACAGCCTCGTCAAGTCCCCCTTGAAACGTCCTTAACTTATCAAGATATCTAGGAAAATTTGTCCTTATTAAGGTTAAAATTTTCTCAATACAAGCCTGTTCTACGCCAGCTTTACCCTGTATTTTTTCTTCTATTTGGGAAGCCTTTTCATCGTGGAGTTTCGTGCTTTCATCTAAGGAATCTTTAAGAGATGAAAAAAGGTTTTTTAACGTTTTTCTTATTTCTTCTTGGTGTGCTTTCATAGCTTCTTGCACGCTATCTCCCGTTTTAGAAAAGTTTTCCACCTTCTTCGCGTCAATATCCACAAAAGATGGCTCTATCTCCGACCTTAAGCGGATTTCCAATTGCTCTACCCGTGAAGCGTTTTCCTTTAGCATTGAAACAATTTTTGGAACTAGGGCTTCTGATTCCATAGCAAACTGGTTTATTCTTCCTTCAATCTTTTCTTTTACGGCGGCTTCAGCTTTTTGAACCGCCCTTTGCCCTTCTTGGATTATAATATTGAACTTTTCCTCAGATTCACCGCTAAACTTTGAAGAAACCTCCTCTAGAAAGGACTGCGGTACACCGTTCATTTCATCCCGCATATTGTCAAGATATTCTCCAGCTGAAACGGTTAGTCTAGGTATCTCAGTCTGAATTTGGGAAATAAGTTCTCCCACATGTTTTGAGATCGCTTCTTTCGATTCCTCTGTCCTCCCTTTTAATTGGCTTATAAAATCTTGCATCAAGGTGCCTATAGCATTAGAAATCTCACCAAGCTTCATGGCGAGATCGTTAAAAATCTCTTCCCTTTCAGTAGAAGCAGTTTCAAAAAGATTTGAAAGCTCTTTTCTCAAATGTTCATATCTTAACTTAAAAAGTTGAAGAAAAGGCTCAAGAGGCACGTAAAGATCAATAATTGTAGGAATCTTTACAGCAAGCCCTTTTCCCGCCAAACTCTCCAAAATTTCAGAAGCGCGCTCAAGGGGACAGTTTAAAAACTGTGAAAGTTCCCCAGAAGATAGAGCGCAACTACGGTAAAGCACAATAAAAGCTTGAGCTTCTTCCTCCTCTAAATCCTTTAATATCTCCTCAGGCAAATCTTTAAGCAAACCAAAACACCCCTAAAAAAGAAAAAATTAAAGAACAAACTACTTCTTGATTTCAAGAGATCAAATTTTTCTCTAAGTTAATTTATGTTTTTTTCTCTTAAATGTTTATAATGTTGTTCTTAATGATTTTTATCTTCACAAGACCCAAAAAAATGCCATAAGAGAGCACATATGTGCGGAGAGAGGGATGATAAACCTTAAAAGAAGAATCACAATGCAAAAAATTAAAAATAAAAAAGTTAATTGATTTTGAAGAAACGAACCAAGGTGTAAAATATTAATCGCTTTACCCCCATAATAATGGTCTAAAAGTAAGAAAAGGTTTATACATAGATAAATCCTTATATTTTTTGTATAATAAGGCGGCGTGACGGATTGCATTTATCAAAAGTTATTGGAAAACATAAAACTGCTATAGGAGCCTTAGGTTTAACAGCTTTACTCCTCCCCGTAATAATATACGGCATAATATTCCCAGAAACCTTCCCCGACCGGCCTGTATCAGCCTACATCTCAGGAACCCCCGACACAGTCATACCGGGCACCCCTGCAAGCGTAGACCTTGGAATAGCGCAACCCAT
>JBHLKN010000113.1:0-4677 GCA_048886645.1 Candidatus Hodarchaeota archaeon | reverse complement strand
AAAAGAAATGACTTAAAAATAAAAAGTGTTAGTGTTTTTATTGATTTTTACTATTTTTATAATTGTCTTAGGAGAAAAAAGCTTTGATGAGTTCTTTTGAGAATGAAGAAGAAGCTATAAAGTATATACTTGAAAATCTTCGTGTTATAGCTGTTGTGGGTATGTCAAGGAGTTCTCATAAGCCTTCCTACGGGATTCCCAAATATCTCAAAGAGCATGGATATAGGATAATTCCTGTTAATCCTTACGCTGAGGAAATCCTCGGTGAAAAGTGTTACCCTGATCTTTTATCAGTACCGAAAGAGGTGGAGGTTGTAGAGGTTTTCAGACCAGCAGAAGAAGCGCCAGGAATCGTTGATCAGGCTATTAAAAAGCAGGTAAAAGCAGTTTGGCTTCAGATAGGAATAATTAACGATGAAGCGGGAGAAAAAGCTAAAAAAGCGGGAATAATTTTCATACAAAACAGATGTATGATGATAGAGTATCAAAATCTCCATAGGGCTTATACTCTTAGTTTTGGTGAATTTTAAGAGCATGACTATGTTACCTGCTACTTCAGTCACTATTTTAATTTTAACACTTTTTCAGACCTCTCTCCCCTCTAATATTTATGTAAATATTTATATTATTTTGAAGTTGTTTGCAAGTTTTACTCATAATATGGTAGTGTGAAAGGATCATGAGATTTCTTGAGAAATTGAAAATTTTAGAAACGTTAGAGAAATATGATATTAAATATGAGAAAATTATCGATGCATTAACACCCTTAAACGTTCCTTGGGATATTGAAAGCGAACTAAACCTAGAAGAAAGGGAGAAATACAAATGATACCTGAAAAATTTTTGAAAAAATGAGATTATGGTCGTGTGAGAGGCTTATAAGATGAGTTTTCTTGATAAATTAAAAATTTTAGGGGCATCAGCGAAATATGATCTTTGTGCCTCTACAGCCTCCACTAGAACAGCTAACCGTCCAATTTCTAACCAGTTTGAAATAGGAAAAACTGTAGCTGGGGGAATTTGCCACAGCTTTACCCCTGATGGTAGGTGTGTTTCTCTCTTTAAAGTGCTTTTAACGAATCGTTGTTCTAATGATTGTGCTTACTGCAACAATAGGTGTGGGAGGGATTGTCCAAGGGTTTCCTTTGAGCCTGAAGAGCTTTCGAGGATTTTTACGGCTTTGTATGAACGGAACTATGTTGAGGGATTGTTTTTAAGCTCGGGAGTACCGGGAGATCCTGAAAGGGTTATGGAGAAGACTTTAGACGTTGTTGAATTGCTGAGAAACAGGTATAGGTTTAACGGTTACGTTCACTTAAAGATCATGCCAGGTTCGAACTATGATCAAGTTAAACATGCTTGTGAGATCGCAGACAGGATTTCTCTAAATGTTGAAACTCCTAGCCAATCAAGGCTTTCTGAGCTTTCATCAACGAAAAATTTGAAGACAGATATTTTGAAACGTATGGAGTGGGCTAAAAGCTTTGCTGACAAGGGGAGGATGTGTGCTCCGGCAGGACAGACCACTCAATTTGTAGTGGGACCAGCTGGTGAGAGCGACTTAGAGATCTTGCAAATGATGGAGCAACTTTATAGTGAGCAGATGCGGTTAAGAAGGGTTTATTTCAGTGCTTTTGACCCTGTTCCGGGAACACCTCTTGAGAAGGTTCCTAAGACGCCTTTAGCTAGAGAAGTGCGACTGTATCAAGCGGATTTTCTTTATCGTCGTTACAATTTTAGCTTCAGGGAACTGAAAACAGTGCTTAATGACAATGATATGTTTGATCTATCGGTTGATGTGAAACTGGTTTATGCTCTTCAAAATCCTGAACTTTACCCTGTTGAAATAAATGATGAAAATACGATCCTTGAGAATTTGCTTAAAGTGCCAGGTATTGGTCCCAGGTCAGCTGGAAGGATTCTAGACGCAAAAAGAGCAGGTTTCCGTTTTAGTAAGCTGAAAGAGCTGGCTCGTTTAGGGGTTGTAGTTAAACGGGCAAGGCCTTTTCTAGAGATCAACGGATGTAGACAAGCAAAACTTGATGAGATGAATGTTTATGCTTGGAGATAAAAGTCCTGTGGTTGTTTTCAACTCAACTTTCAAATCACTTTTAGCGACTGCTCTAATCTGTGAGGCACTAGGGGTGAAAGCTGTTCATAAAGACTGTTTTAACCCCCATATGATTTCTGAAGAGAACCCAGTTATCCAGACAGATGGTTGTGAAGAATCTTTAAGCTTTGGAGAAGCTTTAAAGGTTTATGAAGAAAGGAGAGGAGATTTCCCTTTATACGAAGTAGATCTAAGCGAGATTGAGAGCCTTATAGAATGGAGTTTACGTTACAAGAAGGGAGATAATAGTAAGTTTGCTTTAGCTCTTAAAGTGCTGAAACAATGTTTAGTTGAAGGATTAGATATCGTATTGAGCCAGGTAACTTGGGAGGGAAGAGAAATTTACAAACGTGTGCGTAGGGTACAGTGTGAATGCCATAAGGGTAGGGGATTTTTAAGGTTAAAAGTTGTGGGGCGGTTTCTGGTAGGGGAGGCCGAATTTGAGCATGAAGTTGAAGATCTTGTGGTTAAGTTTTGGAGTGAACGTTACCCGAGAAAGATCGTGGTACTTTTTTCTAAGGGTAAAAGAGAGCCTATGGCTTATATAGGGAGTAAAGGGGACGTTTATTTGGTGAAAGGTGAAAACGTTAACAGTT
The DNA here is from genome assembly GCA_048886645.1 of Candidatus Hodarchaeota archaeon. Classification (GTDB taxonomy): domain Archaea; phylum Asgardarchaeota; class Wukongarchaeia; order Wukongarchaeales; family Wukongarchaeaceae; genus Wukongarchaeum. The sequence continues at coordinate 1,971 of JBHLKN010000113.1, read as the reverse complement.
TAAGAAATCTGATTAAAGAAACTGGAGACAAAGTTATTAATACTGACGATAGTATTGAAAAAAATAAGGAAATTGAGAAGATTTATGAGACATTTTATGATGTGCATTACATTCCTTCTAGAAGGAACAAGAAGCTAGCATCCCAGTTTATTCCTAAGAAGTTTGCCAAACAGTTTAAGATGAAGGAAGGAATTAAAATTGAGTGCGGAATACAAAAAACCAAGCTTGATCTTTTTTTATCTGATCAATTAGATTATTACCTAGCTAAATGTAGGGAAGAAAAGGAGCGAAATAAAAGCTAAACTCTTACTTTGTTTACGTTTTTCGCTATTTTTTGGTTTCAAAGAAGGATTCCATACTGACTTGTTTTTTCTTTGTTTTCAGTTCATCTTCTGTAACACCGAAACCTTTAAGAATCCTTAAAGCTGCAGGGATTACCTGTTTCTCTTTATAATATTTGAGATCTATCTCTTCAGGTTTAGCCAATTGGTGAGGTTTAGCTTTTTCCAAAAGTCTCTCCCCTTCCACTGCGCATATCACGTATCCTATCTTGTTTCCTACATGTACTTCGACACCTTGGTCTATTAGTTGTTTTGCAGCTTCTATGTGAGCTGATCTTGCTTTATATCTCTCGATTCTTTGTGTTAGAGTTTTCCAGATTATTAAGTCTTCAAACGATATTTTTCCCTTATCGAGTTTTTCTAAAACTTCTTGAACATATTTTACCGCTTTTTCGGCTGATTTTTCTCTAAGAATTATTTCTATGACTTGTTCCTGAACGTTTTTTGCTAACTCTGTCCAATCGCCTCTGATAGTTTCAAAACCAACAACGTCTATACTATCGTCTTCTAAAAGCCCGCAATAACGTTTTTTAGCTTCAGTAAAAAACACTCTTTCGTATATCTTATCAACGCCAATATCAAGACCAAGTTCTTTATCCACCCTACTCTCAAACTTTTCAACTTTATCTTTATCATGACTTACGAAAACACTGTCAGTATCCCCGTAGTAAACCTTTAATCCCGAGTTTTTAGCGATTTTTATTGTTCTTTGGATAGTTGCTCTACCCCAAGCGCTAGTAGCTTCGGCTACCTCCTTCATATACCATCTTGCAACATTCCACCCAGCATATCCATAAGTAGCATTCGCAAGGATCTTAATCGCTTTTTGTCGATTTTCAAGCAATCGATATTCTAAACTCTTTTTATCTAATTTCTTCATCCGATCTCGTATCTCTTTCCTCCATGCGAGTAAGTGGCGTAAAACCGCTTTATAAAAGCCTTCAGGTTCCTTCCTGAACCTGTGATCAACATGAGGTGCAACATTCACCTTCTCTGGAGAAAGCTTCTCTCCGGGGGGTATGTAGGTGTCAGGGCTAATATTATACTGGATCATTATGTTGGGATACATGCTACTAAAATCGAAGACTGCAACATTATCATGAAGGCCGGGTTCAGGCTTAAGAACAAGGCCTCCCACGTAGGGGACGTGTTTTCTTTGCTTCGCGTTGGGGATAAGTTCTTTTCTTTTAAAAGCTTGATGCATTAAATATTGTTCAACTCTGGCTCCTGTGGAAGCGCTCATTACTTGGTCTACAGGCATGCCTATGATGCTAGCCATTTGTAACGCAAATGGTAAAAACATCTCTCCAATTCCGTAAGTGCTCAGAACATCGTCTTTTGAGTATTTTAAGAGGGTTTCTCTTTTCTTTTCATCATCCCATAACTTCCAAATATCCATTTTATTAATTTCAATCCTTTCACTTATCTTTATAACGCCTAAATATTCTGCAACATTCTCCAAAGTTTTCCTTTTAACCTCGTAAAGCTGTCTGGCAAGATCATAAAGATCCACGTTTCCACGCCCAGTAACGCTGACATGACCATAAGTTGAGCTGTGAGGCTCAGAACCATCCCTGCCAACCACTAACTTAACCTTGTTTTTCTTAGCCCTCTCCAAAAGATAAGGCCA
>JBHLKN010000112.1:0-4693 GCA_048886645.1 Candidatus Hodarchaeota archaeon | reverse complement strand
GCAAAGGTGTACATGCATAAAATAAGGGCATACATGAACCAATATACTTTGATCGGTATAGAACTTTTAAGCCCTTCAAGGACAATCACATAGATAGAAGTGACAATGTATCCTAAAAATAGAGTAAACCAAATTCCATAGGTTTCAAACATTTTTGCGGCTATAGGATTGCCTTCAGCTAAGCCAAATTTTTGAAATGCGATGATGGAAGTAAGCCAATCTAATGTTTTTAAAATAAATATGGTTATTATGGCGCTTTTTACAAATTTACTTTTATTAATGAATATATCCCATTTATACGAATAGTCACGGATCTTAAGTTTTTCAAACGCCTTTGTAGCCGCCATAAGCACCCCGTTTTTTAGTTTTAAAACACGTTTTAATCATTCGATTATTTAAAATATTAATCCGCCTTTTGTTATTGCCGCCGCTACGTGCTTCTATAATGCGATATTTCAACTTTTCCCTTTACAATTCTTATTTAAAAAGAAGTATTTACCCGAAAATCCCCATAATGCTTTGGTTTGGTTGAGGAGGAGATATATATCTCGAGTGTTAGGATTTGGATGTATACTGTTTTAGGAGGATTATTCGGTTTTGTCTGGTGAGAGTTCTTTGGAGGTTAAGGGTGGTCTAAACCCTTTTGGGAAAGCGCCTCAGATTTATAGTGTTCAAGAGCTTTTAGACATTGCTTTTGGTAGGGTTTCTAAGTTGTCTTTGTCTGTTCCGAGTCGGAGGGTTAGTAGGGTAAGGCGGAGGAAGACGTTGGAGAGACAGAGGGTTAAAATGTTTGTGGAAATTATCTTGGGTAGGTTGAAGAATGTTTTGGATGGTTTGCCTTTTTTTGAGCTTTTGGATCCTTTTTGGCAGGATATGTTGGAGTTGCATATTTCTTCTGATGATTATAAGCGGTTTTTGGGGAGGATTAAAGCGTCTATGAGGGTGATTGAGGGATTGGAGAGGGAGTATGTGAGGAAGGTTTCGAGGGCTGAGAGTGTGGGGGAGATTGTGAGGTTGAGAAAGGCTGCTTTTGGTAGGATTGTTTCTGTTTTGAAAAAGCTTGATAATAATTTGAATGAGTTGCGTGGTGTTGTTTCTAAGTTGGGGAGGCTTCCGGCTTTTGATCGTGGTATGCCTACGATTGTTGTGGGGGGTTATCCTAATGTGGGTAAGAGTACTTTGGTGAATGTTTTTTCTACGGCGAAGTTGGAGATTGCGGAGTATCCGTTTACTACGCGTGAGATTGGGCTTGGTCATATTTTTACTGAGAAGGGTAAGTGTCAGATAGTTGATACTCCTGGTTTGTTGGATAGGCCTTTGAAGGATAGGAATAAGATTGAGTTGAGGGCTATTTTTGCTTTGAAGCATTTTGCGGATCTTATTATTTTTATGATAGATCCTTCTGAGACTTGTGGTTATCCTTCGGAGAAGCAGGTGAATCTTTACAGAGAGGTTAAGGAGTATTTTTCGAAGGTTTTGATGATAGTTGCTGTTAATAAGGTTGATATTGTTTCTAGGGAACAGATTGAGGTTGTTTTAAGATCGCTTAAGGACTTTCAAGATGAGATATTTGAGATTAGTTTGGTAGAAGATATTAATGTTAAAAGTCTTAAGGATCGTGCTCTTGAGCTCTTATTTGAAAGTTTAAAAGGGGAAAGAGGGCAAGAGGTTGAGAATAAGGGGTTTTAGGTCGTTTTTATTGTTTGTTTTTAGTCTTCTATCAGGGGGTTTTCTAAGCCTATTCCTTGGCATGTGATTTCTGCTGGTTCGTTTAGTTCGCCTTTTACGTCGAATTTTGCTCCCATTATCATCTCGCTTACTTTGATGCATGTTTCTGTGTGTAGGGTAAATTTGCTCACTTTTATTGTTGAGATTCCGTTGGCTAGTGCCATGAAGGGGATTAATTGGTCTCCTGTGTGGCTGTCTACGGGCATCTTGGGTTTGAGTTCTTTTAAGAGGTTTTGGGCTGCTTCTTTTCCTACTTCTTCTGCTGGTTTTTTAGGGGCTCCGAGGGCGTCTCCGCCGAGGATTGCGCCTTTGGTGGTTTTAGCCCATAAGACTATGCCGCTTCCTGGGCCTAGGTGGGGGTCGTTTTGTTTTTCCCACCATTCTAAGTTGATGTTAATTTCTCCATGGTGTTGCCATAGTTCTTCTATGGCTGCTTTTGCTTGTCTTTCTGCTACGTGTTTGGGTAGTTTTACGCAGTGGCTTAGTCCTTCGATTTTTTCTACTTCCCCGAATTCCGTTAAAGTGATAGGGTTAAGGCTTTTAGCAGGCGTGATTTTTGCTGTGATTTTTCCACCGCCTTTTGGATAGTGTCCTCGTTTTTCGATATCAACCTCGATTTTTACTCCAGTTCTTTCGATGAGGGGTATGAAAATGTTTTTGAGATAGTCTATTTGAGGGGCCCAAGCGTTGTTGGTGCCGCCTTCTAAGGTTACAAAAACTTCTTCATCAGCAAAAAGTGCTACGGGTATCAGTGCTTGAAGGACGAGGGTTGTGCTTCCAGCAGTGCCTATTCTGAACTTGATTTTTACGCCTTTTATTTCGCCGGGGATAAAGGCGATTTCCTGGGAACCCACTTCTAGGTCGCTAACTCTTCCATCGCACAGGGCTGAGACTGCTTTTACAGCGATTAAATGTTGGGGGCGTAAACCGGGCTTGTCTCTTTTTGCCCTAATATTGAAAATTCTTAAAGTTTTTCCGCAAACTGCAGCATAAGCAATAGAAGCTCGTAATATTTGCCCGCCTCCCTCGCCTATACTACCATCGATTTCAACGCCTGCCATAATAAAAAATCCTCCGACACTAACACATTATTGAAACATAAAAATATTGGTTAACAAAAAAATTAAAAAGTTATAGTTTAATTTGTATCCAACGAAAATGTGTGTTGGTAGCGCCGGTAGTCTAGTCTGGTTAGGACTCTGGCTTGCCATAGGAGTATTTTTGTAAAGAGCCAGTAACCCGGGTTCGAATCCCGGCCGGCGCATCAAGGTCTTTTTTTGAAGGTTTTAGGCGGTTGTTGTGTTTTGGAGAGGAAAAGGGCGGGTTTTAGGAAGTTTTTGGTGGTTTTTTTATCTTTTTTGTTTCTTTTAAATGGTTGTGTTTTAGTTAGTGGAGGGTGGAAAACTCCTACTGATATAATGGGGATTGAGGAGGTTGCTATTTCTGATAATCGTAATCCCTATCTTTTTGTAGATGAGGATGATGTTGTGCATGTGGTTTGGAGTGGGAAAAACGGTACAGACTTTGAAATTTTTTACGCTAATAATAGTGGTGGTAGCTTTTCTTATAGGGTTGTGACTGATAATGATAAGGATGATATTAAGCCTCGATTATTTGTAGACTCGGAAGGGATTTTATACATTGTGTGGCAGGAAGAGACTGAAAGTGGAGGAGAAATCTTTTATTTAGAATCAAGTATAGGTGATCTTTCCTTTTCAGAGCCGATAAATGTATCAAATAACGTTTTTGAAGATTGGAATCCGTCCCTTTTTGTGGATGATGAAGGTGTTGCTCATATAGTTTGGCAGGGAAACGCTACAGGGAATTGGGAGATCTACTATACAAAAAAGGTGGAAGAATATTTTCTTGCCCCTGTAAATGTTTCAAAAAGTCTTTCAGATGATATGTATCCGTCCCTATTTGTCGATTCTAATAGGGATATCCATGTTGCTTGGAACGGTTATGGTGATAAAGATTCTGAAATTTATTATGTAAAAAGTTCAAACAACACCAACCTTAATTTTTCTAATATCGTGAACGTTACAGCCAATGATTTTGATGACTATAATCCGTCCCTTTTTGTGGATTCTAACGGAGAAATACACATAGCTTGGGAGCTTTATGAGGAAGATAGGGGAGAAATTTACTATATAAAAGGCAATAGTGAAAATTTCTTTCTTCCACTAAACGTTTCAAAAACTTTGTTTGAAGCGGTTAATCCCTCTATTTTTGTTGACCTAAATGGAAAAAGCCACATAGTATGGCAAGGAAGGGAAGAAAAAGGGGAAAAATGGGGTATTTATTTTTCTAATAATGTAGAGGAAAGCCTTTTTAAAGAGCCTGAAAAAGTGGGTGAAGACCAAAGAGACGAAGAATTTCCTTCTCTTTTCCTTGATAAGGAGGGGAAAGCGCACATAGTATGGCAAAAAAACGTTGACGGTGAATACAAAATCTATTACTCAAAAACAGCTGAAAGCGTTACAACTCCTAAAAAAGGTTTTCCCTGGCTTTGGGTAGGGATAGGAATTATCGGCGTGACCATAACAATAGTTCTTTTATTCTATCATTATAAAAAGGGAGGGATTATGATAAGAGAAAGCGAGGTTGAGAACGCTTAAAATCTAATTAGGGGATGGAGGGTTGGTGCGACGGCCGGGATTCGAACCCGGGCTACCGGCTTGGAAGGCCGGAATCCTAACCAGCTAGACCACCGTCGCTTACTTTGTTAGAACTAAAATTTTGCTGATTTGAAGCGATTTTCTTTTTTGTTGATTATAACTTTTACTTCATTTTCTTCTTCTTTTTTTTTATGAAATTAAAAGTTTATTTAATTAGGGTTGGTTATATAGTAATAGCTCTTCATAAGCTCCTAGGATTCTTGATATGACTATGTGGGCTTCTAAGGGTTTTGGGTATATGGATATGATCTTGTTCATTATTTTTATGGTTTCGTGTTTGAAGCTTC
>JBHLKN010000111.1:0-4711 GCA_048886645.1 Candidatus Hodarchaeota archaeon | reverse complement strand
TTAAAGCGCTTATTAAAGGCATTGTAAAAGGTGCAGGCTTCTATTTTTTTGGCAATAATATAAGACTAAGAGAGAGAATGCATTTTGAAAGGCGATCCTTTTTGCGAGTACGAAATAACTAAGTTAACTCCTAAGAGAAAGTAAGGGAAACCTAAAAAGCTTGAGGGTGACTTTTTGTAGAAGTTTTACAAAATGTTTTTAAAGGTTTGAAGCGTTTCTTTCTAATTGTCTTTAGTTTTAAGAGGTGTAATGATTTGGTATGGCGGGATCGTATTCTTCTCAGAACCTGAGGTAAGCCTGCCAGCCTACGTTGCTATTTTTGATACCACCTTAAGGGACGGGGAGCAAATGCCTGGGTGCGCTCTACGCCCAGAAGAGAAGGTTGAAATTGCTCGTCAACTTGATATGCTGGGAGTAGACGTTATAGAGGGCGGTTTCCCCATAGCAAGCGAGGGCGAAAGGCAGGCAATAAAATCTATTGCAAAAGAAGGTTTGAATAGCGAGATTTGTGGTTTAGCAAGATCTAACAAGGCGGATATTGATGCAGCGATATCTTGTGACGTGGACAGAGTGCACACATTTATTGCTACGAGCGCTTTGCACATGGAAAAAAAGTTGAAGATGGAACCAGAAGAAGTGATTGAACGAGCGGTTTTCGGTGTTGAGTATGTTAAGGATCATGGGTTAAAGTGTGAATTTTCTGCAGAAGATGCTACTCGGAGTAATATAGAGTTCTTGAAGAAGGTTTTTTCAAGCGTCGTTGAAGTAGGAGCAGACGTTGTTGATATCCCAGACACAGTCGGGGTTATTATCCCAAGGACAATGTTTCAGGTAGTTAGGGAAGTTAAAAGCGTTGTAAATGTTCCAGTAGCTGTACACTGTCATGATGATTTCGGTTTAGCTGTGTCTAATAGTTTGGCTTCTGTTGAAGCAGGAGCAGAACAGGTTCATGCGTGCGTTAATGGGATAGGTGAGAGGGCTGGAAACGCTTCGTTAGAAGAGGTAGCTTTGGCGCTTCAAGTCCACTATGGTATACAGACAGGCATCAGAACAGAAGAGATATACAAAACATCTCAGCTTGTTACGCGGTTAATGCGGGTACCTATAGCGCCTAACAAGGCAATAGTTGGTGCTAACGCTTTTGCTCATGAGTCAGGTATTCATTCCCACGGTGTCTTAGCATCTCCCCAGACTTATGAACCAATCGCCCCAGAGATGGTGGGAGCTCGAAGAAAGTTTGTTGCAGGAAAACATGCTGGAAAACATGGTGTTAAGGCGATTCTTGAAAGTATTGGGATCTATCCTACGGAAAAACATTTGAATGAGATAATTTCTCGCGTAAAAGAACTTGGGGACAAAGGTATCCAAGTAAGTGATGCTGACCTTGAAGGCGTTGCTAGAGCGTTAATTGGAGAAATACCCAGCGAAGAAAAATCTTTGGAACTCATCGATGTGACAGTTGTTTCAGGAAATAAGGTGCAACCTTTCGCTGTTGTTAGGTTGAGGGTTAACAGCGATGTTAAAACTTACACGAATTTCGGAGTAGGACCTATTGATGCCAGTGTAAGGGCAGTGAAGATGGTGGCTAAAGATCTTGTGAACTTCAATTTGACTGGTTTTGAATTGCGGAGTATAGGTAAAGGTACTGAAGCTTTAGGTGAAGTTATTGTGGATATTGAGGATGACGAGCTTAACGTTGTATCTTCGAGAGCTGTAAGAGAAGATATAGTACTGGCAGGAATAGAAGCAGTTATTGACGCTGTAAACAGGTTAATCCTTACACGCAAAGGAAAAACAGGGGCAAAATAAGAAGAATTGTGGGGAAAATAAAGGTTTAAAAAAAGCTTTTGTCTTAATTTTTTAATTCCCAGTCCTTTTTCTTTATTTTATTTTGTAGGAAAGTAGTAGTTGGTGGTCTGTTTTGGGAAAAACTATAGTGGAAAAAATATTGGGAAAATCTTCGGGCAAAGAAAATGTTTCTGCTGGAGAAATAGTTAATGCTAAAATCTCATTCCTTATGACCAATGATGCTGTTGGGGAACTTACTGTAAAAGCTTTTGAAGAGCTTGGAGCAAAGGTTTGGGACAAAAAAAGAGTTGCGGTTATTTTAGACCATTACGTTCCTGCTACTACAGAAAATGCGGCAAGAGTTCACAGTTTGCTTCGTGCTTTTGCTAAAAAAAACGGAACCCATCTTTTCGATCAGGAAGGTGTTTGCCACCAAGTAATGATTGAAAAATTTGTATTGCCCGGAGACGTGGTGATAGGCACGGATTCACATACATGCACTTATGGGGGTATAGGGGCCTTTGCTACAGGTATAGGGTCCACGGATGGGGCGGCGGCCATGGCTACGGGGGAGCTCTGGTTTAAAGTGCCTGAAACTATAAAGATAGAGCTTTCAGGAGCATTAAAAGAACATGTTTATCCCAAGGATATAATTTTGAAAATAATCGGTGATTTAGGGGCGGATGGAGCAACTTATAAAGCGTTGCAGTTCAGGGGAGAAGGCTCTAAAACCATAACAAATGCAGGCAGATTTACGATGTGTAACATGGCCATCGAAGCAGGGGCAAAGGTCGGCATATTTGAACCAGATGAAGTTACTCAAAAATTCCTTAAAGAAGTAGGAAAAGAAGGTGAGGGTGAGTTTTTTAAAAGCGATCCGGATGCGGAATATTGCGATTTTATCCCTATAAATCTTGAAGAAATCGAGCCGAAAGTCGCGTGTCCTTGGTCGGTTGATAATGTTAAGTCGGTGGTAGAAGTAGAAGGAATAGAGATAAACCAAGCTTTTGCAGGATCTTGTACAAACGGCAGGCTTGAAGATCTGGAAGTAGTTGCCAAAGTATTAAAGGGAAAAAAGGTGAACCCGGATGTTCGTTTTCTAATCGCTCCAGCCTCAAAAGAAGTATACCAAAAAGCTTTGAAAGCAGGATTTATAGACGTTTTTCTTGAAGCAGGAGCCATCGTATGTAATCCTAACTGTTCTGCCTGTTTTGGAGGACAAGGAATACTTTGGAAAGACGAAGTATGTATCGGTAGCCATAACAGAAATTTTCGAGCCAGGATGGGGCATAAAGATTCAAAAGTATACTTAGCATCACCCGAAACCGTAGCAATATCTGCCATAACTGGAAAAATAACAGACCCAAGAGAATTAGAAAAATAAGTAAAAAAGGTGGATTAGTGAGGATGGTTGTTATACGTGGAAAGGTTTGGAAGTTTGGAAACAGCATAGACACCGACATAATTATTCCAACACGCTATCTTGTATTGCCCATAGAGGAAGCAAAAGAAAAAGCAATGGAACCAATAAGACCCAGCTTTCCCAAAGAGTTTGAGAAAGGCGGCATTATAGTGGCTGGAAAAAATTTCGGTTGCGGTTCAAGCAGAGAACAAGCACCAGCAGTCTTAAAGGCTTTAGGAGTAAGCGCAATTGTGGCCAAAAGTTTTGCAAGAATCTTTTTTAGAAACGCGATAAATCTCGGAATACCCACAATAGAATGCAAAGAAGCATATGATAAAGTCGAAGAAGGAGAAAAGATAGAAATAGAACCAGAAACAGGAAAAATAAAACAACTTAAACAAGGAACTATTTTACAAGGTTCAAAACTTCCACTATTTTTACTTGAAATTATAAAAGATGGCGGGTTAATACCTCATCTGAAGTGCTCCTATCTATCGAAAGGAACTTCCTGATTCAACGACTGACAATCTTTATAAACCTGCTGTGAGATGCTGAATGGAGCCGGAGGCACCGACAATGGAAGAGATGATTGGTTATTGCGGGTATAATTGTCACTTGTGTGTAGCCCGCTCTAAAGACCCTGCTGTTAGACAAAAATTGGTTGATGGCTGGAGGAAGTACTTGGGACACCAGAACTACACTGCTGAGAATGTCCAATGCGACGGATGTCTGAGTGATGGAAAAATCGCAGACAAACAATGCCAGGTCAGACCTTGTGCAAAGGAAAAGGGCGTCGAAAATTGTGCTCATTGCGATGAATTCCCCTGCGATAAAGTTAAGAAACTCATGGGGGCTCGAGAACTAATGCTAATTTTCTGCTTACCAAGAACATTCTCTATTACTGAAGAAGAGTACAATCTGTGCATGAGACAGTTCGAAAGCATACCCAACCTTGTCAGAAGACTTGCAGATATGGGTAAGGTTCCCCCTTGGTGGAAACGTTCCAGCTCATCTTCTGACTAGTCTTCTCTCCATTGGGAAATCGTTTTCAAACACAAATCGTTTAATAGAAAAACAACGCTTCTTTTTTTGAATGTTTAAATGTTTAAACCCATAACAACATCTTCTTCCCTGTTCAAGGAAGCTGAAAATACCTGTGATTTGAGGAGAAAAAAATGCCAGATGAAGAATTTTCTAGACCAGAATTTAAAGAACTATTTGACGCCATAATGGAAGGTAGCCAAGAAAAAGGAAAATCTATAGCCAAAGCTTTAGTTGAACAGCAAAAAAACATAAAAGACGCACTTCTAGAAGGAGCAATAAAAGCAGTAACCAAGCTAGGAAACATGCTCAGTAAAAAAAACCCTGAAGACATGAAAAAGTGGTCCCAAAGCCTGATCACTATCTACGGCGTATTAGATATGCTCAACAAAAACATTAAACCACCTGAAAAACCAGTAGGAAAAATCATCCTAGCATGCCTAAAAGGAGAAGGACACGCCATCGTCAAAGACATCCTCG
>JBHLKN010000110.1:0-4732 GCA_048886645.1 Candidatus Hodarchaeota archaeon | reverse complement strand
CGTGATGAGTGGATTGTGGGATTTATAATTTCGCTTATATTAGTTTCGCTTATTATTGTCGTGCTTATAGGTCTTTGGATTTATCGTGATGCGGAGAGTAGGGGAGAAAATGGAGTTTTATGGTTGATAATAGTGTTTTTTTTGAATATTATAGGGTTAATTATTTGGTTGTTGGTAAGACCTCCTAAAAAAGAGATGGTAGAAAGAAAGGTTGTTGAGAAGGTTCTCGTATGCCCCTATTGTAGGGCTGAAAATGCTCCAAACGTGCGGTTTTGCGCGAATTGTGGTGCAAGCCTAGAGTAGAGCTATTCGGAGTGGTAAAGGTTTTTTATGGCTTGTACTGTGGCGTTTCCGACTTCGTTGGTTTTTGCATTACCTCCCAAGTCTTTTGTGAGGGTTTTTCCTTCTTTTAGTACTTGGATAACTGCTTTGTCAAGGGTTTCTGCAGCTTTTGTTTCCCCTATTTCTTCAAGCAACATTTGTCCTGCTAAAATGGTGGCTATGGGGTCTGCTACGCGCATGCCTGTATACTTTGGTGCAGAACCGTGGATAGGTTCGAACATGGATATACCTTCGGGGTTAATGTTTCCTCCAGGGGCTAGGCCCATGCCTCCTTGTATCATTGCTCCAAGATCCGTTATTATGTCCCCGAACATGTTGGGAGTTACTACAACCTGGTACCATTCAGGATTTTTCACAAACCACATGGTGATGGCGTCTACAAAGCTGAACTCTGTTTCTATATCTGGGTAGTTTTTTGCAACTTCTGTGAAGACATCCCTCCATAAGCTATAACAGTGAGTTAGGACGTTTGCTTTGTCGACGCTTGTCACCCTTTTACGGTTCTTTTTTTTCGCCAGTTCAAAGGCGTATCTGATCACTCTTTCTGATCCTTTTCTGCTTATGATGCCTAACTGTATTGCTTGCTCTGATTCTTCTTCTTGAGTGGTTTTCAGTTCGTATCGGGGGTTTGGCATGGTAGATCTTTTCAATTCGAATACAGCTTTATGTTCTTTTTCTTTAAAACGTGTACCAAGGCCTACGTAGAAGTCTTCTGTATTCTCCCGTACTACGTAGAAGTTTATGTCTTCTGGTCCCTTATTTTTTAGGGGTGTTTGGACGCCAGGGTATAGTTTTATTGGTCGTAGGTTGATGTATTGATCGAAGTGGAATCGGAGTTTTAAGAGGAGTTGTTTTTCAAGGATTCCTGTTTGGATCCTTGGGTCGCCTACAGCTCCAAGATATATCGCTTCACATTTGCCTATCTCTTTTAAACCATCTTCTGGCAAGGCGACTTTATGTTCTAAATAATAGTCAGCACCATATGGAAACTCTATCCAATCTATGCTAAACCCGTATAACTCTGCTAAAACATCTATGCACTTCTTTCCTTCTTCAATAACTTCTGGTCCTATACCATCACCAGGTATTACAGCTATTTTATGGCTCATAAAAAAACCTCATGGATATCGCAATAATGAGTTTAAATTAACACTTTATAAAATATAGTGGTAAACGTACCAATTTTTGAATTTTTTGAACATTTTTCGTTTTTACATAAAATTTTTACCTTTCTAACATCACTACGGTTCTAGGTGATGCTTTTGGATGTTAAACTTCATGTTAACGGTGAGGAGATAGAGATAAATGAGTTTGTTGAAAAGGTTTTAAGCGGAATCATTTTAGGAGTAGTTAATTCTTTACACGGAATAAAGAAAGATTGGAAGGAGATCAAGATAGTCTTAACAAAATAGTTTAACAAAGTTGTAAAAATAAATAAAGGGAAAGGAAATATCAATGCAACATCTTACCCTTGCATACGTGTGCTCATTGTTATTTCTGTAAACATTTCCCTCTTTGCTTTGCATATTGGGCAAACATATGGTGGTTCTTCGCGGAAACAAACATATCCACATTGTTTACAGTACCACATTTTCCTTTTAGTTTCGGGAGATTTCTCAGTTATCACGACAGTTGTCTCAGGGGGTTTCTCCACTTGACCTTCTTCAGACATTTCATAAGCTCTATTCTGTTTTTCTAAGGGTCTACGCTCTGGGATCGGTTCTATCGGAATCTTTTCCTCAAACGCATCCTTGCTAACGTAAAGTGAACAGTAGCACGAGTTATACTCTAGAACATCTGGGTCTCGGTAGTCGCAGGGACATATTATATCTCTGTCGAGCTCAAACACTCCAGAGGCAAGCCTACAAGGGCATGAGGGATAACCATACCGCTCCTCGTTGGTTTTAAGTCCTTCAAGAAGGTCGTTAAGAATCTCTGGGTCAGGGTTTAGGTAGAAGCCACGGGTTTTCGCATCGCTCTCAGCCCTTTTACGCACTTCTTCAAGCGTCACCAATTTCCAAAGCCTCCAATATTTTATCCTTCTTAAAACCATTGATCACAACATTATCGTCTATGATTATTACAGGAAAGCTAAACGATCCTCCTCTACTGGTGATATCTTCTTGGATTTCTTTCTTTTCTTTTTCACTAGTGTAGTCAACATCAATGTATTCGTGTTCAACACTATGTTTCCTTAGCAGTCTCTTTGTATAGTTACACCACATACAAGTGCTTAATGTGTATAATAGAACTTTATGCTTCTTGTTTTCGCCGTCAACTTTTTTTATTCTCATATTGTTCCCTCTTTTGTTTTAGGAATAGATTTCAATATAAAGCTTTATGAATTAGAAAAATGTTCGATAGCAATTAACGCTTTATCCTTAAAGCAGTTTTTAAAGAATTCATCTAGTCTGAAAATGCAAAAAATATCACAACGGGTCTAGGTCAGGGTTTAGGTGGTAGCTATAAGATTCCGCATCACACTCAACCCTTTTATGCACCGCTTCTAATAGCTTTTTTACGCGCTACCTAAACACTAAACCCTGGCCACTTCCGTTCCAAAATCAGAGAGAAGCGTAACTTAAAGAACTAATGACTTCCACATTTTTTTAAAAAGATTAACCGTTAAAACCAAAAGCGTAAAGAAACAAAATAATGAAACTAAAAAACGTTGTAAAATACAAAACCGATGCCCAATCATTAAAGTCAACTTTACTTACAAAGTTACTCATGTAAAATCACCACCAAACCACTACCGCTAAGAGAAAGAATTATGTAGGAGATGTGGCTTCTTAGTTTGATTTTTCTTCCCTCTTAGCGGTAGCAGATATGACGGTTGTAATGTTTTACCTAGGAGTGATCTGCTGGACTTACGCTCTAACTGTTATGTCAGTTTGGTTTTTCGTTTCCAGTATGTATAGTTTGAAGTAAAGATAGATGGTTTATTGGCTTGAAATCCATATGTTGTGAACAGATAGTATAGTTTGCTGAGAATACTTCCCGGAAAGATTATACGTACTAATTAATAGAATAAAATACTACTTAAATTCTTTGCAAAGAGTATAATTCTTTGATTTCATTTCTTTTTTTGTTGTATGAGTTTTTCTATGGCTGTTGTTATGTCTTTTAGGTCTTTTTCGGTTAATTTTGGGTGCATTGGGAGCTGTATTGCTTTTTTAGTGGTTTCTTCTGCTATGGGACATTTCGTTTCTTTATAGTTTGGAAGATGGTTCTTTAACATTTGAGCGTAAGGATATATGTTTGGGTCTTTTATGTTTTCGTAGAGGGGTTGTTGGTAAAGGAGGGTTGTATAGATTGGATGAGCGCTTATTCCTTCAGCTTCTAAAGCTTTTATAAAATCATCTCTTTCCCACCCGCTTTTTTCTTCTAGCAGGCATGCGTATAGGTAGTATACGTGTTCATGTCCTTCTGGTTCTTTTGGGGGTTTTATTAGTTCTCCTATTTTTTCAAGTTCTTTTGAGAGTTTTCTTGAAAATTCTTGGCGTTTTTCTGTGAAGTTTTGAAGTTTTTCCAACTGTTTTAATCCTATAGCTGCCATGATGTTGGTCATGCGATAGTTATACCCTAAGAGGACGTGGTTATACTTGCCCTTTTGTCCTTGATCTCTTATGATTCTGCATTTTTCAGCGATTTCATCATCATCTGTTACGATCATGCCTCCCTCTCCTGTGGTCATGTTTTTTGTGGCGTAAAAGGAGTAAATAGCTACATCGCCGAAAGTGCCTACCATGTGGCTTTTATAGCGGGCTTTATGCGCTTGGGCTGCATCCTCTAAAATAAAAAGATCATGTTTTTCTGCAACTTCTTTTATGGGATCCATGTCTGCAGGTAAACCAAAAAGGTGTACTGGAATAATACCTTTGGTTTTTCTTGTTATAGCTTTTTCAATTTTTTCCGGTTCAATGTTGAAAGTTTCCGTGTTTATGTCGACAAAAACAGGGATACCTCCCAGAAAGAGCGCAGCTGTTGCTGAAGCACTAAAAGTATAAGGAGCAGTTATTACCTCATCCCCTGGGAGCAATTTCAGGGCTTGGAGGGCTACGTGGAGAGCTGCTGTCCCCGAATTCACAGCTATAGCATGATTTACACCGTTAAATTTCCCAAACTCTTTCTCAAACTTCTCAACAACTTCACCCTGAACAAGATAACCTGACCTTAAAACTTCTATAACCGCCCTTTCCTCTTCTTCACCAAGAATAGGCAACGCTATCGGTATCTTCTCCCTCCTTATAGGTTCACCGCCTTCTATTGCTAACTTAACCAAAGTATAAACCCCAAGTCACTATTTGTTAGTGAAATAAATAAAGGGCATGATTTTGGGAACAAAAACTTTTTGTCTGAAAAAAATGATTCCTAAGAAAATGATAAT
>JBHLKN010000109.1:0-4791 GCA_048886645.1 Candidatus Hodarchaeota archaeon | reverse complement strand
GCGTTGGAGTATACCAGGCGGAGTTATAGAGCCTGGTGAAACCATAGAAAACGCTTTGAAAAGGGAAGTTTTTGAAGAATGCGGCGTAAAAATCAGGGTTAAAAAGCTTTTAGATGTTGTAGAGAAAATATTTTTTGATTCTCAAGGAAAGGCCGAATTTCATTATCTTGTGTTGAGTTATTTGGCTGACTATTTAGAAGGAGATATCCGACCGGCATCTGATGTTTTAGACGTCAAATGGGTGGGGAAAGAGGATATTGAAAAATTAGATGTTATAGATTCTGTTTTAAAGGTTTTAAAAGAGTTTTTTAAGTAATTTATGCCCGTAAATTTGTTTTCGCTTGAACCGTAAGGTTTTTAATTCAAAATTTATCATGTTTATTAAAGTAGTTCAAATTCTATGAACAACAAGAGATGAAAAAAATGAAACCAAATGGAGTTATACATCTAACAGACGAAACATACGACAAAGTAGTTTCCGAAACCCCCACAATAATAATCGATTTTTATACCGACTGGTGCGGACCATGCAGACTCATGGCCCCAATAGTCGAGCAAATCGCAGAAGAATACGCAGGAAAAGTGACCTTTGCAAAAATTAATGCACAAAACAATCCACAAAGTTCCCTTAAACTCGGAATAACAGGTGTTCCCACATTCATCGGATACAAAAACGGAAAACCAGTAATAAAAGCTATTGGCGCAATAAGGCGACAAGGATTAGAAAAAATGGCCAAACAACTGCTAAAAGCAGATTAAAAAACAACAAAATCCGAATAAAAAAAGAGAATTTTCTTTTTTCTTTTAAATCACTTTTCCTCACCTCCCTCCCTTATTTTAAATTTCTTGAATTGAATAAAATAATTTAACTTCTATATTTTTAAGTGGGATGTCCCTTGAAAATCAAAACTAAAACCAAATCAAAACTAAAACCAAAAATAGATCCCAAAATTCGAAGGAAATTAAAACGAGAAAAATATGCCCACATAGCAGGCTCTTACCAAAACATTTGGGAAAAACTCCAAACAAAAAATGGAAAAATTTCAGAGTCAATATAATAAAACTCAAAAATATATCCTTATTACACTTGAATGCGGTTTTTTAAAACTCTGCAAGTTCTTACCCTTACTCACCGCCAAGTGAAAAGCAAATAACTGCAAAGGTATGACACTTAAAATAGGTGAAAAAACCTCGCCAATAGAATCTGAGATTCCAAAAACTTCAAAAGACCTCTCTCGGATTAAAACATCCTGTCCAGAAGATGTTATTATTATCGGTCTCCCATTAATAATGTTTAGTCCCTCTAAAATATCTAATCCTCTCTCATAACTCTCTCCTTGGGGAAGAACTATGAATACAGGCGTTCCTTCATCTATCACTATTATCTGATAGTGGCAAAACTCTTCAAGTTCTATCGCCTCTGCATGACCACAATCAAGTTCTTTAATCTTTGTTGCTCCAAGCATTGCCGCTCCTAAATTTGGCCCCCCTCCAACAAAATGAAAATTATGACAATCTTTGAATGCTGCTGCTACGCGTTTAACATTCTTTTCATTTAATTTAATGCATCGATCCGCCATATTTGGGATGGTTTCTATCTCCTTTACTAAACGTTCAAACTCTGTTTTTCCAATTTTATCCATCTCCATGCCCAATTCTATAGCTAACATGAAAAGCAGTAAAAGGGCTGTAGTTGAAGTTTTTGAAGGCGATTTTCCCAAAGGTTCAGAACACATGGTTTGAAGAACCCAGTCAGCGCATTCCGCTAAAGGCGATTCCATATTATTTGTCAAAGCAACAAGTTTCATGTTTTTATTTTTCACCTTTTTTGCAGCTTCAACTGTTTTCAAACTCCTTCCAGAAGCAGAAATGGCAATGATTAAGGAGTTTTCATCATGTTTACGATAATTTGAAAGCTCAAGGGGCGGTATTGCCTCTGTAAAAAGACTTGTAAATTTTTCAAAAGCAAACTTTGCTATTACAGAGATGAAGAGAGAATCTCCGCAACCAGTTAAACAAACCCTGGTAAAATCCTGTTCAGTAAGGATTTTTACCAGGTTTTCTACGTCTTTTTTTCTGTGTTGATATGTTAAAGCGAGGTCTTTTGGTTGGGTTACGATTGCTTCATAGTTTTCTTGCATGAAGCTTGTTAATCTTTCCAAGACAGGCTTAAGCCTCCGAAAATATCTGTTTACGTAACTTTCAGTTTTTTTAAGTTTCTGGGTTGTCTGATATCCCGTTCTCAGTTATATAAAAGACACATTCACGTTCAGGCAAAATAGGACTGTCAAATATTCTAGCTATTCGGGCTGTCCCTCTAGATTTTCTTAAAAGAATACGGTGGGTTGGGCGATGGGCCCATGCCAATCCAAGGGCGGGTTCTTCGATTTTTCCATAAACTACTGCGTCGGGATTTATGAGAACTTGGTTTGTTACTAATATGGCTATCTCATAGATATCTGCGTATCTTTGTAGAATTTCTCCGTGACGCATTAAAAGTTGTTGACGGGCTGGAATCGCCTCTTTTCCTGTGAATTCGGCGCGAAAATGAGAGGCTAGAGAATCTATTATGAGGAGTTTTATGTTGCGCTCTTTAAAGAATCTTTTTGCTTCGGAAATAAGCAAAGTTAAATGATCAGTGGTGTATGCTCTTGAAACAAGGATTTTTGACAAAATTTCTTTTGAGTCTAGGTTGGCCGCGAGGGTCATTTGCACTATTCTTCCGGGGAAAAATGTTCCTTCGGTGTCAATAAAATAAACGTTTCCCTCTAAACCTCCTTCTTCTTGGGACAGTTGGGTGTTTATACATAATTGGAAGCAAAGCTGAGTTTTTCCCGTCCCATAAGCTCCTGCTATTTCTGTGATCGACCCTGTCCAGATTCCACCTCCAAGAATTTCGTCGAAGCTTGAAGAACTAGTGGTTATGCTCTGTATTCTTTTTTCTTCTTCTAAAAGATCAGAAGCGGGAATAGGCTTTATTTCTAAAGCATTTCTGGCTTCTTCAATTATTTTAAGGGCGGTTTTAATACCGATGCCCATAACTTCTGTGAGAACCGCTGGAGATTCTGTAGCTAAAGCTTCGACGGTGCCATAGCCTTCCTCGCGAGCTTTTTTAACCATATTTTCTTCCATGCTTGGAAGATCTTCTATTGATCTGATATTTAGGCCGCGTTCTCGTTTTTTAGCCAAAGTAATCCCACCAAACCTCTAAAAAATTTTACTTAACCCCCTTTAAAAACCCTTTTTGTTCAACTTTTTTTTATCACATTCAGTTTTTATTATAGGTTTTGTGAAGTTAAATTTTATTATAGGTTTTGTGAAGTTAAAGAGTTATTATTGGGGTAAAATTTCAAAGAAGGATTTTTTAGAAAGGATTTTAAACAATTACTGTTCATCTTTTTTTACTTCCTCCCGTTTTTAATAGCAATGTATAAAGTTAAAGATTTGCTTATGTTTTCTAATTTTAAGGGGTGAAATTTTTTTGATGGAAAAGGTTGTTGAAAAGATTTTTCAAGCCCAGTTTGCTTTGGTGGATCTTCGTGAAATTCTTAGGAAAACTAAGCCTTTGTTTAATTTAAGCGAGGAGCAAAAACAGCAAGTAAGGGATATTGTTAAAGTTGTGAGGGACGGTATGGATTTGGTGGAAAAGGAGTTGATTAAATGAGTATAGAGGAAAAGATCGCTGATTACATAGAGGTTAGAACGCGTGAAGAACTTTTCATCAATATGCAACCAATCCAGTCTGCAGGCAGGTTAACTCCTGAGGCTATGAAAGCGTTAATAGCTTATGGGGACGGTTACTCTGTCTGCGATTGGTGTAAAAAACCTTTTAGATTGGATTGCATAACAAGGCCCCCTATCGATAAGTTTCACAAAGAACTTGCAGAATTCCTAGGGATGGATGTTGCAAGGGCAGTCCCTGGGGCAAGAAGGGGATTTCAAGCCGTTACAAATACTTTGGTGGAAAATGGAGACACTGTAGTCATGTCTTCGTTAGCCCATTATACTGAGTTTTTAGCCGTTGAAGCAGCAGGAGGCATAGTTAAGGAGATTCCCCTCAATGAGAAAAATATAGTCACTGGAGAAGCAACCGCCGAGAAAATTGAAAAGGTAAAAGCGGAGACTGGAAAACTCCCCAAACTGATAATGATCGATCACTTTGATTACTCGTTAGGAAATGAGCACGATGTTTATGGAATAAGTAAAGTGGCAAAAGAGTACGATATCCCTTTCCTTTATAATGGCGCCTATACTGTTGGAGTTATACCCGTAAACGGGAAAAAAATCGGCGCAGATTTTATCGTGGGATCAGGTCATAAAAGTTTTGCTTCTCCTGCCCCTTCAGGGATTCTAGCAACCACTGAGGAATGGGCGAACAAGGTATTTAGAACTGGCAGTATGAAAGGCGATTTAACAGGGAGAGTCTTTGGAGCAAAGGAGGTTGAAATGCTTGGATGTACTTTAATGGGGGCTAACATGATCGCTATGATGGCAAGTTTCCCCGCGATTAAAGAACGAGTAAAACATTGGGACGAAGAAATAAAGAAAATAAACTACTTTTTGGACCAATTTCTAAGAATAGAAGGAAACAAAGTAGTAAGCGAGATGCCCAGAAAACATACCCTCACAAAAGTAGACACTATAGAAAGTTTTCACAAAATCGCTAAAACCCATAAAAGAAAGGGATGGTTTCTATCAGACGAACTGAAGAAAAGAAAAATCGTAGGCGAATTTTTTGGAGCAACAAAAACATGGAAACTCAACACATACGGCTTAACCTGGGACCAAATA
>JBHLKN010000108.1:0-4841 GCA_048886645.1 Candidatus Hodarchaeota archaeon | reverse complement strand
ACAAACGTAGGCGCGATGGAAGGAAAGGTACGTGAATTTAGTAACATTACTGAAACCTTAGAAAAAGAAAAAGTAGGATTGATGGAGCAAGGGCAACAAAAGATAGAGGAGGTACTCAAAGAACCAGAAGAAAAAATTACAGACGTTTTAAACAAGGTTAGAGAGATCATCGATAAGAAGGGAGAAGAAATCCAAAACGTTGTAACCTTAGATATCGAGGCTATTAAAAGTACAATAAATTCTAATGAAAAAGCCTTAAAGGATCAGTTAGAAGCTCACAAAGGAGAAGTTGACGAGATAACGAAAAAACATTTAGCAGAGCTTGAAAGAACAACAGAAAGTTTCACATCTCGTGCAGATGTCGTTTCTATGGAGCCTGTGCGAAGAATAAAGGATCAAGCAATAAATTCCCTTGCAGAAATAACAAGCCTCATCTCAAAACATTCCCTAACTCTGAAAGAAACCCTGTATAGTTCAGCTGAGAATATAAGAAAAACACTAGAAGAATACACAACCAGCGCTGAAACAACAATAGAAAATGTGAAAAATAATGCAGAAAACGAGCTTAAAACACGCCATGATGGCATTAAACAAGAGATAGAAACTTTAGAAAGCTCTATAACTAAGGATATGCAAAAGACAAACGTAGAAGTTACACACCAAATGTCAAAGAAATTAGAAGAAATACCGGTAAAAATCCAAGAAGCATTAGCAGCTACAAAGGGTACGACAGAATTCCTTAAAGAAATCCAAAATATAGCGTTAAAAGTAGAGCCTCTGCCCATAGAGCAAACTTACAGAATAGCAGGAAAAGATGCACCACTAAATGTGATTAAAGGTATGATAGCGCGAACTAAAAGTACTATCACTGTTCTTTTACCAGAGATAAAGGCTTTACCTTCAGAACTTCTAGAAGAGGTAAGCGCAAGAAAAAGGGTGCATATACTTTCAAACATACAACCGGAAGACATGGAATACGTACAAAAAATAAAAGAAGAGCGACCAAGCATTCAAATCAGGACAAATCCTGCTTTGGACATCATAGGAGCGACAAGAGACTCAGAAGAAATCGCAATAGGCTCAATTACCACACCAGAAAAAATAGAACTCATAACAACCACAAACGAAGACCTCGTAAAATTCCTATACGAACTAATAACATCGAGCCACGCAAAATCTAAACCAATATAACCATCTAGACGCAATCAAACTATCACTTAACTCTTCAACCATTCTTTCATTTTTTATTGACAAAACAACTTTTAGTATTGAAATATCGCTTTTTTATGCCAAGCCTGTTAAACCGCGTCTTATCATGCCAATAGCTATGGCTGCTAATAGCAATCCTAGGACTCTTGAAGAAGCATTTATACCACTGCTACCAATTGTTTGAATTAGCAGGTCACTGTATCTCAATATAAACCAAGCGATTGCTCCATTCGCTATAGCGGCAAGAGCAGTTATTAAAATACCATAATCAATTGTTAAAATGATACTCATCGTTATAGTTCCAGGCCCAGCAAGGAGGGGGGTTCCCAGTGGTACTACAGCTAGCTCTTCTTTTTTTACCGTGTAAGAGCGGACAATATTTTTTCCAATAGTAAAATCTAGAGCGATTATTAATAATACAAGACCCCCAGCAAGAAAGAAATCCTCAGTTTTTATGTGAAAAAAGTCGAGAATATATTGTCCAAAAAAGATGAAAATTAAAACGATAAAACCAGCAACTATAGCGCTTTTTTTCGCAGCTTCTTTCCGTTCTATAGGTGAGAATTCACTTGTTAAGCTTAAAAATATGGGCACATTACCTATAGTGTTGAGCATAACAAATAGGTTTAGAAAAGCAAGAGAAAAATCTCCTAAAAAAGAAGGCAAACAGATCACCTTCAATGATGGGAAAAATTAGTTTGTTGAACTTTTATTTTAATAATTGAAGGATATTAATATTTTGGATCGAGTCTTGCTTAAAATTCGTTAAAAGATTTTTATCATTTTAAAGGTTATTGAAAGTTTTTAGGCGTTTATTAAATACCTGCAAAACCGCGTCTAATCATGCTAACAGCTATGGCTGCTAATATCACACCGAGTACTCTCGAGGTTGCTTTTATGCCGTTATAGCCGATTTTTCGAGCTATTAAATCACTTTGACTTAAAATTAGCCATGCAACTATCACGTTTGTTACAGCGGCAAGAGCGGTTATGCGCATGCCAAATTCAAAGCTCAAAAGAATTACCAAAGTTATTGTTCCAGGTCCAGCAAGGAGGGGAGTTCCCAGTGGTACTACGGCGATTTGTTCTCGCTCTACTTGCTGAGAGCGAATAATTTCCCCTCCTGTGGTCACATCGAGAGCAATTATTAACAGCAAAAGCCCTCCCGCAATAAAGAAATCTTCAACTTCTAAGAAGAAAAAGTCAAGTATGTATTGTCCAAAAAAGGTAAAAATCACGGCGATTATTCCAGCAACTATGGCGCTTTTTTTCGCAGCTTCTTTCCGTTCCTTAGTTGAGAAATCACTCGTTAAGCCTAAAAATATTGGTACAATACCTATAGCATCAATCATAACAAATAAAATCAAAAAAGCCTGGATGAAATCTTTTAAAAAAGAAAACAATTCAGACCACCCTTACCGGTTCGAAAAACGGTCATTAATTTTTTAATTTAGGAATATTTAAAGATCTTTTGTTAGAAATTTGGCAGGTTAAAGTTATGCGCGTGATTCCGGTTATCGATTTGTTAAGCGGTGTAGTTGTTCATGCAAAGAAAGGAGAAAGAGAAAATTATAGACCTGTTGATTCTGTTTTGACTCCTTCAAAAGATCCTTTAGTAATAGGGGAAGTTTTTAAGGAAGTTTTTGGATTTAAAGAGGTTTATATAGCGGATTTAGACGCAATCCAAAGTTCATGGGCTTTAAACAATTTTTCTGTTCTCGAAAAACTTTCATCACTTGATTTGGGTTTGATGGTAGATTGTGGGATAGATTCTCCTGAAAAGGCTAAAGCAACGCTAGATTTAGGGATAAACAAGGTGGTTATTGGCACTGAAACCCTTTCTTCGCTAAAGCAATATGAAGAAATTGTTGGAAAAATCGGGGAAGAAAAAGTAGTTTTAAGCCTTGATTTGAAGGATGGAAAACTTCTAGGAGAAATTTCTAAAGAGGTAGAAAAAGATCCTCTAAAACTTTTAAAAAAAGTGTCAAAAATTGGGGCAAAAGAGATCATAATTCTAGAGCTATCCAAGGTCGGAACAGGCAGAGGAATACCCGAAAAACTCATTAAAAAACTATCAAAAACCACCACTCTCCCCATAATCATAGGAGGAGGAGTGAAAGATATAGAGGACGTAAAAAAAGCAAGAGAACTTGGAGCAGAAGGCGTTCTTATAGCTACTGCACTACACACAGGAAAAATAAAGCCAAAAGACCTTAAAACAATAACCTAAAAAACCTCCTTTTTCATTAAAATTACTTTATAAGTTACTTTCGGCTTTATTGCTGATGCATAGAATATAGAACTTTCAGGTAAAAAAGCGGAGGTGATAGCATGGAAGTAATAGAGAAGAAGATTGAAAAGGAATTCCATATCTGCGATAACTGTGGCTATAACAAAGGATTCCATGTTTCCTTCATTAAACAGGGAGAACATTTTGAAATAGTGCTCATTTGCCCCGAGTGTGGGCAAAGATATAAGATAAAATGGAAAGTTGAATTGGAACAGTAACAAGGTTATGTGACGCGGATTTGTAGAATATCGCCGTCTCTTAATATATAATCTGTTCCTACTTGTTTTTTTAGGACCTTATCTTCTTTTCTGAAGAGGAGAGCGGACTTAAATCGTTTTAAGAAATCTTTGTGTATTTTTTTAGCTGCATCAGCCACTGTTGAATCATATGACAACACGAGGGGTTTTTTCGAAACTTCGCCTTGCTGGTTTTTCGTATATATACGGATCATTTGAAGGATTTGAAACGCTTCTTCACCGATTTTGTCAAGGCCCTCCCCTGTTTTAGCAGAGATGGGTATTATGGGGAACCTTTGACCGTATTTATTCCTAATGATTTCGTAGTTTTTTAAAGAACCTGACATATCCCCTTTCATCGCTACAATCACGGCTTTTTTATATACAGTTCGCGCCTTTAAAGCCTCTCCAATATCATTTAATGAAACATTTTCTTCTATCTCAACGGTAATGTTCGTTAAACCTGCACTCTTAAGAAAAGATTCTAGATCCTCTTTCGATATGTTTGTTTTTTCTACTCCAAAGACTTGGATACCGCCGCTTCCCCCTCGCTTTAGTTTTATTTTGGGAGGCTGAGTGTTAAGCTTAATATCTGCACTATCAAACTCTTTTAACAGGACGTTCATTTGCCATTCTGGATCCATTGAAAGATCCGCACAAAGGCACACAAGATCGGTATTACGTATCAAGCCTAAAATCTGTAATCCATTAGCCGCCCCCTGAGAAGCCCCCTCAACAATAGCAGGAGCTTCTACTACCTGAAACCGCACACCACCAAGATTTTCTGCCTCATATACACCAACCTTCGGAACCTGGGTAAACTCTCCCACCGGAACTTGAGCACCCGTTAAAGCGTTCAAAAGCGTACTTCTTCCACTCCCCCTTACTCCAACCAAGACAATCTGAGAGTCCTCTTCCTTCTTTATACTGAAAGGTTCAACAGTTCGAGCCCCAGCCCTCTTCTGACGCTCAAGCTGAGCTCTAAGCTTAACTAACCTTCCCTTATGAGTAGCAAGAAGCTTTTCAGTACCCTTATGCTTCGGAACAAGAGAGATAAACTCCTCAAGAGTACGGATTTTCTCCTCTATAGTTTCCGCTTTTAAATG
>JBHLKN010000107.1:0-4894 GCA_048886645.1 Candidatus Hodarchaeota archaeon | reverse complement strand
ATATACATAACAACCACAAAAAGGACAAAAAAAGCAAAAAACATCCTCGCAAACAATAACATATCACTACTCTTTGACCAAGGAGAAGAACTCGATTTAGGAAAATTATGGGGTATAGTCATCGAAGGAAAAGCAGAAGAAGTCACAGACGAAGCAAACATTAAAAGATTCCATGAAGCTTGGGGCAAAAAGTATTTCGGCCAAAACTATTTAGACCACCCAGGTTACCAACAATTGTCCAACACACCAGATAGGATAGTATTCAAGATAAAACAAGAAAAAATCGCAAGCTGGGATTACAGCAAAATGGGCTAACAAAGACCACCTACTTTTTTATTTTTTTAAATAATTAGGAAGAAAAAAATAGGAAAAAACTTGAAATCTAAAAACTCAACAAAATCACATTTAGGAGAAATTTGCAAGAAAAAAACAGCTAGCATTTAGTTAAATATATATTTGGTGTTTTTATTTAAGATTTGGTGTAAATAATGTCAGAAGACACTTTATTAGAAGACTTGAAAAACAAAAAAGTCGAGGTTCGCGAAAAAGCCGCAAAAAAACTCGGAAAATATCGTACAAAAACTGCTTTACACGCTTTGCTCGAAACTGCACAAAATGACAACAATCAAAATGTCAGAAAAGCAGCCATAAAATCAATAAGAGATCTTGACGACCCAGAGGCGATCCCAACTCTAAAAAAGATTTCTAAAAAAGATGAAGAAAAAGATATCAGAGATGAGGCTGATAGAGCTCTCAAAGAGATTCAATTCTCTGAAGCAGATAGATTAAGGGCTGAACGTGATGCTAGGGCTCTAGAAAAAGGAGAAGCAACCCAAGGTGGACTTTATTGTAAAATTAAAGAAAATGCGAGTTATTGGATGGATCGTGAAGGCAATTTAACCAATGAAAAGGGGAATCCCGTTAAAAAGTTAACCGGTACTGGATTAATAAGCATTACTAATACAGGCGACGAAGACAGGATTTGGGCAATTAAGGCTAAGTTAAAAAATGCAGAAAAAGTTGACTTTGTCAAGGAATTTGAAAATGTTTCTGTCGAAGATTCTACCGTATCTATAAATGAGTTAGAAGCTTCTGATACAGCGCATATAGGATTCAAATTTCAATTAGATAAACCAAAAGTCTATTTAGAAGAAGATTTCGTTGATGCTGAGAATGAAGAGATCATTCCTACATTTTCTCGGGGTATGGAAACAGGCATGCAATTAAAGCTCAAAATCACGAATGACTATGATTATAAGATAACTGATGTTCAGATTAAGAAGTATCTTAACGAGGAAGAATCAGGAATTGACTCTTTTGAGACTAATTTTGGAGAGATTGAAGAAAGCAGTGATGAAAACGGTCGTCATATCCTATGGACTATTCCCGAAGTCGACTCAAAAAGCGAAGTTACAGCAAGCTGTGTTATATGGGTGACCCTTCCTGAAGATGCGTCTGAACCATACTCCATTGGTAATACAGTTCTTACCTATAAAACCGCCGACTATACAATTAGTGGTCTGGACCTACATACGCTTTCAGGAAGCTCCTCTGTATTTCAGTACATCCGTCGAGAAGAAGAAGAAGAGACTCCTGACACGTTCATATGTCAATTCGAACTAGAAAATACCTCAGAGTTCGAAATGGATCTCAGTTATATACGCATTTTCGAGGGATCCGTTGAAGATGACAAAATTCTCGTTGAATGGGTGGGCGATAAAGTTTCAGAGGAAGAACGAAGTATCGATCCAGGAGAAGTCTTCACACTAAAACCATGGAAGATCAAAGCAAAGGAAGATCAAATACCTCAATTCGGTCGCGAAATAGACCTTTCTGTCAAATATTTATACGATGCAGAAGTTGAAACTCAATGCACCATTCCGGGTTATGTCTTACCATTCATAAACATTGAAGCTACCAAGAAATACGCTGTTGAAACCATCCAATCATACAGTAAAACTCCAGTGGAAACCTTAGCAACAATCACCAGTAATGGTACTACAGAAATCCAACTCCTTGAACTGGAAGATTACATTCCTGAAGGCTTCGAAGCACCGAAAAAAGAAAATATAATTATATCCAAGAACTCTACTACGCTTCCGCCCGAAAACATGGAAGTCGAACTAATTCCACCACCTGAGAAATTTAAGGGACAAGTACTCCGAATTACCATTCCCCACCTTGAAGAAACCGAGCTAGGACCACTAAAACAAGACGAAAAGATCATTGTAAAATATCCAATTAAAGCAATTTCTCCTAAACCAGAAGAAGAATTTAGTGGAAAACTAATCGCCAAAGGAAATATCTATCCCGAGATTTCACCAGTTAAAGCTATAGCTGAACCTGAACCCATAACAGTTATTCACACTCGACGAAAAATCAAGATCGGTAAAATGGTTCGATCCACTACAACCACAGGCGATATCAAAGAATATGAGGTTATTCTCCGCGGAGAAAATAACGGAACAGCAATACTCGAGAACGTAGTTATTAGCGACTTTATTCCAAAAGGTTTTACATTAGTAGACGAACCAGTTGAGGAGCCACCCGTGGGACATGAGGAGCAGACATCTGTTAAAGAAGGTATCACGCTAAAGTGGGTCTACAAAACCATCGAACCAGACGAGGAAATTGAGATCAGATATAAGCTTCGAGCCGAAGGAGACTATGATCCAAAAGAAGTATACAGAATGCTTCTAGGATAAGATCAACCCCCCCACTCTTTTTCTTTTATAAATCAATTATTGATAAATCTATTTTTCTGTAAATCTTTCATACAGTTCCAGATTACCTACCCAATCTTTCTGGTTAATCGGCCAACTATGAGCGGGATTTCTAGGCTTACATATGATCTCCTTAACCTGCATAACTCCAGGCTTAAACAAGTTTACTGAATTTGCAGCCTGAACAACGAGGGCGGTGTCCAATCCAACCCACGACCCTGCAACAGCCACAACCTCTTCCCCTTCAATTAAAACACCATTATCAGTAGCCATTAGAACAGTCGTAACACAAACAGCCGTTCCAGAACTAATCACTCTCAAACACATACGGATAAAAGTTACCAACGTAGGAACACCTCTATGCTCCAAAGCAGCACCGATATTATACAAGGGGTCGGTTGCCCGAACAATCTTAGCACCACTATTTTCAAGTTTCTCCCAGATTTCTTTATCAGGAATACCTATCATCAATTCCCCAATTACCGTGTTTTCAATTTTCGTACCAGCAGCCGAAGTAACAACTATCAGATCCGTTCCAGAGCCTTCGAGAAGCTCAACCGCCCTAAGAGCACTCAAACCAGTCTCAGAAGCAACAACCATTTTCTCTATATTCAACTCGTCAGCTCTTTTAATAGCCAATTTTAACGTCTGCTCGGTATTAACCTGACCACACACATCAAAGTAAAAAACATCCTTTGACACACCCAAAGAGCTATCCATCTTTTCCCCCTCAATAGAAACCACGTTCTATTTTCTAAAACTAACTTAATGTTTTAAGCTTATTCACCCTTGAACTTTTTCCATATTCCTCTAAAAAAATTCAACATGGTATTATTGCTAAAAAATCCGCTAAAACATGTTTCTAGCTTTTTTGCTAAATATAAAAAAATAGAAATTCGTTGATCAAAAGAGTATTAGGCGCATTAAGAAAACCACTCATAAAAAAATTTAAAAACCATTACTTATTACACTGAGCAGAAAATTGCAAAAATAACCTGCATACAAGCCGCAAAAACACAATTCTGTGGCGGGAAAAGGAGCTTGTGGCGGGAAAAGGAGCGGAAAAAAATGGGAAAAGGAAAATGCATTTTGCTACTCCTAATAGGAATACTACTACTAATGCCATTCGTTTTCACCACAACAGACCCAGAATATGAACTAACAGGCGCTGGATGGGGAGTTACACTCATAGGACTTTTACTTCTAGTTCTCGGAATCTATTGTCTCACTAAAAAAGACTGAACAAAAGAATAAACAATAACACAACTACGTTGTAGAAGCTACAGGAAAGGACAAAAAAAGCTACTACAAAAAAACAGAAAAACCATGGCATTAACCCCGAATACAACCAGAAAAAGTGATCTTAAGGACTTAAAAGAGAATTAAAAAGGAAATCAACCAAAATAAGCTTCCACAACCCTTTTTTGAAAGGCTATAAGCAACGCTTATAGTCCAAATAAAGGGTGCGGATTGAAAAATGAAAAATTATACAAAAAAAGGGCTAATCACATTCTTAGCCGCTTCTTTACTGCTCCTTTCTTTAACCACCTGCGCAGTGAACGCTAAAACTGTAGATGAAACCGTCGATATTCCAGGTCCAGGCTATGCAACTTGGTTTACGTCATTAGATGAAGGCGATACAATTACCGCTGAATTCACGGTTACGGTGGGAGGAACTATCAATTTCTTCATTTGCACTGAAACTGTTTTCAACGACTGGAAAGATGACGCTAGCACTTCGATGACCCGATACGAGGTACATAATAATGTAGCAAGCGGAGATATTGAATTTGAGGTTCCATCTGATGCCACATGGCACATAGTCCTATACAACTCTGCCACTTCATCAAAAACAGTTGATATCAAAGCAGAAATGACAACAGCAGGAGAGGAAGCATTAGTCACAATAATGGCCGTTTTAATACTCGTCATAATTGCTGTCGCAATATACCTAGGAATCAAGAAAATTAGAGCAAGAGGCAAAGAAGAAGAATTCGTAACTGAATAAAATAAAAAATGGAGAGTATTTATCCAAACTCTCCCCTTTTTTAACTAAGGCTTTATTAAAGCCTCTTCTACTTTTTTACCTACCTAGTATAATTTCTCATTAATCCATTAAAATAATAAGCCGAAAAATCTTCTAAAGCATTTTAAAAACCCTGAAAGCATCA
>JBHLKN010000106.1:0-4895 GCA_048886645.1 Candidatus Hodarchaeota archaeon | reverse complement strand
TCATACTCCCAGATGGGATCCACAAGCCCCGTCGAGTTACATCCAGAGGGAGGATTAAAACATGATGATCCTTCTTTAATATTCCATCCATAATTCTTCCCCTTTTCAACAATATCGATCTCTTCCCTTTCACTCTGACCAACATCACCAACCCAAAGCCACCCCGTATCTGGATCAAAACTGAACCGCCACGGATTACGGAAACCATAAGCAAAAATCTCCTCCTTATACCCCTCCACATTACCTACAAACGGATTATCAACCGGAATACTGTAATTTTCCCCATTTGCAGGATTATCAACATCAATTCGGAGAATACTTCCAAGTAAGGTAGTAAGATTTTGAGCGTTCCCCTGAGGATCACCCCCCGAACCACCATCTCCAGTGGCAATATAGAGATAACCATCATTAGGGCCAAAACTTAACTGCCCCCCATTATGGTTGCTATAAGGTTGCAAGATTTCTAGCAACATCAGCTCGCTTTCCTTGTCAGCCTGATTAGGATCTGTAAGACTCACGTTATACCGAGCAATAACTGAGCGACGGGGTTCATCAGCTGCAGAATAATAAACATAAAAACACTCCGTATCATTAAAATCAGGATGAAAAGCAAGCCCCAGCAAACCTTCTTCGTCACCTGTCCTTACACGATCTGTGATGTTTAAAAAGACCGTAGCAACACTTGTACTTGCAGAATTATTAAAAACCCAAATTACTCCCTCTTGCCCCACTACAAACACCTGGTTTGTCCCATCGTCAGCATATTGAAAATCTACCGGGTTCTCAAAAGAGAGGTTGGGAAAAGCAATCATAAGATTTATTTCAAAATCGTTTTCCGCTGAAACTTGAAACGGCGCCAGAACTAAACCTATCGTTCCACAGATTAAGAGGGAAAAAAACACCAATTTTAAAAGACGCCGTCCCTGCCTCACAAACCTCACCTTCGAATAATAGAAGTAAAAGAATAATTTTTAGGAAAAATAATGCTCTTTAAGTCGATTTTTTAGGACTTTCCCCATATTATAAACATTTAGATTCTTATAGGAAGATTATTTTTTTAAAGCAACGGTATTAATTTATCTTTACTTTTGATTATGTTTTTTGGAGGTTTTGGTTTTTGGCATGGGAAGAATATTTCAATAAGGCTTTTGTTTGTTTGGAAAATGCGAAGAAGTATGAGGGTAAGCGAGATCATAAGGCTGCATTTTCTGTCGGGTTTTCATCAATTGAGGCTTTGATTAAAGGTTTCATCCTTAAAGAGATAGGCAGACCCTCCCATGCATCTCTCACAAGCATTAAACGAGGAAAAAATGTTAGAAGAACTGAGAAAAAACCTCTCAGAAGAAGATATTAGAAATATGAAAGACTTTGATGAAAAAATGAACGCATTACACCTCAAAAAGTATTTTCCAAACATGGAAGAAACTCAAAAAGTCCTAGAAGCAATTGAAAAAATTTTCCAAAAACTAAATCCTTTACAAAAATCATGAAAACAATACCATACTTAGTTGTATAACAACAAGGGCACCCTCCCAAGCTCTTTAAAATCTTGAAAACATAACAAAACTTGGGAAATCGTTTAACTCATCCTAATGAACAAGAATCTCAGTCTTTTTGTCAAAATAACAATAAAACTAGTTTTATGTTCTGATTTAAATCTAAGATAAATTAAAAAAGTGGGACGGAAACACAGCTATATTTCAGGATTTCAGCAAATATATTGATAACGTGATATCTTCAATCCCATTTTAGAGATTCTTTAGTTGTTTTTTGTGGGTTTTTCTGGATATTTTTGTAGGAGGAAGAAGATGGCCGCTGTAAAAGCCATGACAGCTCCATAGAGAAAGGTAGCTGTTGTACCAATATACTCCCATAAGAATCCTGCTATTAAACTTGCGGGCAAGGCTGCAAACCCTATCATAGCATGAAAAGACCCTAGGGCATATCCCCTCCTTTCTGGTCGGGCTAAGTCTGATATGAAAGCACGTTCATTTCCTCGGATTAAAGCAAAAGCTGTTCCATAAGCGATGAAGAGAATTATCATAGAAAGCAAAGATTTACTTACCGCGAATCCCAAACACATGAAACCAAACAAGGTGTAACCTGCTACTAATACCTTTTTTCTCCCAAGTTTGTCCGATAAAATTCCAGAAGGCACCGCAAAAGACGCGTAGCAAACATTGAAAAGCACGTATAAGAGGATGGCAATGGCAATGGCTTCCTCTTCCTCATATTTTAAGTTTTGTTGGGCGAAAATAATGAAAAACATATAGCTAAAATTAGCTAAAGCAAAAAGAGTAGCAACTACTAAAAACATTTTAATAGACTTCGGAAGATCCCACCCGATCTTTATATCCTCTTTTCCCTTAAACTCCTTAGTCTCTTTAACAGGGATGATAGGTATTAGAGCAAAAAATGCTAAAAAGGCACCGATTGCTATGATCGCTCTCAAACTTAAGCCAAAATGCCAGAAAAACACATAAGCTAAGAAGGCTCCAAAAATAGCCCCCATCGTATCCATCGCCCGATGAATACCAAAAGCCTTACCCCTAACCTCTTCCGAAATAGAAGCAGCGATTATGGCATCACGAGGAGCATCCCTCAATCCTTTACCTGTCCGTTCAATAGACTTAGTTATGAAAACATGGGGCCACGTTACCGACAAAGCTATTCCCAACTTTGAAACGGCGGAAGTGGAATAACCTCCCACAACGAACTTTTTCCTTTGCCTAAACTTGTCTGAAAGACGACCTGAAAAAACTTTGAAAAAACTGGCTATACTATCACTTACACCCCCAATCAAGCCAATAACGATAGCAGAACCCCCCAAAGCTACGATAAACAAGGGCAAGACCGGCATTATGATCTCGCTACTCACATCAGTGATCAAACTCACAAGACCTAAAAGTACTATATTCCTCTTCAAAACACGACGCCTATCACCAGCTTCAACTTCTTCTTTTTCTTTATCGGCCAAAAAAAGATCACCAAATACAGTTTCAATTTCCTATAAATTTTAAGGGATCAGTGAAAACACGCTATTAACCGTGCTACAACCCCCTACCTTGAAGATAAGACTTCGAAATAAAAAGATAAAAGTTTTTGGTCTAGATAGAAAAAAAAGAGGGGGAAAGAAAAAGCTTTTTAGTCAGTGAAAGCTGCTTTGACATCTTTATCGAAAAGCAAATATCCCAGTATTATGAAGCCTATAAATACTGCTGCAGCATCTCCGTAAGTTTCCTCCTCCAGACCTACGGTGTATAGCGTGTAAGCGGCTAAACCGATAACTGCAAGGGTTATCAATATCCCTAGGATCCACGCCCATGTCTGGGTAAGCCAAAAACCTATAGCCATAAGGAGGGCGAAAAACCCGATAACAAGAGTTACATAACCTGCAGTCTCAACATCATCTGCGGATATGTCAGGATCATCTATTTCAGCAGCGACTCCTGAAGGATCATCGACCATCAAATACCCAGCCAATAAAAGAAATAGCGCAACAATGAACCCTAAAATAGCGATGATAGAAACACCAAGAGGTCTCGCATATTTTACGCCCATTTTAAAAACCTCTTCCAACAATATAAAATAAAAAATTTTTAAACCTTTCTTAAAATTTTAGACAGGATTGTTATTTTATTGCTTAAATTTGTTTATTAAATAATATTTTTAAGGCTTTTTTTACTTTAATAATGTCAAATATTTATTGATTACTTTTTATATATTAAAAGTCAATCTTTATATCGTCAGAATATACGAATGAATATGAAATTTGTTTTGATTTGGAGGACAACTTTTTGACCATAAAAGTTGGAATAATTTCGGGTTTTTTAGGTAGTGGAAAGACCACTGCTATTTTAGAAATAGGGAAAATTCTTGGTGATAGATTTGGGTTAAAATCAGCGATCCTTGTCAATGATATAGGGGAGATTAATGTTGATGGTGCTTATCTTGAAGGTCTTGGTATGGATGCAAAACAGGTAACTGGAAGTTGTTTGTGTTGTAGTCTTGGGACAAGTATTCTGGACACTATTAATACTCTCCGAGAAAAGTTTGGCCCAGACGTTCTTCTAATCGAACCTACAGGCGTCGCAATACCTTCTCAAGTTAAACAACGGTTTTATGATGGTTTTTTTGGTGAAGGTTTTGAAATCGCCCCCCTCATAGTCTTAATTGATGGTTTTGATTTCCTTGAGTATTTGGAAACGGTCGGTGAACTTATAGAACGACAGGCACAAGACGTGGAGATCATCGCGATAAACAAGATGGACCTGATAGAAGACAAGGAAAAACTTGGAAAAATAAAAGAGATGATTAAAAAAATCAATCCTAACGCAGAAATATTGGAAATTTCTGCTAAAAATCGTGAAGGAATCGACGAACTTGTAGAAATAATTATGGGAAACGGTAGGAGTAAAAATGCGTAAAACAACGATTACAATCCATGAAGATAAAGGAGAAATAGTGGATTCAAAACTTTTATCAGGCGTAGGGTCTGGAAGCTTAAAAATAAGATTTTCAATGAAGGAATATGTGGATCTTAAGAAAGTTTTAGAAGAAACTCTTCGAAAAATCGGAGAAACAGTTTTAGAAAAAAGACCTAAACTTATAGGACATATTAAAGCTACAATCACCTCAAAAAAAGGCACTATGAAAGCTAGTTTAGTTAATTTGAGGTTAGGAGTTGATTTCAGCGGAACTCTACCGGAAAATGTAAGGGAAGGTGAGATCTTTTTTCTTGCTGTTGTTCACGGTTTAAAAGACGAAGAAGTCAAAAAAATCGTTGAAGAAGTTACAGAAGAGGTCTTAAAAGCAAACAAAATAGACTTTGAATCACAGTTTCAGGAACATAAGAATCATAACCATCATCATTAACGATTCAAACTTTATGAAGG
>JBHLKN010000105.1:0-4956 GCA_048886645.1 Candidatus Hodarchaeota archaeon | reverse complement strand
CATGCTTTTAGTTTAGAGGAGTTCTATAAGCCCGAAAAATATTTCTGTAAAAGACCAACAGACTACACATATATCACAAACTATTTTAACACTATTTGGGAAGAATTACTGGAAAAGTCGGTAAACGGGGACTATTTGGGAGTTGTTTTATCACTTACCACGGTGGTTCAGTGGTGTGGAGAGAATGAAGCATTAAAACTTGCTTATTTAATGGCTACAAAGTATCGGCCTTTGGGATGCACTATCTTTGTATTAAACCCGTCCGCTGTGAGGAATAGCACTCTAGCTATGCTTGGAAACAGGAGCGAAGTCGTAATAAAGCTCTTCATCGGCGAATCTGAAAGGTTTCCAGAAAAGAAAATAGTTGTTTTAAAATCCCCTTTACCAAGATGGTTAAATAAACCACTACTTTATACAGTTCTGCCAGAAAGAGGTTTCTTTATCGGAGAATCCATTTGAGAGGTTTTAGTATACCCTTATAGTTTATATTAGAATTCTGGAAAAGATAGAGAAAAGAAAGTGTTATGAGACATTTAAAGCGATAACGTTAACTTTTTAATCTTCACTTATCTATAAAAATGATTGAATCCTTCAAATTTTCACAGTAAAAAAAGGAATTATGATTTAACAAGAAGTTTTGAAACAACAAGAGGGCCCGTAGCTCAGCCTGGTTAGAGCGCGCGACTGATAACCTTTAATATCTTCATAAGCTGTAATAAAAGAGGTTGGAAATCGCGACGCACTAATGATTTAAGATTTTTGCGCGGTAAAGGTCGAGGGTTCAAATCCCTTCGGGCCCACCACAACATTTTTAGTCGACTTCTGAAACCAGGTTTAAGACCTTTTTTTCAATTTCATCTCTGATTTGCCGTATTTTTTCTAGCTGTTTATATTTTGGATCTTCCAGCTCCCAGTTAATTGATTTTTTGAATAAAGGGGAAGGGCATGATTCGTCGACACAACACCCCATCGTGATAACAGTGTTAGCTTCTTCACTCATTTTTTTGTCTAACAGTTTTGGTTTATTTTTCGAAATATCGATCCCTTTTTCTTTCATAGCTTCGACGACAAGCGGGTTTACTTTGTTTGCGGGTTCTGTGCCTGCACTAGAAGCTACTAGTTTTCCTTTTCCATAATGGTTAGCAAAAGCTTCTGCCATCTGACTTCTACCCGCATTTTCAACACAGATAAACAAGATACGTTTCATTCATACTTCTCCGATTTTAAAGCCCTGTTTTTCGTTCTTTTAAAAATTAGACATTATTAATCATACTCATGACTGCAATAGGGGTAGAGTTTTGCATCAAAAGGTATTTCACAAATGCAACTTTTGCAAATTCTCTGTTTTTCTGATAGTTTTGCCCACGTTTTTTCATAGGGGTCACCGAACACTTGTTTCCTAATCTCAGATGACCATGCTAAAAGCAGAAATACCAAGCCTAATATCACCGCAAAAAAGGTGTTGCTATTATCGTATACAAATAACCCGATAACACCAAATATTGTTAAAAGGAACCCCATAAAAGATATAATGATTTTTTCTTCGATCATTTAAAGTCCCTCCTTAGTTCTAACATTTTTCTTTTTCTGATTCTCTGTCGTTTTTTTTAAAAAATTTAGAAACATTATTTAAAATGCTTTTCTTTCAAGAGCTGATATGCGGTGTCGTTGACTTTATAAATAATGAGGGACTATCCACTTTCGAAAGTCAACGATCTGAAGAAAAACACCCTCAAAAGATCGAAACCTCTAAAATAGCCCATAGAGGCTTCCTAGGGCGTTTTCCAGCGCCGGGGTAGCTTAGTTGGTAGAGCGCCTGGCTGTTATCATCTGTTTTGGTTCGTTTTTCGGACTTCAATCTCCTTAAAAGATGGTTGAAACCAGGCGGTCGGAGGTTCGAGAATAATGTAGTTTTTATGGCTACGTTGACGAAAATCCTCTCCCCGGCGCCACTACCAATACTAATAAAATTTAAATTAAAAATTGTTAAGGGAGAAAATATTATTCCTTTGTTAATTTTTAAGTGGCGGTGGATGGTTTGGCGTTTTTTAAAAAAAAGAAGTGGAGCATCATTTTAGATGGGGTGAAGTTAGGTAAAAAGGCGGATGAAAAGCTTAAGTTTGCTGATTTTAGTGGATTTGATGTTAATGTAGGTTTTGATTTTATCACTGATCTTTTGGGAGAAATAGAGAAACAGGAGAATTACGAAGAAATTCAATGTATAAAAGAAGTGAGATCGCCTAAAAAAGAGGATTTCTCTTCGAAAACAATGTTTTTAATCATAGCTACTTATAAAAGGGACGATACCCAGGTAGGAATGCTTTTTAATTTAGTAGATAGAGAAAATCTTTTAATCTTAGGCCTCTGGCCAGACAGGTTTTATAACGTTTGTAAAGAACAAGCAACCACTGGAAACAACACACTTTTGCTAGGTATGCTAGACTCAATCATAGTAAATCCAGAAGAGTGGAAAGAGCTCAAGCTTTATACCAATTCTTCCTCTACCAACAAATAAAAAAATTAACTGGCATTTGCGGTCTGATCTTTTGTTTTTAGAGATTTTTCATGACTTCTTCAACTTTTTCTTCCATTGTTCTTTTTTTGTCTCTTCTATCATCTATATTTATGCAGGTTACTACCCTTTTTGCCCCTGATTCAAAAACCGCTTCATGGGCTTTAAGTATAACCTCGATAACTTTAGATAAATCATCACCTTCTATTATAGTACATGAAGGAGTAAGCTGATATTTTAACCCTGAAGCTTCCACTTCTTTAACCGCTTTTGTTACCTCTTTACTAACGCTAGGATTTTTGGTGCCGAGGGGTATAACGGTAAACTCAACAATAACATGCCCCATAATCCCTACCTCCTTATGTTCATTTACTTATCAGAAAATCCCCTCCCTATTTCAATATTGCTATAAAAAAATAAAAAAAGAAAGGTTATTATCGATCTATTATGGCTAAAAAACGAAAAAGAGTGGGTTTAGCAAAATTTGATTTGAAAATCTAAAATATTTCGGTTTTAAAAATAAAGAATTGTTGGGGGTATAACCCAGTTTTTAGCAGGAACTGTGTTCGATTGCTTCTGTGGGACAAGCGTCTACGCATTTGCAGCATTCTGAGCAGTCATCAATGTGTGAGGGTACTGTTTTTCCATTTACGAGTTCGTATACGTCTTCTGGACATACTTCTACGCAATCACCGTGACCTACGCATTTGTCATAGTCAACCATTATATCGATGTCTAAATCGTCGGAATGCCATGTTCTAATATCTGCCATTTTTTAATCACCTCTCTTTTTGCAGTGTTTCGTACCTTTTTCTTCTTGTTTTTATCAAACGACAAAAATTGGCATGATACTTTTATATATCTTTTCAATCTAGGCTAAAATTTAATGAAGACAAAATAAACGTTTAAAGAATTAGGGCAACTCCTCTTTCAGAGATTTTACTCCTTCTTTTTCAAGAATTATGTGTTTTATTATATCGTTTTTCTTATCTTCTTTGAATCTTCCTAGTTTGCCGGATTTTTCAATCATTCAATGACAATGAACTATTAAAGGGGGAGGATTTTCATCTAAAATATTCCCTATCGCTTTAGCAACTTATTTAATATTTGAAAATTATTGTATTTTCATGATTTAAAGAATGATTCTTTTTGGACAACTCCCTTTTCAGAGATTTTTACTCCTTCTTTTTCAAGAAGCATTCGTTTTAACATCTGATTTTTTTCCTTCCCTCCAAACCCTCCAAGTTCGCCGGATTTTTTAACTATTCGATGGCAGGGAACTACTAAACAGAGAAGGTTTTCTGCTAAAATATTACCCGCAGCCCTAAAAGCTTTAGGTTTACCAGCCCGCATAGCTATGTCGGAATAACTTGACACGAATCCTTTCGGGATTTTTGCTGTCTCTTCATAAACGTTTTTGGCAAAATTTGTAACTTCGTAAGGATATTCATACTCTATTATCACATCCTCCCTTTTTCCCTCGTAAATATCCATTAAAGCTTCTGCTATCCTTAATAAGTTCGGATTTTCTACGCTATCACTTATCCTAATTTTCAAATCTTTTTTATCCAACTTTTTGCTCAGTCTCTTTACCTGTTTAAGCAAAACTTCCTTGTTTTTTTGGGGCATGAAGGTTAAAACCACCTTCTTCCTCAAAAAATCGTAACCAAAAGCAATCCAATAATCCCGAACCTTAAAAAAATTAACAAAAATTTCTCTCAAATTAATCCCCTTGCAAAAATTTATGGTTTTTAAAAACTAATCCCTTTTAAAAAATTTTTAAAAGTTTCTTTTATAAATTTATTAAAACTTCATAAGTAGAAGGTTGACACGTATCTATTTTTTATGTGTTTGGAAGCATTTTTATTAAAAAATCCGATTATTCTTCTACATTTATACCTGAATTATTTAAGTTTTTAAAGGAGTGTTAGAGAATTGTCTGAAGAAAAAATTAGTGCCCATGAGTCGATAAGAGAGATGTA
This sequence comes from Candidatus Hodarchaeota archaeon, assembly GCA_048886645.1. GTDB lineage: Archaea > Asgardarchaeota > Wukongarchaeia > Wukongarchaeales > Wukongarchaeaceae > Wukongarchaeum. The sequence continues at coordinate 462 of JBHLKN010000105.1, read as the reverse complement.
TGAAAGAGTCCATGGTGAAGGACTTACCAATGTGTTTGACCGTTTTGAAGCTCAAGGAAAGCGGTGTACTTTTTGTTCTGAGGGAATTCGTTGTGCTTTATGTTCGAACGGACCTTGCAGAATAAAGCCAAGATATCATCCTTTGGCAGAGAGGGGAGTTTGCGGTATAAATGCTGACGGGATGGCCATGAGAAACATGCTCATAAGAAACATATTAGGAGCATCCACTTACGCTTATCATGCTAATGAAGTTTTCAAAACCTTGAAAGCCACAGGAGAAGGAAAAGCCCCATTCAAAATAAAAGATGAAAAAAAGCTCAAAGATCTAGCTGAAAAACTGGGATTAAACCCCTCTTTACCTATAAACGAATTAGCAGTAAAAGTAGCAGCGATAATGATAGAAGACCTACACAGAGACCAAACCGTTCCCTCCATTATGGTGGAAACTTTCGCCCCAGAAGA
>JBHLKN010000104.1:0-4971 GCA_048886645.1 Candidatus Hodarchaeota archaeon | reverse complement strand
CTTCAGAAAACCCTACAAACATCGCTAAAGGTTGCATAACTACGGGAAGAATAAAAAACGGAAAAGGAAAAACCATCGCTGAACACAGCCTGATAATAAACGTAAAAAATAAGGGTTTAATGATCCTGGTAGGATGTTCTCACCCAGGAGTATGCAAAATTGTTCACCAAGCACAAAAAATAACCGACAACAAACCTGTATATGGGGTGGCTGGAGGATTCCACATCTCAACCAGAGAAGAAGGAATAGAAGTAAGTAAATGTCTAAAAGAAGCAAACCTCAAACTAATCTCACCGTGCCATTGTACGGGAGAAAAAGCGAAAAAAACCATGAAAGAAATATTGGGAAAAGAGTATATGGAAAACGGTTCAGGAACAATAATCACAATCTAAAAATAAAAAATCAAATAGTGTTCCTTTCTTAAACGGTCTCTTTTTTCGTTTCTTTCGTTTGTTTAATAAACCTTTTATAAATCCTCATAATCATATTAATAAAATGGTGTTTTTCGGGGTTTAATATGGATAACTTGGTTAAGGTTTTTATTACAACGCCTTTAAAGGCTTCAAGCGAACTTGCTGCCCAAGCTATAAGAAGGGAGAAGTATGATGCACTTTTTTTAACTTTTCATAAAGACATAGAGTACTACCTTTATGAGTTAGCTGAAGGAGAACCATTCGAAACAGTTGTAGAGAAGATTTTGAAAAAAAATTTGATAGCTGAGCCTTCTGCTGCCTGGCTATATTGGGCTGAACCCGTATTAAAAGCCATGGAAGGGTTGTTTAAAATCAATCCTCGCATGGAAATTTTATGCGCAGAAGAATCTTATGAACATGAGTATGCAACCACTTGCAAGGTAGATCTTGCCGTTTTAGAGTTCAAAGGGATACTAGGCAGAGTTGATATTGAACAATGGAGAAAACTTTTACACGAGTATATTCTTTTTTCCCTACGCTCTTCTCAGAAGAAAGTGGATTTCATAGCAGAAGAAGCAAAAAAGCATAAGGAGAGTTTATGTATCAGTTTTAATAGCGGAAGCATCAAACGCCTCTTTAAAATACTAGGAATCAAAGTTCAACTTAAATACACCATGAAACCCTACTTCTTTTTACCCCCCCAAGTCTTACAAAGGGTTATAAGGAAAGAGATGATTTGGGGAGAAACCGTGCCTGATAACGTGATAGAACAGCTAATAGAACAAGATATCGACTTTATAAGCAACTACTTGCAACCCTCTAAAAACATCGACGAAGCATACAAAAAATGGATAAAAGATAAAAGACCAAAAAAACTGTTAAAACTACCCCATCCCCCAAACCAGAGAAACTCCTTAAACGAATACTATAAAAATAATACCATATTCTAGCAACTGTAAAACAACTAGATGCAAGCAACTTTTCTATTTTCTAGTTCTGCTTATTGTTTTTCAACCAGCTACTAGACTTCATTGTTTTCCAATCTCTGGTTTACTTTGTTTGTGTTTTCAGTATATATTTTTAAAATCCAATTCTTTATTTGAGTTTAGTTATTACTTCCCCCTTTTAGCAATCACAGAAGATATGTTTTCTGGAAAACTTCGCATATCCGTCGAACGTTGTTTGAAAATATTCTAAAATCCCTGCTCAAATTCTCATTCGTTGGGAGTTACAAAAAGGGATAGTGACCATACAAAAAATCCGAAAAGTTTTAAAGTTTAGGGACTAAGACAAAAAGATTAGAAAAAAGAACAGAGTAAAAAAAATTGGAGCTAACATCTCCTACACTAAAAATCCTCAAACATGCACCGGAGATGTGGCTATTCCTAGAAGGAAGGATAGCCGTTGTAGGAGATGTTAGCAATTGTCGGTTTTTCAGTTCCCTCTAGTTTAATAATTTTCACATTCTACATTCTACAATAAAAAAATAAATCAAATATATAAATATTTTGGTTTTGGAAATGTGAAATATATAAAAAATTTGAACTTGTTTCTTCTAAACCAAGTTGCTGTTCAAACTCAATAGAATTTTATTTTTTTATTCCGTCAACAATAAGTTAAAGGAATCAGTGTATTTTATGTTAGGGAAACAAAAGATTTAAAAAAGCAATAAAACAACAACAAAAAAACAAAAAGAATGGTAAAATGAAAACTATAAAGATTTGTTCTTTAGAGGTTATAGTATTATAAAAACAACATGTTTTTTTAATTTTGATTGTAAATATCGTCATTTTTTTGTTTTTTTTGAGCTTTGTTTAAGGGTTTTTTATGGCGGGTTTATGTTTATGGGTAAAAAAGTTGAAAGGATAGAGGTTGATGGCTTTAGCTGCGAGGTTCGCTATGGTGTAACTTCTAGGGTTAGGCAGCGTCTTGCAGTTTTAGATAAATTCTGGCGGGAGTTTATTGACCAGAAGCCTTTAAGGGAGGCTATTGAGTTCATTTTAAATCTTAAAGGGTTTGAAAATTATGCCCGTGATAGTGTTAAGGAGTTTATAGCCTACCCTGATGACCGTATTATTATTGTAAGGAGTGTTGGCGATCCTGAAAAGGATGTCATTTTCCAAAAACGTTGGAAAATAGCAAAAGACATCGGATGGTTTCCCCACCTTACTTTCCTAAACGTGGAAGAAAGCGAGATAAGCGCCTACGTCAACAAAGAAATGTCGGACATTGAAAAACGAAAGGAATTACTCGAGAAAATAGGTGAAAAAGTTTCAAACTACCCTATAACCCCGATAACCGTTGAACCTATTATGAACAGTCCAAGCAAAAACTCTCTCCTTTTAAAAGCAGGGGAAATTAACATCCTCTTAGACTGTGGATTTGACGAAGAAAACGCGGAAGAAATGATTAAAGATACTATTAATTTCTGCGATATCGATTTAGTTTTGCTTTCTCACGCCCATTTTGATCACATTAATGGGCTTAAATTTTTATACGATGGGGGATGTCAAGCACCGATTATCGCTACACCGCTAAGCTTTGATCTCAGTATTTTAGCAAGCGAAATTAAAGACTACTCTATTTTCAAACCCTCTCTAAGATATCTTATCCCAGCATTTTACGGTGAAAAAATCCAAATTGGTAGAACAAAAAAAGAAGAGGAGGAAGGCGAAAGAAATGATAACTTTGAAGGAATAACTTTAACTATAACCCCGCTAAAAGCGGGACACATATTAGGTTCTGTTATGTTCCTCCTAAATTTTAACGGCTTTAAGATACTTTACACGGGGGACTACTACTTTTGGGACCACTTTCCTGTAGAAGGAGCTTTAAAAACAATTAATAGACTTAGGGAGACAGGGGAAGAAATAGATGTTTTGATCCTTGACGCTTCTTTTGCCCACAGATCCGTTTCCCCGCAAGATAAAATTAAAGAAATCCTTCTAAAAGAAGTGGAAGAAGTAATCAGCCGAAAAGGTAACGTCCTTATAAGCGCAGACTCTTTCGGGATATCGTTTGACCTTATAACTACCTTTTTTAACCACTATTCAGACCTTCCAAAAAAACCCCATATATACGCTGAACCCAAAGTTTTTGAAGCTATGAAGTGCGTAAAATCAAGATTACTGACTTTCAGTAAAGATGTTCAGGAAAAAATTTTAGACGAAGCAGATCCCTTTTCAAGCGTTCTTATTCGAGAACTAAAAACTATAGACGAAAGTGTAAACGCCATCACATCTTCTTCTATCATTATAAGCCAACCACACGACTTTTCCGACCTACCGATAATGACCTTTCTTTACTACCTCGGATCTGGTGAAAAAAACCTCATAGTTCTCACCGGCAAACAAAAGAAAGAACCTGGAAACCTAATCGAACAAGGAAAAACCGAAAAAATAACAGTAAAATACATACCTTTAACCCTAGAAAAACTGAGAAAAAAAGGGAAAAAAAGAGGAAAAGAAAGAGTGATAGAAGGAGGAGAATTAGAGAAAAAAGAGAGTTTAGAAATTGCCACCATAGACATAAAAGCTAAAATCTTTAACGAAAAACACCCTGACAAAATAATAACCCTACATTCAGACAAAGATCAAGTAATAAAAACAATAGAAACCATCAACCCAAGAAAAACAATACTCTTTCACAACAGCTACGAAAACTTAGAAAAAATAAAAACAGAGATAGAACCAATCGTCAAAACTCCCATACTAAGCGCTAAAACAAAAACACAAATAACCATAAAAGAATAATTTAAATCCCTTCGGGCAAGAATAATATGCAATAAGGCCATTTGCCCTTTAGTTCACCAATCCACTTCTCTATGAGTTCTTGTCGATCAACGTTCTCGGTTTTGACAAAAAGACCTGCGTCACGGGCACCTGACCTCATGTGATTTATTATTTCAGAATTCTCACATACAGCAAGCTGGTTACATTCACTACAATCATTTGTATTCTTTTTCGAAGCACAGGCTCTAATTTCACAATCCGTCCTGCCATCACCCTTCAAACATCCTTGACATAAAGGTATAGCCTCTATTGAAGCAAGTCCCTTCATAAATTCCTTGAAATCGAAGTCTTTTGGAGCCCAATGTTCCAAACCATAACTTTTGATGATCTCCTCATACCTTTTCGTTAGTTCCCTTAAGGTTCCATTGCCCACCACACAAGTACCACACCAAATTCCACAATACCCAATCTGATCCTTAACGTTTTCAAATGGTTTAACCTTCATTGTTCAAATCCTCTGGTTTTATTCGGTTTTCTTCAACTTTCTGCTTCTTTTAGTTTGTTATACATTCTTTGCAGTTCCATTATGAGGTTTGCAAGGGCGCCTGCAGGTACATAAAGTGTTTCACCATACTCTCTTTTTCCATCTTCTAAGATGCGTACTTCTTGGATGCTTATGTTACCACTAAATTCTTCCCCTTTAACCTTGCGTTTACCCCAACGCGCTATGGATATTCCTCTACTATCTGAAATTCTTATATAGGAACTTTCAACAGGCTTACTCAAGGAAAAAACCTCCTTTTCCTTTTAATAATAAGGATTATTTA
>JBHLKN010000103.1:0-5356 GCA_048886645.1 Candidatus Hodarchaeota archaeon | reverse complement strand
AGTAAATCTTAAAGTGTTTGAGGTTAAACTCCTCAAATCTTTTGCTTTCTTAAATATCTCTTCTTTCGAAGGCGTAGAATGCTAAGATCAGGGGTAATATGATCCAGACAAGTTGAACAGTAACAAGAAGGCCTAAACTCATAAAGCTGGGTATTTCCACCGAAAAGCCAAAAGCTTCTTCTAAACCGAACGCTTCAAAGACTGCCACTTGGTTCATGTCCATAGGGCTTAGAAGTACAGCCCACCAAACCCAGTCTGGGAAACTTGTTTCGCCTGTCAACAGTTCGTCATAGCTTCCTCCTCCTGCTAGATAGGCTGCCATGATTATTATTCCGAAAATCATAGACCAGAAGAATATTAGTACGCCTAAGCCAAGGGAGGTAGAGCGTTTTGAGGTTAGAGTGGAAAAGAACATCGAGACACTCAGGTAGAGAAGGCCAAGGATGATGGTCAAACCTATAAACAACAAATAACTTGTCCATTCGCTGGTACCCGCCAAAACGGCAATGATAATTCCCCCTGCTCCAAATCCCATGATAGTAGAAAATACTATCACTGCTCCTAATCCAATAAACTTGCCTAGTAAAACTTCTCCTCTCCTGATAGGATAGGCGAGAACTACATAGAGAGAGCCGCTTTCACACTCACCAGAGATTGTTGCATAACCGAGCATGATGGCTATGAGCGGGACCAGGATTACAGAAATACTTAAGAGAACAGTAATAGTATCCTCCATTTCACCTAAAGAGGAAGAATCAGCTTCCCTTGAACCAGCAAAATAGGATGTTGCAATTGTGAGAATTACAAAAATGAGTATTAGCGTTGTTATCCATCTGTTTCTGATATTGTCTTGAAACTCTTTTTTTGCAACCGAATAGATTGATCCGATGTTTATTTTCAATTTTGCCATCTAAATACTACCTTCTTCCTCAGATGATGTAACCTTCATAAATACATCTTCGAGTGAGGGGTCGATTGTCCTGAATTCTTGTATGTCCATACCTTCTTGTGCTAGCGATATGATAATTTGGAGGCGAGCTTTAGCATCACATGTTACAATTAGTTTATCTCCTTTTGCATCAGCAGCATCAATACCCTCAATACTGGAAAGCAAATCTGGTACTTTTCCATTAAGCCCTGTAATAGTTATTTCAAGACGGGGTTTGAGGTGCAGGTGTTTACTTAAATTGGCTAATGTATCTTCTGCTACAAGTTTACCTTTGTTGATTATTGCAACTCTATCGCAAAGACCTTGCACCTCGCTTAGAATATGTGATGAAAAAAGTATCGTGGCACCTTGCTCATTTAGTGCCCTGATTTTCTCTCTAATAACCTTTACCCAACGCGCATCCAAACCCCCCATTGGTTCATCAAAAATGTATATAGGAGGATTTCCAATCATTGCTTGGGCTATCCCTAGCAATTGAACCATGCCTTTTGAGAATGTTCCAACTTCATCATACATTCTATCCGCGAGACCGACCTCTTTTAAGAGTGGTTTGGCAATGGATTTGTCTGCACCTTTTAATTCACAGAGGAAATGTAGTGTCTGCAAGGGTGTGAGATGGTCATAGAATGAAACTCGCTCAGGAAGATAGCTTAGATCTTTACGAATATGAACTGAATCAGCACCAGCTCTTTTTCCGTTAATAAACACCTCTCCCTCTGAGGGATACATAAGCCCCATTATCATCTTGAGTGTTGTGGTCTTTCCAGCACCGTTAGGTCCTAAGAACCCGAAAATTTCGCCTTTATTAACTTTCATGTTTAGTCTATAGACTGCCTGCACCTCTTTGAATCTCTTTGATAAATTCCGTGTCTCAATTACCGGAGAAGAACTACTAGACATGTTTAGTCCTCTTATTTTTAGGATATAATTAACACCTCATAATTCTCTAAAAAACGTAATTATTTTAGAATTCTATGTATTAAACTTTTTACTATTATATTTTGACTGCTTAATCTTATAAAGTTTTGCAATTTGCAAAATTTATGCAAATTTCGATAGATTTAAAAATAGTTGAATACAATACAGTAAATGAGGAGCGGATATCTTGCCAGAATTTAAACAAACCATCCAAAAAGATCTTGCAAAGTTTCATGAGGAATTTTATGAATTATTTGAGTATTTTGTAGACAAAAAAGGCGATAATCCGTTTATTGGTCGACTTTTCGCAATGTTCCTTATCGATAAACATCCTAAACTTCAAAAAGATTTATCAGAACAGCTAAATGTTTCAGTATCTACAATATCAAGAACCCTAAAAACCCTAGAAGAAAATTGGGGAGTATTGAAACGATCAAGGGTTTCAGGTTCTAAAGAATGGAAATACAGCGCCAAATCAACTTCAATACCAGATATCTATCTTAAAGCATTCACCTCCCAACTAAAATTCGCCCGTCAATCATTAGAGATGCTTAAAAGTCTTCGTGTCAAATGGTTTAGTCTGAGTGAGAATACGAAAGAAACAAATGAAGCCAAAAATACATTACAAGTTCTCGATGAGTTGATTGATGTGGTCAATATAGCAATTGATGAACTTGAGCAACTTATTAATAGGATAGAACAGCGGTTTAAAGGAATTATAGAGAAACGAAGATCCATTAGCATCAGTGAATCGATAGCGTGACTAATAAAACCTAAGTATCAATATGATTTTAAGCTTGACAGGATATAGTGTTTTTTGGCAAGGATTGGTTTTATAGGTTCTGTTAAGGCTATTAGAAGCATTTTTAGTAAAAGTTTTTAAGTTTTTAAGTTCTTAAGTCCTTGAGGTATGATTTTTGAAAGTAATTAAAATTTATCTTCCTGAAAACTTAGACAAACGCTTTAGAAAGGTTTCTATGGAGGTCTATGGTTATAGGAAAGGAGCCATCAGTAAAGCAGGTGCTCAAGCTATTCAAAGATGGGTTTTAGAATATGAGAAAGATGTGGAAGAGATCGATGTCCCAGAAGATCCTGTTAAGGCTATTAGAGGTATGCTTAGCTATGTGAAGGAACCAGGAGTAATCCTTCAACATGAAGCTTCAAAGATGAGGGCTAAAAAACTTTTGGAAGAGATGAAAAAATAATGTATTTTATAGATGCGAATATCTTTTTAGAACTTGCACTTGACCAAGATAAGGCTAATGATTGTGAGGGTTTCTTAAAAAGGGTTCAGAATGGGGGTTTAAGGGGGGTGATTACAGACTTTTTAATAGACGCTATAATAATCGTCATGGAAAATAGGGGGGAAAACCCCTAAAGACCTTCGTGTCTTTCTCTCTTCTTTGTTTGGTTATAAAGGTTTAGAAGTTTATTTGCTCTCATTACTAGATAAGATAAAAGCTACGAAGTTTATGGAACTATTTGGGTTTGATTTCGACGATGCAACAACCTATCAAGCAATGAAACGTTTAAAACTTGAAAAAATAATCTCCTACGATAAGGATTTTGATTCTTTACCAGACGTAAAACGATTAGAACCTCCAAATGTTTAATTGAATGTAACATCTAAAAGTTGTTGGACTTTGTTAAATTTTTTATATTTGTTTTCTCTTACTTTTAAAATTCAGTTTAGGAGACAGCGTTTTTTTGGCAAGGGTTAGTTTTGATATGGATGGTGTTCTTGTAGAGGTTACTGAGAGTTATCGTCAGGCGGTTATAACGACTTTCGAAGTAGTTCTTTCTGAGGAGTTTGGAGTAGTAAATAAAAGTTTGAGTTTTCAGGATGTTCAGTTGCTTAAGGATACTGGGATTTTTAATAATGATTGGATTTTAACACAGACAGCGGTAGCTTACGCTCTTTCTGGGTTGGAGTTTTCCAAATTTTTAGAAATTGCTGTGGAACAAAAAGCGGACGTGAACAAAATATTGATGGAAATTAGGCCGTTTTTAGGTGACAGTTTTCCAAAGTTGAGAGAGCTTATTGATTCAGGGTTTATCGTTAAAAGGTTTGAGGAGATCTATCTTGGAGCCGACCTTTATGAACGGTTCTACGGCGACAAACCTTCAAAAAACACGCCAGTGAAGGGAATGATTGAGAATGAAAAACTTATGGCCAAGCCAAAACTCTTCGAACAACTCATAAATATGGGTATTAGAGGGTTTGGTATAACCTCTGGAAGACCCCGGGATCAAGCGCTTTACAGTTTAGAGAAGTTTAGCATCCTCAAATACTTTGAGAAAACAGCTTTGTTTTTTATGCATGACGCGCCAAAAGGTAAGGAAAAACCTCATCCTTATACCCTTGATTTAACTTTTAAAAAACTTGAAAAGGCGGGGTATACTGAGCCTTCAATATATGTGGGTGACACTATAAGTGATTTGATAATGGCTAAAAATTATGGTAAGTGTATTAGTGTTTGTATTCTTTCTGCCTCTTTTAATAGGGAAGAAGCTTTAAAGCAGTTTAAAGCTATCGGGGCAGATATAGTGATAGAAGATGTAACTAGGCTCCCTGAAGCGTTATTGGAGGTATTAAAACTTGGCTAAAAGTTCAAGAACCGGTAAAAAGATCCGTAAAACCAAAGAAACAAAAATTGTTATCGAGGTAGATTTAGAAGGTAAGGGAAGCTTTGAAGTAAACACCAGTGTAGGTTTTCTAAACCACATGCTGGGAACCCTAAGCAAACACTCCCTAATAGATTTGAAGGTGGAGGCAGAGGGAGACTTAACCCACCATATTGTTGAAGATGTTGCTATAACACTGGGAGAAGCGATAGATAAAGCCCTTGGCGATCGGATAGGCATTAAAAGGTTTGGGTACGCTTTGGTCCCTATGGATGATGCCCTTGCAAGAGTGGTCTTAGACCTTGGAGGGAGACCTTACTCTATTTTACGCTTAAAGACCGATTTGAAAACAGTTGAGGGGCTTCCTGTAGAGGATTTAGAACATTTCTTAAGATCCTTTTCCCAATCTTTAAGAATAAACTTGCACGCTGAAGTATTGTATGGTGAGAACGATCACCACAAAATTGAAGCTGTTTTTAAGGGTTTGGCTTTGTCTTTACGTGAAGCTTTAAGCATAGACCCAAAAAGAAAAGAGATTCCGAGCACTAAGGGCATCCTTTAAATTAAGTTGAGGAAAGGGGAAATTATAGTAATGTTTACAGCCATCCTAGATCTCGGTATAGGAAATTTGAGAAGTATATCTCGTGGATTGGAATTTGCTGGAACTAAAACGAAGATAACTTCAGCTTCAAAGGATTTTAGGGAAGCTGATTCTATCATTCTTCCAGGTGTTGGAGCTTTTGAGGATGCTGTGAAAAACTTAAATCTATTAAAAGAACCTCTTTTTGAAGAAATAAGTTCAGGAAAACCCGTGCTTGGTATATGTTTAGGCATGCAACTCATGTTTGAAGAAAGCACAGAAGG
>JBHLKN010000102.1:0-5369 GCA_048886645.1 Candidatus Hodarchaeota archaeon | reverse complement strand
AAACCTACCAAAAAAACAATGATAAAGTATCTATGTATCTTAAACGCTTTTTTAAAACTGCTCAAAAAAGTTGAAAAACCAAGTTTCTTGTGGACTATAGTTGTTTCTTCTGATATTTCTTGCAATTTCGCCATATAGCCTCCAATCTACCAGTCATTTGGAGTAATTAGTTTAACACAAGTCTTAAATTTATCTCCTTTAGCTCAGATTTGTGGATTGTTATTTCTGACCCTCTAATTCTTTCAAAAATAGTAAAAATATAAGGGGTATAAGGGCTGATAAATAAATTATAGCCACGCCTAAAGCAAAGAGGGGAAAGTCTTTAAAGTATTCATATTCCAGCCTGTAAACAAGGAATATCGCCCAACTAGCAACATAAAAGGTGATCATGTGTATTATGAGAGGTTTTTTACCTGTTTTTAGTAAGGATGAGGAGAGAGGTAAAAAGACAGCAGGTATAACAAAGTATTGCAGAAGTACGTGTTTATTCAAAAGAATGAATGTAAGATAAAATGTGATTGCAAAAACTTCAAGGCAAAACATTCCCCTTTTCTTTAAAGAAAATTTACAGGAGAATATGAATAAAGCTGTTATAATGGTGAGAAATATTGCTTGAATGATGAAGGGGAGGTCGTATTCTAAAGATGTATCCCCTGAAATTTCGCTTATTACTTTCCAAACGCTAAAGCCTCTTGCACCTATTTCTGTGTGTTCGAAAACGGTATCATCAAAATATTTTTCGCCTGCCAGATAAATAAAGGGAGAGAGGATTATTAGAGCAGTTATTATCGTGATTATCATATATTTTGCTAGTGATTTTTTTGATTTTATATGAAGAAGAAATGGTGGTAGAAAAAGGGCTGAAAAGTAGGTATACATAATAGCTATGCCCATAGTGATAGCGCTTTTTATTTCTTGCCCATTTTTAAGGGTGAATAAGGAGATCATGAGTAGGGTTGCTGGTATTATGTAATGGCGACCGTAGTATGCTGAGTTAGCAAATATAATAGGGTTTAAAGCAATCATTAAAAGAAAAATAAGCAAAAAAAGCTTGTTTGGTGCTCTTTCTTTAAGATAAAAATATCCGATAACTATGCAGATAAGGTCGAATAAAGAGAAAAGTATCTTGATCGACAACACAGAAGAACTATCCGTTATAAAAAACCAGGATGCTATTGTGAGGATTAGCATGGGGGGTTTTGGATCAATAAAATCACGGTAAGGAACCTTGCCTTCTAGGAGGTTGTCTGCCCTTTCTTTATAAAGTACCGCATCACCTCTATAAGATTCGCCCCCATAGAAAAAAATTACTATAAGCCGGATAAGCAAAGCTAAAGCGAGAATAATCAAGAGAAAAAACCAAGGAGAAGAAAAAAAGTTCTGTATAAAACCTCTTTTAACTTTTCCTTGGTTTTCCATCGATAAAACACCCCTCAATCAAAAATACAGTAGCACAAGAGAGAACGAGAGGACTATATGAGCTAAAATAAAGGTCTTTTTATCAAGTATATGAGTTAAATTTTCTTGCTTATTTATTCTTTCGAAGGGAGAAATAGCGAGGCTATTTTGGGATTTTAGAATGATCACCAATAAGTGGATGACTATCATTGTTACTATTATCCATGCTAAAATTCCACCAAATAAATAGGGGAGGTTTCCTTCGTAATAGTCGGATTTAGCCCTGTGAAGGAACATTAAAGTGGGAGGAAGTATGAGTAAAAGTTCGTTTAGAAGCCTCTTATTAATTAATACAAAGGGAGAAGCATAAATTATTAAGTATAAGTAGTATGAGGCATGGATTTTTATGAAAGTAATGAAAAAAACGGAAAGTATTAGAGTAATTGCAAACCAGTGGTTAAATTTCTTCTTTATAACATAATAAGAAGCGAGAAGATACGTTATTATAAAGAGGATGGTAAAGGGGGTAACGGGTATGGAGTAATCGTGGGTGTTTGTAAGTAAGGCTAAAAGCCCTGTTCCCTCTGCCTTCGAATATCCTCGGAACACTTTAAAAACCTCCTCTCCTGCAAAAAGGTAGAAAGGAAAAAGAACCATTAATGCGATTCCAATGCTTATTACTCCCCTAAATATCTTTTCTCTAATATCCCCTTCAGCAAAAATTAATAGGGGAAATACGAGAACGATTACGGGTTTAGTCATGATACCTAAACCTAGAAAAGTTGCTGCTACGTAATATCTTCCACGCATCATGAAGAAAGTTATAAGAATGAAAAGTAGGGCGACTATACATTCATCCTGAACCCTAACGGTGGAGGTGATGATTACAAGCGGGTTAAAAGCATAAAATATTGAACAGTTTTTAGCAAAACTCTCTCCACGATTTAAGAGTGTTTTATAGATCATGACTGAAGCCACAACGTTAATTAGGGAGAAATAGATTTCAAAGGCAGTTATGTACCCACCGCCTAAAACTACAGGAGGTAACAAAAAATAACTTGCAAGGGGAGGACTTCTACAAGGGAGAACAGTGTCGCGATACAACACACCCCCCTCAAGAATAGTGTCTGTCCTATCGGACCAAGCATCATAATCTGTTGCTCGGAAACCTTTAGAGAAATCAGCTAAAAATAGAGCGTCAAAAACGATGAAAAGAATATGAGCTAAAAAACAAAAAAAAGCAAGACGAAACTCAAATCTAGACCAAAGTCGAAAAAACCTATTATCTAAATTTTTCGTATTGGTTCTCACAAAGCAGGAATTATAATAACTATAAAATTAAACTTTTTGCTTTTTTAAATACATCAATAAAACCTAACAGGAGATTAAAACAAAAACATAACCAAAACCAAAAATACATTCCAAGCAAAATCGGCTATAAAGAACAAATATCTACAAAAAATAACAAATAATAAAACTCTCAATATGTACGTAATATAAGACTTAAAAATACTATTAATATGAGCAAAATACCAAAACTAAAAAACTAATTTTCCTAAAAAGATCAAAACATTTCTCCTGTAAAGAGAAGTGAAAAACCATTGAAAATAAATCTTAATAATGAAGAATCTTGGTGTGAAAAAGGCAGACTTTTTGGAGCAACTGGGGACTTTGAGGAAGCTTTAAAATGTTATGATAAAGCTTTGGAGATAAACCCAGAAAACGACGAAGCTTGGTATGGCAAGGGAGCGGTTCTTGTGAACCTGGGGAAGGTTGAGGAATCTTTAAAATTTTTTGAAGAAGCTTTGGAGATAAACCCAGAAAACGACGAAGCTTGGTATGGCAAGGGCGCAGCTCTTGGAAGGCTTGGTATTGTTGAGGAGGCTTTTGTTTGCTATGATAAAGCTTTGGAGATAAACCCAGAAAACGACGAAGCTTGGTATGGCAAGGGCGCGACTCTTGTGAACGTTGAAAAGTTTGAGGAATCTTTAAAATTTTTTGAAGAAGCTTTGGAGATAAACCCAGAAAACGAGGAGATTTGGCTTATCAAGAGTTTGGTTTTCAAGAGGCTGGGTAGAAAAAAGGATGAACTTGAGTGCTATAATAAAGCTTTGGAGATAAACCCAGAAAACGCATGGGCTTGGATTGATAAAGGTATGGCACTTATAGATATTGGTAAGATTGAGGAAGGCTTAAAATGTTTTGATAAGGCCTTAGAAGTAGATTCGGAAGATGTGGGGATTTGGCTTATCAAGGGTTTGTTTCTTGATAGACTTGGTAGGAATGGGGAAGCTTCAAAATGTTTTGATAAAGCTTTTGAAATAGAGCCCGAGCTCGCTGATCTCAAGAGGAGTATTTTAAAATCTTTAGATCTTTGATATTATTGATTTAAGCTCTTGGAGCATGGATTGGGTTTTCTCTATCTCATCTGTTATTTCATTAAGTTTCTCTTTATATTCTTCTTCTTGAACTTCGCCAATTTCTTTTTTCACGTATAGGGTTTCAAGTTCTTCTTTAAGGGTTTGTTCTTTCGTTTTTAATTTTGTGATCCAGATATCTAATTGCATTTTTTCTTTAGCATATTTTTCCTCAAGATCTTGGAGCTTTTCTTCAAATTCTTCCTTAACTTTTTCGTATGTTTTTTCACTAGTCTTTCCTTTTTTATGAATATCTTCTAATTTAGAGATTTTCTCCCTTAGATCATTAATCTCGGCTATCATTGCTTCAACAGGTAGGGTTGTTTCACCTTCTTCTGCTTTCTTCCTCTCTAAGTTAAGCTTAACCACTTGTTCTTTTAAATCTTCAATTTTCTTTTTGGCCTCTTCTGCAGGCATTAATCCAACTTTAACCCGTTCGCTAACATCATCTATCTTGTCAAGAATCTCCCTTTTTTTCTTCTCAAAAGTTTTTAATAAAGCTCTGTTCATCAAAATCATTTCAATCTCTTCAGGTATCTCTTCCTCCACAGGAGAAGGTTCAACACTTTTAGAGACAGCAGGTACATATTTCGGTTCTTCTGAGAGTAATGGTTCGGAAAAAGCAGGCCTACCCATTGGAGTTTTGCGTATAGGTGAACCGCAAAACTTGCAAAAATTTGCTCCTTTTACCAAAGGTTTACCGCAGTTCCAACAATTTTCAGAATCCATAAAACAGGTCTCCTCAAAAAAGAAAGGGGATTTATAAAACAAAATCTTCAACTTTCTTTTTATATTTATAGGCCGACTTAAACACGATTATTAATTATCATATTTTATCTTATCTACAAATAAAATAAGGGTTATGGATCTAAAAATATTGAAAAATTTATCTTTGATAATTTTTTGGGAGGAAGGAGTTCAAGTTGTTTATTGGGTGAGTTTTATGGATTTTCGTGCGTCAAGAATAGATATTGAGAATTCATCATCTTGAGGGTTGTTATTGTTTTTTCTTTTTATGAGGAGAGCGTATCCAAAGTCCGGCTTCCTTCTTAAAAGCCGATCTAGGTAGTATCTGTATCTCCATGAGCCTGTTGAAGCAACACGTAACTTCTTGTTTACGTAAATCCTGTGGTTATGGCCAAAAATACACCATCGATCTTTAAGCCATGGCGCTGACTTAATAACGTTGATTTTCCAATCTTTAGCGGCTTCAAGATAGTTCTGTAATATGTGACAGTATTTATCTAGGGGGATGGGGCAATTTCTGTCTGGAGCATGGCCATGGCCTAGCATCACTAATTGGCCTGCTATTTTATAGTAACCATTGAAGTAGGGGCTAAGTTCGATACAGCTTGAATCTTCTATTAGGGGATGTGGATATTTCCACCACTTATCATGGTTACCTTGGATCATGATGAAATTTTTTTGGTTTGTTTCCTGTTCAATTCTTTTGATAAAGTAGGCAAGATCTTTTTCTTTACCAACCATGTCTCCTAACATGAAAACTGTTTTTTCAGATCGGGTAGAAAGCCATTCTATGAGTTCGTTTATCAT
>JBHLKN010000101.1:0-5391 GCA_048886645.1 Candidatus Hodarchaeota archaeon | reverse complement strand
TATGTGGGCTTCTAAGGGTTTTGGGTATATGGATATGATCTTGTTCATTATTTTTATGGTTTCGTGTTTGAAGCTTCTGTGAGGAAATCCTCCGACAATTAGTAGGATTTGTTCTTCTTTAAGTATTTCTTTTGCGGTTTCTGATGGTTTTTTCAGTTCTCCTTTTCTCGAAAAACCGATGATGCTTGTAGGTTTGATTCTTTCCACGAAATCTTTTACGGAAATGTTTTTTTCAACGGTTATCAAGGGGTTTTCACTTTCTGGCGGTACTTTCCCTTTTACTAGAAGTTGTTCCATTAGGCCGCAGAATCTGGAATAGTTTCTAGGTATTCTGACATTTTTAGAAAATAGTAAGAGTTGCTCTTGGTAGGTGTGAACAGCTACTTCTAGCTTGTTTTCTAGCATTAAGGGTGATCCTATGGCTTCTAATAAACATAGGTGTATGATGTCTGGCCTGCCTCTACGTTTGTTGTCTTTTAGATTTCGCATTGCTCTGAAGTGAATAGAATCATCTAATAAACATTCAGAGGGTTTCTTTTCTCTTCGTTTAGCATGTTTAACGGTAACTGGATGGTGGATGATTTCTTCGGGTATAAGTTCGATGGCTGATTCTGCTAATAAAAACGTAAGAGGCTTTATATTACCGTTTAAATTTTTACTTGTAGTTACCAAAATATTAAAACCTCACAGGAGAAAAAGCGTCAAATCATTCATTATAATCTTAGTTATAAATGTTTTAAAGGTTTAAAATGTTGTAGTGGAAAAGGCGAGGATTCCTTTTATGAGTGAAAAAATCGGGAGAATAAAGAAAAGGAAAGGTAAAAGACGAAAGAAAAAAAGATTCTTTCCGAAGAAGAAAAGTGTTGAAGATCTAGCTTTGCAGAGAATGGATTATTTGTTTTCCCTTGCCAAAAGTGTTTTTATAGAGGAGCCTAATCTTGCTAAGCGCTACGTACAAATAGGGTTGAGAATAGGTATGAAGGCCAGGGTTAGGGTTCCTGTTTATTGGCGGAGACAGATTTGTAGAAAATGTAAGTCTTTTCTTGTTCCGGGGATAAACCTTCGTATACGTCTTAGAAGTGGACCACGCCCCCACGTAACATACACTTGCATGGAATGTGGAGAAAAAAAGCGTTTTCATACGTAACCAAGAATGCGGATATTATATTCAATTCGCTTAAATATTACTCCTCCCATTATTATAATATATGGGCTTGAAAATGCTAAATCGTTAAGGATGCTTACTTATGAAAGAGAAAGAAAAGTCGGTTGGTAGCAGTAGGGGCGATTTGGGCGTTAGGGTAGTTCTTGTTGAGCCTGAAATTGGTGGTAATATTGGGAGTGTTGCGAGGATTATGAAGAATTTTGGTTTTAGAGATCTTGTGCTTGTTAATCCTAAGGTTAGCCTTACAGATAATGAGGTTGAAAGATTTGCGATGCATGGTAAAGATGTTCTTGAAGGGGCAAGGGTTGTTGGGAGTATAGATGAGGCTATAGAGAATATCGACATAGTTATCGGAACTTCTGCTCGTATAGCAAAAGGTGACTATAATCTCTTAAGAACAGCAATTACTTTGAATCATTTAGAGAATTTTGGTAAGATATGTGGTTCAGCAGCGATACTTTTTGGGAAAGAAAGCGCTGGGCTTACGAATAAGGAGGTTGAAAAATGCGATTTTCTTCTAACAATAGATAGTAGTAAGGAGTATCGGGCTCTGAATCTTTCCCATGCCGTAGCAATAATCTTATACTCATTTTACCGGATGGAAAAACATACAGATAAAAAGGAGATTTATAGGCCTGCTAATAGGGAGGAAAGGGAGATTTTAATGAAAACCTTTGAAAGCCTTGTGGATGCTTTAGGCTTGAAACCTCATAAAAAAAGAACTGCAATAAATTCTTTTAAAAATGTGATAGGGCGGTCTTTTATTACTGGTAGGGAACTCCACACGCTTGTAGGTTCTTTTAGAAAAGCTACAAAGACTATAAAAGAACTAAAAAAAGATTAAAAAACAAATGAGGTTAAAAAACAACCTTATAGATTCTCTAAAAGATTTTGAACAAAAAATTTAACCAATTTTTTATAATTTTATCAGTTTTGCTACACGCGAATGTTTTTTAGATAGTTTTTACTTTAATTTTTGAGAGGTTGTTTATCTATGAGTGAGTTAAAAGTTTCAAGGGTTATAATTTATCGACATGGGATAGCGTTCATAGAGATGATGGGGACTTTAGAGGAAAAAATTGCTCGACTGTTCTTTGAAGAGGATGACATGAATGATCTGTTAAAGAGTTTTGCCGTAAGTTGTTATGGGGAAAAAGAGGCAGGAGTAGTATCTGTTCAATTCGGTTCTAAAATAAATGTAGCAGAGATTTTAGAAAGAACAGGTATATCAATAACTCCTGAATCAGGGATTAAGACCCTTTTTGAGACCTTTACTGGAGAGAGGGTTAAGATAAAAATTTCAGGAGAAGAGGAAAAAGAGGGGAGGATAATCGGGGTTGAAGAGTTTGCAGAAGAAAAAGAAGGGCGTGTCATGGTTTCTTTCTACGATGAAAAAACGAAAAACATTGCTTTCATAAATGTTGATAGGATTGAAAGCATGGAGCTTTTAGACCTGGAAAAGGCGAAAGATTTTGCTTTTTATCTAGAGACGCAGGCTGAAGCAAAAAAGAGAACGATGAAACCTGTAACGATACATTTTGATGGAGATCCACCTTTTGAGGTGGTTATTCGTTATGCCATAGAAAGTCCTGCTTGGAAGACGACTTATCGCCTTTTTAAGATGGGTGTTGAAGAAAAGAGTTTTTTGGAAGGGTTTGCCATAGTGGATAATCCGCGGGGAATTGATTGGGAGGATGTTGAGTTAACACTTGTAACAGGTCTACCGATAAGTTTTGAATATGATAGCTATTCGCCCTTATGGATGAAAAGACCAGTGATCAAACGCAGGGAAGATATAGGACTTCGACCGATAATCCCCGAAGCGGAATTAGAAGAAGCGTTAGCAGATAAGTTGGAAGATGCCTATTTTGCCGCCGAAACTATGGCACCTCCAGCCCCTAAAGCCGCTGTTGCTGGTGTTGCCATGAAAGAATTGAGAGCACGTCCTGGTAGAGCTAAGAGTGATGTAAGAGTTGATACTACAACAGTAGAATTGGGAGAGTTTTTCGCTATAACGGTTAACAAGCCTGTGACGGTTAAGCGTAATCAGTCTGCCCTTGTACCCATTTTAAGGGAAGAGGTTGAAACTAAAAAGCGCTATATTTTTAACGAGGAAGCTTATGCAAAAAACCCGTTGATGTGTATTGAGCTGAAAAACACGGGCCAAGCAGTGCTTGAAGAGGGACCTATAACGCTTTTCGTAGATGGTAACTATTCTGGTGAGGGTATACTTCCCACGATGAAGAAGGAGGATGATAGGCTCATACCTTTTGTTTTAGAACAGGAGATAAATATCAGTGTTGAAAGGGAAGAAAAGACGGAAATTACAGGTGTAACCTTGGATAAAAAGAATAGATCGATCGTGGAATCAGTTTCAAGAGTGCTTGAAACCACATATATCATATCAAACAGTAAAGATGAAGATGCAGAAGTTATTCTGGAACACCTAAAACATTGGTATGGAGACTTATATGAACCGTTTGAAGCGCCAGAACTTTACCAAGAGACTCCGGAAGCTTATAGGTGGCTTGTGAAAGTTGAGAGAAAAGCTACCCGGCGGTTTGGAGTTACATTGAAACGGATAGTAAAGACTTATAGAAGTTTGGAAGATTTGACTGATAAACAGCTTGAAAAGTTAAAGAAAGAAGGCGTAATAGACGAGGAGATTTTTGAAAAGCTTATGAATAAACGAAAACTCATAAAAGAATGCGAAATCTTAGAGCAAGATATTGACACCTTGAAAGAGGAATTAGAAACTCTCTACAGGGAGCAGGAAAGACTCCGTGAAAACATAAAAACTTTAGGTACATCCCATAAAGAAGAAACGCTAAAAACCACATATCTAACAAAACTTGAAACAATGGAAAAAACTATTGAAGACTTAAAAGAAACAATACTGAAAAAACAGAAAGAAAGAACAAAGATCGAAAAAGAACTGAAAAAATAAGGAAAAAGAAAACACAAAAAAAAGCTTTCCTTAAACACTTTAAGACTTTATTTTTTAACAGAAGAAGTGGGAATACTTTTACTTGTCCCAAAGACTATTAAAGAGACCACCAACCACGCGGTCAGAACCACGATTCCACCCAAGAGAACCAGATCTAAATACCAAAAATCACTATGATCTTTAACCCAGTCAATCCATGAGTCTAAAAACCCGTAGTACCAGGTGGCGAAGGCGAGTATACTAGTGATTAGGAAGCTTTTTAAGAGGGTGAGCTTGGGGTTTTCTTCTAAGACTTTATGGCTTAAAAAGTCGGTAATGTTTACAATACCTTGATAGGCGAGTTCTAAAACCATTTTTATTTTGTCAACGAATAGGGTTAATATTATTCCTAGAAGGATCCAATATTCTACGTCTAACCCGATTACAACTTCTCCTAAAATCCGTATACCGAATGCTATTGCGAGAATTATATCCGCAAGAATCATAATACTGTATAGAAGTTGGAATTCGTTTTCGCTCCCAGACATGAATCCTTTTTTCTTTTTATTCGTCTCTTTAGACGAATCTTTGGTCTCTTTCATTTGGGATACCCATTTTTATAAGATATTTTACTAATTTAAAGATAACCCTTTACTTATTTTTAACAAGAAGAATTTTTCATGCCCATCTTCCTTTTCCTACGAAAAAACCTTTTCTTTGACCGGCAAGGGCGGCTAATTCTTTTTCGATCTCTTTACAAATTTTCAACCCTTTAATTAGAACTTTTTGTTGGCCGAATCTTTTAAACCAGTAGTTATACCGTTCTTCAACGGATGAAAGTATTTTTCCGCGATGTATTCTCTTATCAGCGTAGGCTACGATCTTTTCTTCAAGGGTTGTTGGTAAATAGTTCCCTATAGGTATCCCTAACATGTTTGAAGTTTCTTCATCTTCTACAGAAAAAATCGTGTGGGTTTCACACATGCGGGCAAGGGAATCTGGAAAACCTAAATTTAACAGTATTTTTCTTCCAATAACTCCATGGTCTGCCCCATGACTCTTTATTCTTCCTACATCATGAAGCAAAGCACCTGCAAAAACAAGATTTTCATCAATGGCATTATCATTTTTTAATGATTCGACTATTCTCTTAGTAAAACTAGCGACCATGATCGAATGTCTTATAACATTCCATGGAACTCTCAAAATGGAAAGGAGGGTAAGAGCCTCTGAGTAGTTTGGTATGCTTCGAGTCTCCTTTCTAGGTTTTGTCAACATAACATCCTCAGAAAAAATGGAA
>JBHLKN010000100.1:0-5633 GCA_048886645.1 Candidatus Hodarchaeota archaeon | reverse complement strand
TCCTCAAAAAGAGGAGTACACGCCTCAACCTCAGCTGTTCTCGCAACAAGCTTAGAAGCAAAAGCAAGACAAGTAACTTCCCCACACTTCTTACAATTAGTACCCGGCAACAAACCATGAACCGTTAACGGAGACAATCTCACCAAAGCAAATGATCCTCCTTAAAAACAAAGTAAAATAACCGCTTTAACTAAACTTAGAGTAATAAAAATGTAGGAAAAAAAACTTCGATATTATTTATAAATTAATTGGTTAGACGAGCTTTAAGAAAATTTTATTCGCAAAAATTTATTTAAAAAAAGTTGAAAAAACAGACTATTCCTTTGATAAATATCATTTTTGAGTAAAAAAGATTTATAACATAAAAATCGAACTTTCCCTTAATAAAAATAGTTTAACCTGAAAAACATAAAAATATAAGAAGCAGGGTAAAACCCAACCTTTTTGAGTGGAAGATAACTAAGGTGGCTTCTAAGAGAAAAAGTGGGGGAGAACTAAAAGCTTGAGTAAGATCGTATGCCCGTGAGATTTGAGGGAAAATCACTTCACTATTTTAGGAGTCACAAAAAATGAGGGAATATGAAGATAAAACAAAAGATCAACTTATAGACGAATTAGTGGAACTACGCCAAAGAATTACAGAATTAGAAAAATTAGAAAATTAGCTTAAACTGGCAGAAGAAGCACTGCGGGAAAGCGAGAAGAGATTCAGAGAGTTGGCTGAACTATTACCGGAAATGGTTTTTGAACTGGCTACAAAGGAATTTTACGTTCGCCAAATGGTTTTTGAAATAGATAAAGAAGGGAATTTTACATTCCTCAATCAGATTGGATTTGATGCTTTAGGCTATGCTCAAGAAGACTTGGATAAGGGAATGAATGCTTTCCAACTGATTGTTCCCGAGGACCGTGAAAGGGCTAGGGAGAATCTTCAAAGGAGACAAAGGGGAGAAGATGTAGGTAAAGTTGAATACACAATGCAGAGGAAAGATGGCAGTAGATTCCCAGTTATTGTACATGCTAGTATCATTACTTATGAGGAAGGGAAACCTATTGGTTTAAGAGGTGTTGCGGTGAATATTACAGAACGCAAACGGGCTGAAGAAGCGCTTAAACAACGGGCAGAAGAGCTTGAAAGGTCTAAGGCAGAACTAGAGCAGTCATTAGAAGAACTCTTAGAACGAGTAGAACGCGAGCACGAGGGTTTAGTCATAATACCAAGTCCCGTAATCGATATAGAGGCGAGGGGGGCAACATTTCTTTACTCTGTAGATAGAGAAGATGAGGCTTATGCTCTCTTTCGCTCAAGAAAGGCCGCTAAGCATCCGGCTTTGGCTATTACGCGCACTTTTCCCCCGCGTTTTCACAGGAAGCTCGGTAGGGAGGTGGAGACGGTTTGGCTGACCTCCAGTCGCGTTCCTGAAATGGTTTGCGTGGATCCTTCGGATACCATGAACCTCCTCTTAGTCCTCACCGAGTTCTTCAAACGGGCACCGAAAGGCGTGGTTCTGTTCGAGGGCGTTGAGTATGTCATCAGCATCGCGGGCTTCGAGAGATTTTTGCACATCGTTCAACTCTTGAACGATAAGATCGCGATAACCGAAGGGACCATCTACATGATCCTCGACCTAGGAGTGCTGGAGGAGAAGGAAGCAAAGCACATGCTGAGGGAGTGTTTACAGCCTCCCACCAGTGTCGAGGGCGAGGAAGAAGCTAAGGATCTTGGGAATGAAGATCTATAACGTCATTCAGTCTATGGTTATATATGGAAGGCAAACAAAGTGATTGTATAAAAGCAGTTCTTGTATGCCTAATCCTAGTTTTATTATTTTGTTTTCTATATCTTATTTTTATAGTAATATTAAAGAAGGTTATGAGAAGAAAGGGCTTATGGTTAACTCCAAATGTAATCTAGAGCTTCAGGGTTTTAAAAGAGGAGCATGCAAAACAATAGCTGCTACTAGAAGCGGAAGGGCGTGTGAAATAACGCTTAGAAAAACAGGAAAAGACCTTGAACGTCTCATAAAATCCGCCCATTTATCCCGCCCTGAGCATTACTATTCCATCTATCAAAGTGGTTGCAACTGGTCATGTTTAAAATGTCACTCATGGGAGTTCACCCAAATTGCAAATGGTCAATGGTATACTGCCGAAAAACTTGCCGAGGAAATAATTTCTTACGAGGGAAAAATAACTTTTAAAGAACCAAGACATCGGGCAACAGCATGGCACGCCCACGACCTCTGCAAAGGATGTGGATCCTGCCTAATACACGGCAAAAGATCCGACTTCTGTCCTGGCATATTGGAAAAAGAAAAAATAGTTTTAAGCCCTCAAGGTTTTGGCCCGGCGAGAAACATAGCAGCCTTCACAGGCGGAGATCTAACATGCCAACCAGAATATTATTGTGAAGTCTCAAAGATCGTTAAAAAAGAATTAAGCGATTTTTGGATGCTCATAGAAACAAACGGGTACGGATTAACACCGAAAAATCTAGAAGCGTTTCAAAGTGCAGAAATAGACTCTTTTTGGCTTGACATAAAAGCATACGACCCAAAAGTGCATAAAAAACTAACAGGGGCTTCAAATGAGAGAATATTAGAACTACCCGCAACGATTTTAGACATGGGCTTTGTATTAGAAGTGCTAAGCCTCCTTATACCAGGATGGGTTGACGCAGAACAAATAAAAAAAATAGCCGAAATTCTAAAAGAAGTGGACCCAGAGATCCCTTTCTGCATATTGGCCTTCTTCCCAATATATAAGATGAGTAACGTAAGACCTCCCACAATTCATGAGATGATCGAAGCCTTTATCTTAGCAAAAAACGTAGGTCTTAAAAATATAAGGCTTGGAAACGTCGGGGTTTTCGCAAAAACAAAAGAAGACTTCCAACTCTTAAACACCCTAGTAGGACCCAGCAACTATTAGAAAAATAAAAAAATATATATGATCTACCTAAAAACCAACCCTACCACGAAAACTGATGCGCCAAAGCAAAAATCGATACTATAGGTGAATTTAATGGATCTTATTAGAACAGAATCTTTGCCAGGAGTTCCTTTTGAACAAGTAAGAAAAATCGAAGGAAAAGAGAACATTGAATCGATGTTTGCCTTATATACAACAGATGAATCAAAACTTAAGGGTCATGCAGAATGGCTTTTTTTTCCAAAAAATGAGGAAGAAGTAGTTACAGTTCTACGCGAAATGAAAAAAAGAGGAGTCCCTATCACTATCTCAGCCGCCAGAACAGGCATTGTTGGAGGTTGTGTACCCTTTGGAGGCGCTATCCTCTCCTTAGAGAAAATAAACGCTATTCTCGGACTAGGATTCGATGAAAAAACCAAACAATGGTACATAAGAAGCCAACCTGGCGTTTCCCTCAAAGAACTAAATGAAAAGGTTATCCAGAAAAAATTTCCAGAACTTGAAGAAAAACAAAAGGAACTACTGGATAAATTCAAACAAGATGAAAAGACCTACTGGTATCCCGTAGATCCCACAGAGAAAACCGCCCATATCGGAGGAACAGTGGCTACCGATGCTTCAGGCGCCCGTTCCTACAAATATGGACCCACGCGAAAATGGGTTCGCAGGATCCGGGTAGTCCTCGCAGACGGGGAAATATTGGAAATCCCTCGAGGAAAATATCATTCCTCCCCAGAAGGAACTTTTACTATCCAAAACACAAAAGGAGAAACAAAAACGTTTTCCATCCCCTCCTATAGAATAGGAACCAACGTTAAAAATGCAGCCGGTCTTTTCGCAGAACCTTCCATGGACCTCATCGATCTATTCATCGGATCTGAAGGCATTTTAGGAGTGATAACCGAGGTCGAAGTTTGGATAATAGAAAAACCAGAAAACGTTATCACAGTTACCGCTTTTTTCCCAACTGAAATGGATGTAGTAAGTTTCGTGAACGATATCCGCCGAAAAGATTCCGGCCTAAAAACTGAATTTCTAGAATACCTCTGCCCAGACTCCCTCAAACTCCTAAGAAAAAAACAGATCTCCGATCCCAATCTAGTTAATATGCCAACAATCCCAGAAAATGCCGCAGCAATAATTTTTGAGATCAGTTATACAGAAGATAGTCTTCCCAAGATTTATGAAATATCAGAAGTAATTGCCCTTAAAAATAACAGTTCAATAAACAAAACCTGGGCGTGTTACGAAGATCGAGAAATAGAAAGAATAACAACCTTTCGGCATCTCCTTCCCGAAACAGTAAATGCCATTATCGCAGAAAGAAAACGGGAAAATCCAACTATTCATAAACTTGGAACCGATATGGCTGTGCCAATAATCCCAGAGACTAATCTTGCTGAAATTCTATCATTTTACAGGGAAAAACTTATGGAATCAAGCCTGGAACATGTTATTTTTGGCCATATTGGGGACAATCATGTCCACATTAACATCTTACCAAAAGATGAAAAAGAACTCCAGAAAGCAAAAGAACTTTACAAGGTTTTTGCAAAAAAAGCGGTTTCCTTAGGAGGCACAGTTTCTGCTGAACACGGAATAGGAAAAATCAAAAAAGAATACTTTAACATCATGTTCGATGAAGACAAAAGACGCCAAATAATCGAAGTCAAACAAGCCCTCGACCCAACTGGTCTTTTTTCAATCGGTAATATGATAGATATTTAAGGAGACGCTTAAGGTGACAATGAAGATCATCGTATGTATAAAACAAGTTCCTTCCGGTGAAGTGAAGATAAACCCAGAAACAGGCACACTCATCAGAGAAGGGGTTCAATCCATACTAAATCCATTTTGCGAATATGCATTAGATGAAGCTATCCGCATTAAAAAAGAACAAGAAGAAGGAAGGAGAGGGAAAGTCGAAGTTATAGTGTTAACAATGGGTCCTCCTCAAGCACGGAGCGCCCTTTTACGATGCCTAGAACTAGGAGCTGATCGGGCGATCCTCCTGTGCGACCGAAAATTCGCCGGAGCAGACACATTAGCCACCTCACTAGCCTTAAGTGAAGCCATTCAAAAATTTGAAAAAGATTTCGTCCTAGTTTTTACCGGAAAACAAGCCATCGATGGTGACACTGCACAAGTCGGCCCAGAACTAGCCGAACACCTTGGAATACCCCAAATTACTTACGCAACATCTACCACCCTAATTCCAGAAAGAAAAAGAATTCAAGTTAAACGAGAGACCGAAAACGGCTACGACATCGTAGAATGCAAACTTCCTGCCCTCATCTCTGTGAGCACAGGATCAAATATCCGTAGAATTCTATCCTTTACAGAAATAATTAACGCACGAAAAAAAGCGATTAAAACCGTGACCGCTGACGAATTGAGTAAAGAAACAGAAAAGTTCGGTTTGAGCGGATCCCCAACCCAAGTTGCTAAAGTTTTCCCTCCTAAAAGTCGAACTGGAGGACAAAAAATCGAGAGTGATGATCCCGAAGTTGCTGTCGATAGACTGATAGTGTTTCTCCAAGAAAACGGATTCGTTGAAAAGGAGTAATATAAATGCTTCAAATCAATCTAGAAGCGTGTAACGGTTGCAAATTATGCGAGAAAACCTGTCCCTTCGCAGCCATAATTGTTGAAAATAAAAAAGCAAAAGTATTAGAAAATTGCACCCTATGCGGAGCTTGCGT
>JBHLKN010000099.1:0-6003 GCA_048886645.1 Candidatus Hodarchaeota archaeon | reverse complement strand
TTTTTCCATCTTTCCAGTAGCCTGGAGGAGAAACTTTCCTTATGTGTTTTGGGAGTTTTCCCTGTTTCTTCAACCTTAGCAGGGCGAAGAAAGACTTCTACGCTTCATTATTCTTTCGCGTTATTTGTTGAGCGGTAGCAGAGCCTATAATCTTCTTGTATTTGTGATAAAACTCATCAGTGTTCCAGTCAAAGTTTCCTGAAAAGAGGGATTGTCTTCTTTTGTAGTTTATTTCGTTGAACATTTTTGAGCAGTTATCGGCTAACAAGAACAGTTTTTATTCCTGTTCCTTTGAAGGAGTTAGCCTAAATGTGTTGGTTCTCCTCACTCACACTCTAACCCCTTTCTAATGAGTTCTGTAATAGCTCTTTTCAGCTTTAAACCCCTCTTGTCTGTATACTCTTTTTCACTTTCTTCCTCTCTTCCTCACTTAAACTTGTATCAATTCTCATATAAAAGCACAAATAATAATTTATTATACCTAGCCCTATCGCATTCATCCAGCAACGACTCAAGAAGCCGTCGGCTTTCTGCGATATTTTTTGTAAATCTTCCTTCTCCCTCTTCCATAATGGTCTTTTTAACTTATTCACCGAGAAGTTTCCTTTTGGCAGAGAGGGAGATAGATAGTGGTATTTATAGGATTTTTAAGAGTTTTAGGTTTTAAGGAAGCCTAAAGTTTTTGCAAAGATTTGAAAAACTTCTTCAGAAATTCTCTCTCTTTCTTCATGCTTTGCAAGAAAGGTCTCTATCTGGGGTTTGCGAGGAGCAAGCTCTCTTTCTAAGAGCCCTATTTTATCAACCATTTTTGTACTAATCTTAAGGGATTCCATGAGCTTAATCATCTCTTCTAAAAGTAGAGGTATCATTTCCGCTTTTTCTCTAGTCCTTTCTTCCTCGAACCTTCTAAGTATTTCGAGTATTTTTCCGCAAGTATTCCCTAAAAGTAAGGCTTCTGCCTTCTTACCTAGCTTATCTTTTTCAAGTTTTTTGTAAAAATTCTCAATATCCTCAGTAACCATAGGAAGAATCGATTTTACAGAGGAAGGAGTTTCCCGAGGTAAGGTTTTTCCTAAACTGGCGTAAGCCTTCTGAATATCTCTTAAACGGGTAAAGTTTTCCCCAAAATCTTCACTAGTAAAACCTGTTTTTTCCGCCAAGTTAACCGTGAAAGATACGTTATAAAGGATCCAGGGGAAATCTTCCTCGGCCTTTAAATGTATTAACCGTGAAAGAAAAAGCCCTAGAAGAAGCCAAAAATCGATCCCGCGAGGAAACTCTATCTCACCATCCTCCGCCTTCCTAATAATTCGGCCCAGTATATCAAAAGGAAGCCATCTTAAAAAATCAAAAAGATAATAATAAACTAACTTATCTCCCCCTTCTCCATAACCTATCCTCCCTTTTAATTCAGCGACCTCTTCGCTCACTTCATGAAACCCTAAAATTTTAAGATGAAACCCTATTTTCCCCAAAAGTTCCGGTAAAACCCTCAGTCCTTCCTCTCCTCCCTCTAACAGTTTTTCCACAATCTCTAAAGCCTCTGCTCCCTTAAAAGAGATCTCAAAAACACCCTTCATAACACCCTCCAACTTTGCGCTAAAACTTTCCACAAAACTCTCAATTTTTAAAGAAATCTCCTTCCTCTCCTCCAAAGTTGGGTCAGGAACCCAGCTAAGATCATCAAAAATCTCCTTAATAAAATCAGCTTCCTTCGAAAAACCCAAATCTTGAGCGCTCTTAAAAGCCCCTATAAGCAAATTTTTAGGAACTGCTCTTTCCAAAGATCCCATCAAAGAACTTCTAAATGAAGCTAACCTAGAGCCAAGAACCAAAACCTTTTCCTCGTCCATAAAACACACCAACCATAATAAAATAAAAACATACACCTATAAAAAAAGAAAAACCTAATTTATGCAAATTAAAAGAAAATATAAAAATACAAATAAATATTCTCCCCCTTATTTAATCCCTTATCCAACAATAACAAACTCAAAAAAGTAAAGGAAAAAATAGAAAAAAACAAGAAAACTTATCATTACATAAAACCAAAATAAATATACAATAAATAAAAACTAAAGTAGAGATAATAAAATAATTTGATAAAATTATCCAAAAGAAAACACACCAAAACTTCATCAACTAGATAACGCTCATCTAACATCTTTAACAAATTTTTAAAATCAAAAATTTCCAAGTCCCCAAAAAAGCAAAGAAAAGCGATAAACGAGGGATTCATTAATGTATGAAAAAGAACAAGTAGACATGTTAGTAAAAGTCGTACTTTTAGGAGACGGCGCTGTAGGAAAAACCTCCCTAAGAAAAAGATGGATAGGTGAAGGCTTCACAGGCCAATACCTCATGACCATCGGCGCGGACTTCAGTGTTAAAATAATAAAAATAAGAGCTAACAAGAAACCCATAACCTGCAAATACCAAGTATGGGACCTCGCAGGTCAAGTAAGATTCCAAGTTGTAAGAGAAGGTTACTACAAAGGCGCTTTAGGCGCCATTGTCATGTATGATGTCACCAACGTTGACAGCTTCCAAGACATTCCAAACTGGATCAACGAACTATGGAAAAACAACGGGCGAGGCGTCACACCCTTCATACTCGTAGGAAACAAAGTAGACCTAAGAAATCAAGCATCTCAAACTTTAAGACCAGAACATGGGCATACTTACGCAGGACGGCTCTCCGACGTAACCCGTCCCTATGGCTTCGAAATACCTTACCTTGAAACCTCCGCAAAAACAGGGGAGAACATAGAACGTGCCTTTGAACTTCTTGGCGAAATGATAGTAAAATACGTTGAAGCCACAGAACAATAACAATAAATAAACAAAACAAACACTCCTTTTTCTCATATCATAAAAATGTGAGAGTAAGAATAAAACCTGTCTTGCCAAAAATAAAAGGCTAAAAGCCTGAATTTAAGTTTTTTAAAAAAGAAGAGGGGACATACCAATCCCCTTTTTAAGAAATAAAACCTGCAATTATTACTCAAAGTTACTCATTATTCCAACATAATCGAAAACTGTTTTACTTGAAAGCTTTGCAGCTAAAACATCTACATCAAAAAGACCCTGAGCACCGGTGAAGCGATACCGCCGAGGAATGAAAGCCTACCAACAGATCTTTTAATAGTCATCATGAAGTTCTTTATCACGCTAACAGACAACGTTTTCCCCTCTATCACATATCCATCTGAGGTCTCAAGGAATATCTGAAGGGTCTGTGTGCCCAACTTTCTCGGTTCCAAAGTGAGCCAAATGCTGTCTGCATCCTTCAACATCCGAGAAGCGATGCCCACTATATCGTCAGCGCCTTCCGCATAAAGCGGCACTTCTTCCTTTGGAATCTTCTTCTCCCCAGCACCTTCAACATGTAGGTTGACCTCAAGCCGCTCTGGTTCAAATCCTGGCGCATAAATCCTCAACCTGTAATCTTTCGGCTCAGGACTGTTATTATAGAGTAACGCTATCAAATTAACTTCGGTATCCTCCTCACACACTTCATCCGCGCTAACATCCAAGTATATCGGATCTTCAGCCATCATCTTTATGTTATCCACAAGCTCTAACTGCAATCTATCTATTATGTTAAAGAACCCTGGACTATTTTCCTCCATGAAATCAAAAAGTTTCCAAACATCATCTTTACCAAAATATCGTCTACCGCCAATCATCGCGCCTGTTTCAACATCATAAACATCCTTACTGAGGTCCAAAATCTCTGAAACTTCCTTCGAAACCTGCTCACGGTCAAGAACAAGAGAACGCTCCAAATACAACAAATACAACAGTTTCTCGATGGCAAAAGCTACCGGTGCCTCACCAGGCTCCTGCCTGAGCATTTTCTCCTTGTAATCAGGCCTCAAACATCTATCGATAACACCGACAAACTCATCCCACTTAAGCTTTGTAACAGGATCAAGATGACCCACAAAAACATCGCCGAAAAACTTATCCAAGAAAAGCTCATGGTTAGTAGGCCTGAAGAAATCGCTAAGCCCCGTAACGTCTTGGATATCCATTTTCAGACTCTTCACAAAAGTACTCAAGCCAAAAGTGACAAGTATGAGACCAAACCCAGCAAAAGCCAAATTCTGGCTTGTACCCGATAAAGCATCATTATCCAGTTCCCCGTAAATTTTAAACAACAGCCCACCATAAACAGTTAACGCGATAAAAGAAAGCAAAGACAAAAGCTTTAAAAGACTTATAACGCCGTCAACGTCATTTTTAATTGTAGCAAATCCTCGTAAACTCTCGACAGGTCTTCCTCTCTGCCTTTCGTAGTCCAATCGATACTGAAAAGCCTTCTGAGAATAAAGAGTGCCAAGAGCAAGAAAAATAGAATTAATCGCAAAAATTGCCAAAACTGCTCCAAAAGCTGTAATCAAAGACCTTATAGCATCAACATCATCTTTCTGCCACAAAGTAAACGCAGTCAACAACGCGAGGATCGGAGGTAACAAAAAAAGAAACCTCTTACCCACAACGAGATTATACCGCGTTAATCTAGCAGCCATTGACTCCGTCTTCTCCATCGTCTTCTCATCGATTTTCTTAACCTTCTCTTTTTTAGGCAATTACAACTCACCATCCTAAAACATAAAATAATACAACACCATACAATTTAACTTATTCGCCGAAAAGTCCTCTTCCAATAGGAAGGGGATGAATGCAGAAGTGAACGGTGTAGCAAACACGGCTAACCCGATATTCCCGAAGAACTACTAGGATAGGGATAACTAGCTGGTGTCACAACCACCACTCTACAAAACAAGCATAGGAGTAGGAACCCCACAACTTTAATCGTGGAAGGATGTCAGGCGTACGATCGTTCGTATTGTTTTAGAAGTTTTTCGCACAATTCTACTGCCTTTTTAGCTCTTATTACTGCGTCTTCAGCATCATCTTTTGTTATCAAGTCTTCTGGCGACAATAGTTCTACTTCTATGCCGTAAAAACTTAATCCCCTTTTCTTAGACAAATTTTTTGATGTTTCTACTAAAAAAACCACTTCGTCCTTAAACCAATCAGGAAACCTATCTTTAACCATTTTTAAGATGCTGGACACGTCATGGATTTTCGGATACTCGATTCCGACTAACCTTAAAGATGCTTTCAAGCTAAGCTCAACTGCTTCTTGGCTCAACCTAACACCGTACGGATAATTTTCCTCTTTAAGCGCTTTTTCCGCATCATCTACCCTTGCGCCAGCCTGTCTCATGTATGACTTTGCCAGCCTCAAAATCTTCAAATATCGATGACCTCCATCGGCTTATAATCAGGCTTTAAATCCCAATACCAACTACCATCGCCTAGATTCACCTTCTTAGCCCCTAATGTTACCAACTTAGCTTGTAAATTATTTAGAAGATTTCTCAGAAAGCTGTCCTCATCATAGATGATTTTCGCGTCTTCTATTAAATCCAAAAACAATAGCGGCAACTGCTCCGCTTCAACCCGCCTAATCGGATAAAAACTGACAACAGGATAGATCTCATGCTTCATCAACCAAAAAATCTCCTCTTCAACCTTATTTTCAACCTTTACAAGTTTATCAATCCTTGAAGCGATACTACCTTCAAAATCGTCAGAAATCAACAGTATATCCAAATCACTTTCCGGTTTTGCAGTTCCCCTAGCAATTGACCCGTACAACGCAAAAGAAACTAAACTAAAACGTTTCCAAGTTTCCCTAAAAACATCAAGAACCAATTTCAAATACCGTTCCTGCTTAATATCCACCCTATTAATTTTCCCCGAAGCCAGCAGTACAAAGTTTTCCGCGTCAAGTAAACGATAAACTCTGGGCACGCTTCTTTTGAAAATTGTTAATATTTTTTGACGGTGAAGTTTGCTAAAAGCTACAGCCAGCCTGTTTTTAGGCATGTTAAGCACTCTTTTTGCGCCTTCAAACGTGAAGGTCTCAGTTCCGAAGGTCGTATACAGCTCAGAGTAAGTTTCTCCAAGCCATCTCGGAATCCACAT
>JBHLKN010000098.1:2482-6842 GCA_048886645.1 Candidatus Hodarchaeota archaeon | reverse complement strand
GAGGGAAAGCTTTGCCTGGGTCCTGTTACCAACGCAGGTTGTAAGGCTAGGTGTCTTGCTTTTTCAGTGCCTTGTGATGGTTGTAGAGGCCCTTACGATCAAGCAAACCTAGAATCTTTTATCGAAATCCTGAAAGAAAAGAAAATAAGCTCCGAAGACATCTTGAGGAAGTTTAGAATGTATACCGGCTGGGCACCACCATACAGAAAATTAAAGGTGATCTAAAGATGAAACAATCAATAGCAATAGATCGCTTTACCCGCGTAGAGGGACACGGCCGTCTTTTCCTAGAATTAGAAGACGGTAAAGTGAAAGATGTTCAATTGTCAATCTTTGAAGGCCCAAGGCTCTTTGAAGCTTTTCTTAAAGGTAGAAAATATGATGAAGTACCGCCACTTGTTTCAAGAATCTGCGGTATATGTTCTGCTTCCCATATTTTAACCGGTCTGATAGCCGTTGAAAACGCGATGGATATCCAAATTTCCGAACAAACCCATTTGTTACGCGAACTTTTAGATATAGGTGAAATCATTCAAAGTAACGTTTTACACGCCTGCTTTTTGGCTTTGCCCGACTATTTAGGAGCACCTTCTGCCATCGCTTTAGTCGATAAACATGAAGAGTTAGTTAAAACTTCTCTAGAACTTAAAGATCTTGGAAATAACACCGTAAGAATCGTAGGTGGAAGGGCTGTCCACCCTATCACAACCCAAATAGGAGGATTCTCCAAAATACCTTCAAAAAACTCCTTAGAAGCTCTAGAAAACAGTTTTAAAAACCTTAAAAATCAAGCATTAAACCTTGTAGAGTTTTTCAGCTCGTTAAAATATCCAGATTTTGAAAGAGAAACCGATTTTGTTGCATTAAAAGGTGATAAAAAATACGAATTTTTAAACGCACCTCTCGTTTCTTCAGAGGAAGGCATCATTGAAATTTCAAGATATAAAGAATACATAGAGGAATACACTCCCCCGTATTCCAACTCAAAAGCATGCAAAAGAAACGGTAAAGGTTTCATAGTCGGCGCCCTATCCCGAATGAATCTAAACTACAACCTTATAGACGATGAAGTAAAGCCGTTAATAGAACGAACAGAGATAGAGTTCCCCAACAAAAATCCCCACCTCATATCTTTCGCTCAAATAGTCGAAGTAGCCCACCTAATCAACCGCGGCATCGCCATCCTTGAAGAGCTGAAAAACACGGAACTAAAACCTGAGAAAAACAACTTCGAAGTCAAAGAAGGAGAAGGAATAGCAGTAACAGAAGCACCAAGAGGGGCTCTCCTACACCACTACAAGTTCGATGAAAAAGGTCTTGTAGAGTATGCAAACATCATAACCCCCACCTGCATGAACAACAGAAACATAGAAGAAGACATAATAGCCTACACACCCCAACTACAAGGAAAAACCGAAAAAGAAATCACCTTCGCTCTACACAAACTTGTAAGGGCCTACGACCCTTGCATCTCGTGCTCCACCCACACCCTACAAATAGACTTGAAAACCAAATAAAAATTTAATAATTATAGGATGTTTTCCATCTTTTTTATTTCAATTAAATCATTTATCGCGTTAGTATCCGTTTTAATACCTTTCTCTTCTATGGCTGCCATGGCGTTAATCCCTCCAACGATCGCCATCCCAAACCTATCCCTCTCCACAGGAACTGATAAGAGAGGGCGATTAACTTCTCCTACCTGCAATGCTGGTATAAAATTAACTTTTTCCAAACGTTCTAAGATATCCGCCACAGATTCTTTTGCAGCACCAGGTATCTCCCTAAAATTAGCAAGTATTTTCCCATACCCTCCACTAATTACCTCGTTTACAGAAGTCATCCCTCGCGCCATAAAAACTTCTAAAGGATCAAGAGAAGACCCCTCATAAGCGATTAAATCAGTAAACCTTACAGCTTCAATCATCATCATATCCCCCTCCTTTACAGGTCTCATCTGAACAGTTCCACCATACTTTGGATCTGTTGGTATTCCAGCCTTTAACAAAACTCCATCAACCGTAATACTACAAGTAGTCGCTAAACCAACTTTTCCCTTAGGGATAATTGTTGTTTTAAACTCCTCTCCTTCTTCAAAAATTTTTATGTAAGGCGCAACACATAAACCCACATTAAACACTTCTCTAATAATATCCAGCGCTTCATCGATCTTATCTTTCTCAATATAACTTATATTAACGATTATTTTACCTTCAAACGTATAGGGATTAAAAGTTGTTTTATAAGCCATCGTCCTTATCTTTGATATAACAAATCCAACACGGTCAAATACGATAGCATTTTTTAACTCATCTTTTCCTTTTTCCGTCAGTGTTCTCCCCAAATTGGAATGTTTCTTGGTTAATCCATGTTCATCAAGAACCTCCAAATAGTATCGAACTCCCCTCTCTCCAATAAAAACTCCAACCTTTTCTAGATCCCTAGCGATTGTTCGCGCTCCTACAGGTTCGTTATACTCGCTTAAAACCTGTAAGATTTCGACTGTTTTTCTTTCGCTTTCAGAATTTTTAGCGTACATTCTAAATTCCCTAATTTTGACCTGTTTTCACTGTTTTTTGAACTTAATTTTAAATGTTTCTTTACAAAAATCAACCGAAAGATTTATTAATATAAAGGAAACATACTTCTTACATAATCGGAAGTAAATATCCGTTTATATATATTTAAACTTTACCATTAAGGTGAGTTTAAGGTGATCGAAAACCAACCTAGAAAACTAAAACTTGGCAAAGAATTTAGAAAAATTTATCAGTTTCAGGCGATCCGAAGCCGAAAATTCAGAGAACGCTTGAAACAACAAAATGTTAGGTGATCTTTATGGGTAGAATTAGGACTAATTATAGTGAAGAAACCAAAGCAAAAGCGCTTGAAACAGCAAAACAAAAGGACGTAAAATTCATACGACTCCAGTTCACAGATCTACGCGGTATAATAAAATCTACAGCCATAACCGATAAACAACTTGAAGATGCATTCGAGGACGGCATAGGTTTTGACGGCTCTTCTATCCTTGGTTTTACACCGATTGATGAGTCTGATATGCTTTTGGTCCCTGATCCAAATACCTTGGCAATACTTCCCTGGAGACCTAATGAAAAGAAAGTCGCCCGACTAATTTGCGATGTATATTTTCCTAATGGTGAACGATTCGAAGGCGATCCCCGGTATGTGGCTCAACTAGTAGCGCAAAAAGCAAAGGAAATGGGATATGTATACAATTGTGGCCCTGAATTAGAGTTTTTCCTATTCCAAAAGTCGAAAGAAGGTATCATAGAGCCTATAAAAATTGATAGCGGTGGCTACTTTGACTTCCATCCACTTGATCTTGCAGAAGATTTCAGAAGAGACATGATATTCTCCTTGGAAAACTTTGGCATCGAGATAGAGATGAGCCACCATGAAGTCGCTCCTTCCCAGTATGAAGTTGATTTCAGATTCGCAAACCTTGTGACAACAGCAGATAGAGTTATGACCTATAAAATGGTTGCAAAAACCATCGCCCACTTACGTGGTTATATAGCCTCTTTCATGCCTAAACCGATCTTTGGCGTTAATGGTTCTGGAATGCATACTCATCAAAGTCTTTGGGAAATAGAGAAGAACAAGAACGCTTTCTACGATCCTGAAAAGAAGAGAAGTGATGTTCTAACTGATGAAGCTCTGTATTTTATTGGAGGTTTATTATCTCATGCTAAGGCTTTAGCTGGTGTAGTTGCACCAACTGTCAATTCTTACAAGAGACTAGTTCCAGGATATGAAGCGCCAGTTTACATCTCTTGGGCTCATAGAAATCGATCTACCCTGATAAGGGTTCCAGAGTACTTCCCGGGCATGGAAAAAGCCATAAGAGCAGAATTCAGGTGTCCTGACCCATCATGCAATCCCTATTTAGCGTTTGCTTGCATGTGTGCTGCAGGTCTTGACGGCATAGAGAAAAAGATACTTCCTCCAGAACCTGTTGAAGCAGATATTTACGAAATGACCGCTAAAGAAAGAACCGAACTGGGTATCGACTCTTTACCCAGCACGTTAGTAGAAGCACTATGTGAATTGGAGAAAGACGATGTGTTAAAAAAGACTTTAGGAAGCCACGTATATGAGAATTTTCTAAAGGTTAAACGTGACGAATGGGATCAGTTTAGGCTTCAAGTTACTCCATGGGAACTAGAAAAATATCTCAAACATTCATAAATTCAATGAGATCTCAAACATTCATAAATTCAATGAGTTCAGAAAGAACCTTCTATTATACATTTGTCTGCACATATTTTTTTCAGTGGTCGAATAACAAAAAGTCCACATAAACTCACCTTTTTTTAATAAAATCATTAACAGAAGA
>JBHLKN010000098.1:0-2382 GCA_048886645.1 Candidatus Hodarchaeota archaeon | reverse complement strand
ACATATTTTTTTCAGTGGTCGAATAACAAAAAGTCCACATAAACTCACCTTTTTTTAATAAAATCATTAACAGAAGAAAAAATTCACTTTAAGGGGGTTTAAAAAATGAGTTGTCCTGAATGTGGAGAAGCAGCTGATCAAGTATCAGTTGATGAAATGCAATGCTATAATTGTGGACATCGTTGGAAATTAGATTGGAAAGTAATCAGCTATGGTGGAAAAGGCAAATGTCCACACTGTAACCAAATAGATTCTATCATTGTGTATATGGCAGTTGATCCTAACGTAAAAAAGACCATTTACAATGGGAATATCAGAATTAAAGTCTTATGCCTTGGCTGTGGGCTTAAATGGAAAATAGAAAGAGCAAAGGAGTTGGAAAGAGAAATAGGATGAAAATAAAATCTCGGTAAAATGCCGAGAAAAGCCTGTATTAATATGTCAAATTTTGCTATAATAACAAAGTTAGAATATTGTTTGGAGGAATACCGGTTGTGTGGAATTGCAGGTATTGTGTTAAAAAATGGAGAAGGTCTCATCGGTGAAATAATAATCAAAATGCTTAAGGAATTACAGCATCGTGGATCTGATTCCACAGGTGTCGCAATTTATAATGACATAGGTATTAGCGAAAAGCAATATATCCTAACCATCGTTGTTCCAGATGTTCCGGGGAGTGAAGCATCTACATCCTCTATAATTGCTGCTTGTGATGGTAACATTCATGATATTAAGCTTAGAACACGTGGTGATATCGGTTTTAATGAATACCTTCTCACCATTAACGAGCATAGTAAGTTAATCAAGCTTTTAAGAGAGTTCGATAAAGTCGACAATGCTGATGTTTTAAGCATTGGTAGGCGGATGAAGATTTTCAAAGATTGCTTATTGGTGAAAGAATTTGACGATTTCTTCAATATTTCAAGTAAGTTTGGTACTCATGCAATCGGTCACGTAAGATTCTCTACTGAAAGCGTCGTAAATAGGTATTTTGCTCATCCTTTATTCGACACTGTCTACCATGATTTTGCAGTGGTTCATAATGGGCAAATAACGAATTATTATGAATGGCGTCAAAAACTGAAAAGACGGGGGTTTGACTTTTTCACATATAATGATAGTGAAGTTCTGATCCATTACATAGTTTGGCGAATGATGCAAGGCGATTCCTTAGAAGAAGCCTTAAAAAACGCTATAGAGGATATGGACGGTCCTTTCTCTTTTATAGTGAGCACTCCTTGGGGTATAGGCGTTGCTAAAGATCCTTTAGGATTAAGGCCAGCAGTAACCACGGAAACAGATGTTTTTTTCGCGATAGCTTCTGAAGAAGGTCCGCTTAGATCTATTTCCCCTGAATCTCCAATACATTATCTGGCACCAGGAGATGTCGCAGTATTTGAAATTCCTGAAATAAAGGAGAAATTAAGACAAGAATATGAGAGGATCTCATTACCGAAAACTCAAATTTTAACTGTATAGAAGGAGAGGTTGGGAAACTATGCTTGTTCAAGAAATCTCTGAGGAACTTTTTGATGAAATTATTGATGCAAGAAGTTATAATTCTCGCGAATTAAACAAACATCTAAACTTCTTAAGAAATGATCACAAAAAAGTCCTCATTAAAAATCCCCATAGTCTCCATTTTATCGCAGCAGGTTGTACGCGGGATATAGACTTAATAATCAATGGTAGTGTGGGATACTACGCTGCAACTTGTGGTGATAAGTTAAGGATGCATGTTTACGGTAATGGAGGTTGGTATGTCGGAGACAATATGACCTCTGGGACTTTGATCGTAGAAGGTGATGTCGGTGATGGTGTAGCACAAGGCAACTATGGTGCCAAGGTGATCGTAAAAGGAGACGCAACAGCAAGAACAGCACAACTCCACAAACGAGGGATGGTAATAATTGGTGGTAAAACTTCGTCGATGACTGGTTTGTTCATGATGGGTGGAATCATCATAATTTTGGGTGATTCAGGAACCAACACGGGTGAAATGATTGTAGGCGGAGAAATATTCGTTGGAGGCGAGATAGAATCGTTAGGAAAAAACGCAAAAATAGTGGAACCAACATCCGATGACCTTGAAAAGTTAAAAAAACAGCTTCCCATTTACGGTTTTGATACAGATTATAATTTCAAAAAAGTTGTTCCTGTAACTCTTAGACCTTTTTATAACCCGAAGCTACATGAACGTCTTTCTATTAAAAGAAACATACCAGTATATAGCATTACTATAAGGCATGACTTGTGTACATTTTGTAAAGCTTGTGTTAGAAATTGTCCTGTTAAGGTTTTTGAAGCCGACGAAGAAAATGAAAAAATAATCCCGGTTAGAGAAGTAGAGTGCGTTAAGTGCGAATATTGCATGGAACGTTG
>JBHLKN010000097.1:0-6949 GCA_048886645.1 Candidatus Hodarchaeota archaeon | reverse complement strand
AAACAAGCATAAACTTATTTAAATACCCAAAAAATTACTTTCGATTCTGCTGACGTTCCCAAAACTTTTTATATCTTTTTTCTTAAATTTATGACTGCACAAATTGGTGTCCCAATTTAGGTAAAAAGTATTAGGGATTATCGGCTTCTCTTCGACTATGTCCGCGAATAAAGTGCTGTAATAAAGCCGCCAGCGAAGATAGGAAACCTTACCTTCCTTTACACGAAAAGCATAATCCTCCTTTTTCACCAATTTGTGCTACAACCCCTAACTCTAAGACCTTCTTCTCCCCCTTTCCCTTGTTTTTTTAATGAAATTGTCTTAAGAATTAATTTGCAGGATCGCTTAGATGGGATTCATTTTAGATAATGGACGGCTTTCACTCTTAGTCCAAATTCCTCAACTTTGGCTCGGAAATTCAGATACACTTAAAATGTTAAATGGCATCTCTTGTAAAAATTGAGCCAAAAATTATGGATGGAGATAGAATGAAAAACAAGTATCAATTGTTAGGTCTTTGCGGTCTTTTCTGTGGAACGGATTGTGAAGTTTATAAAGCAGCCCATTCAAGCGATTTAGAACTAAAGAGAAGAGTGGCAAAAGAACTAGGTGAAGAATTGGGAATTGAAATAGATCCTTATGGTTTAATGTGTGAAGGTTGTCAAGGTCCAGAAGAAAAAATGTGGTTCGAATGTCGCCTTTGTCTTATCCGTCAGTGTGGGAAAAGACAAGGTGTAAAAATTTGTAACGAATGTGAGCACTATCCTTGTCCAGTATTGGAAGTTTGGCTTTCTAAGTCTCATTCTGCCCCTAAAAACCTTCCAGAAATAAGAGAATTAGGTTTAGATAAATGGATAGAAAAGAAGTTAAGTGAAGTTGATTAGACTTTATCTATTTTCTATTCTCCAACCTACTCATCGCCACTTCTCTGCTTTTCAATGCAAGCTCATTTTCTGGATCTAATTCAAGGGCTTTATCAAAACATTTTATTGCTTCCTCAAACCTCTCCAGTAAAGCGAGAGATGAGCCCTTATTGATCCATGAAAATACATCGTCTGGATCTAGCTCAATAGCTTTATCAAAATATTCTAGTGATTCTTCAAATCTCTCCATAAGACCGAGAGTTAAACCCTTATTAGACCATGCTCTCTTCTCTTTTGGATCTAGCTCAATAGCTTTATCAAAACACTCTAGTGCCTCCTCAGACCTCCCCAATAAATCGAGAGTTAAACCCTTATTGATCCATGCATCCACACCTTCTGGCCCTATTTCAAGAGCTTTATCAAAACACTCTAGCGCTTCCTCAAACCTCTCCAAACCATAGAGAAGATAGCCCTTATTATACCATGTGTCCCCGTATTTTGGATCTATTTCAAGAGCTTTGTCATAACATTCTAATGCTTCCTCAAACCTGCCTAAAAAAAAGAGAACTGAGCCTTTATTATACCATGCAAACATATGCTTTGGATCTATTTCAAGAGCTTTTGAGAAATATTCTAATTTCTCTTGTAGATCTTTTGCT
Source organism: Candidatus Hodarchaeota archaeon (assembly GCA_048886645.1). Taxonomy (GTDB): domain Archaea; phylum Asgardarchaeota; class Wukongarchaeia; order Wukongarchaeales; family Wukongarchaeaceae; genus Wukongarchaeum. The sequence goes on along the minus strand of JBHLKN010000097.1, from coordinate 5,427 downwards.
TTAAATCCCTGCTCAAACCATTCTTCTGCTGATTTATCGCTAAAATTTTTCTTTTCTTCAAATTCAGACATCTTCTCAAATACTCCTTTAGAAACATTATTTATTCACTATCTTATATTTCACTTCACCCTTCATCCATAAGATGTTTGAGTCTTTCGAAAATAAGCAAATTTAAGTTAAAAAAGCTTTTATCGAACTTATTTTATCCTAAATTCGCTATTCTTACTGTTAAAGTAGTGTTGTGAGAGGTGAAAATTCTAACATGATTGATTACGATAAAATAGCTTTGGAATACGCAAAGCACCGAAAAGTTTATCCAGAAGTCCTGAAAGGCCTTTTCTTGACCAGCGGAATTGGAACTGTTTCCAAGGTGTTAGAAGTGGGATGTGGCACAGGGAGTTACATCGTTGCTTTAGAATCCCTTACCGGTTGCTCGTGTTGGGGCATTGACCCATCAGAACAGATGCTTTCCAAAGCTAGAAAACGATCAGAAAAAATCATTTTTCAACTTGGCAAAGCTGAAAGACTGAAATTCCCGCAAAACTTCTTCGATTTGGTGTTTTCAGTAGACGTAATCCATCACGTGGACAACATAATGGATTATTTCCAAGAGGCTTACCGAGTGCTAAAAACAGGTGGAAAACTATGCACCGTAACAGATTCTGAATGGATCATTCCTCATCGTCAACCACTTGCAGTCTACTTTCCAGAAACCGTTGAAGTTGATTTAGCCAGATATCCTCGTATCTCCGAACTCCGAGAAATCATGAAAGAAGTCGGATTCAGCGAGATTACTGAGAATACTGTAGAATTTTCTTACCAATTAACTAACATCCAAGCATACCGTGACAAAGCGTTTTCATCCCTCCACTTAATTCCAGAAGAAGCCTTTCAAAGAGGGATTAAAAACATGGAACAGGACTTGTGCACTGGACCGATACAAGGCGTATACCGCCATTTGCTTCTCTGGGGAACAAAGTAACTGTTATTCTTGTTCTTTTTGTCTGAAAACAAAAAAGTGATAAACTGCTTTTCACTCAATGATCTATTATGAAGTTGGAATTGGACGGAGAAAGGGTAAAGATTAGGAAACTCAAAATTTCAGACGCTAGAGATATTTATGAAAATGTAAAAGATAAGGATATTGGTAGATGGATGTTTAGGTTTCTTCATCCTTACCCGAAAGATGAAGCGAGAAAATTTATTAGAAGAACACATTATAAGCTTAAAAAGAAAAAAGGTTACGATTTTGGAATAGTTTTAAAAAATACTAACAAGGTTATCGGTGTAGTAGATTTATTCGATATAGACTGGGAAAACAAAAAAGCAGAGATAGGATACTGGCTTGGAAAGAAATATTGGGGAAGGGGATTAATGACTGAAGCTGTCAAACTAATCCTAAAATTTGGTTTTGAAGATTTAAAACTGCATAGAATTTATGCCCGCCTTTTTGAAGAAAACATTGGTTCTAAGAATGTTCTAGAAAAGTGCGGATTTAAACTGGAAGGAATAATTAGAGAAGCAACTTTTAGAAATAATAAATGGCATAACGGACTCATATATGGAATATTGAAACCAGAATATGAAAAACTCGCCGCTCCGTAAACTCTCCGCCCACCATCTCTTTTTTCTAAGCAACCAAAAAAGATCTCATTGGAGGAGACTTCAAACATGTCTTGGAGTTTCAAGGGTGTGTTGTCAACCACCCGTACGGAAACAGCTTTCTAGCCAAGTTTCAAGCCTCTTCTGAAAGGGGGGTAGTTGATACAATTTACATACCTGAAAATCCAGCCAGAACAGAACAACCCGTACCAACTAAAATCGGTTAACAATGAGACAACCGAATTTAGGTAAATTAGAATGGCTTGAAGAAGAAGAAAAGAAGCTAAAAACAAAGGAAAAAACTAAATGAAGCATTTAAATCTTTTGTTACAAAAATCTTAAAATCTGGGGGGAAATTGTGATATGTGTAAAACTCTCACGTTATCTGACAATTGGAATGACTATATTGTATTCATTGATTCTTAAGAATAGTGAGATAGCTAAAAAGATTGATATTACCATTCCGCCAAGTCATGCATTAAAAGTACTATAATAAAACGGTATTATATCCTAAGAAATATTTTGTTACGGGCATGGAATGAAAATGATAGTGCTTAATGTAATTGCTGGTATAATAGCACTGGTATTTGCACTGTATCTTGTGAAAATGATTATGGAACATGATGCAGGATCTAAAGAAATGCAAGAGATAAGTAATGCCGTAAGAAAAGGTGCACTAGCATTTCTCAAACGAGAATATCAAACCCTAGTTTTCTTTGTAATTATGCTATTTGCAGTTATCTCAGTTGCGATTAATACGAAAACTGGTATTGCCTATTTAGTTGGTACGGGTTGTTCTGTTCTGGCTGGATTTTCAGGTATGCAAATTGCAACAAAAGCTAACGTTAGAACTACTCAGGCTGCAACCAAAAGTTTAGGTGAAGGACTTAAAGTTGCTTTTGCTAGCGGTACGGTCATGGGACTTTGTGTTGTAGGATTGGGAATAATAGGCGTCAGCGTATTATACTCCATATTCGATGATACAAAGATATTATTTGGATTTAGTCTGGGTGCTTCATCTATTGCTTTATTTGCTCGTGTTGGCGGTGGAATATATACTAAAGCTGCAGACGTTGGAGCAGATTTAGTTGGGAAAGTCGAAGCTGGAATACCCGAAGATGACCCTCGAAATCCCGCTGTTATAGCAGATAATGTTGGTGATAATGTTGGTGATGTAGCAGGTATGGGTGCTGACTTGTTTGAAAGTTATGTCGGATCTATTATTGCAGCAATGGCATTAAGTGCAATAATTGTAGATCTAAGTAACAGTAGTATACTTTTACCACTTCATATTGCCGCCCTTGGCATACTATGCGCAATTTTGGGCACTTTTTTTGTTAAAACTGGCGAAGAAGTCGAAATGAGGCTGTTACTAAAAGCACTAAGAAAAGGAATTTTTATTGCTGCAATAATTCTTGCAATAGCTTCTTTTTTAGTCATAAAATTAACCATAACAGAAGACATAGTTAACGGTAATAACAAAATTTCAGAAAGCGATATCGAGAATGGTCTGTATTTTTCCGTATTGATTGGTCTTATCGCGGGAATTCTTATCGGATTAAGCACTGAATATTATACTTCTGAAAGTTATCGAAGTGTCAAAAAAATCGCAAAATCTTCTGAAACTGGATCCGCTATAAACATTATAGAAGGATTATCTGTTGGGATGATGAGTACTGTTATACCCGTAATTATAGTCTGTACTGCGATAGTTTCAAGCTTCTATTTGTCAAACGGATCAGAAAACACGACACTAGGAGTATATGGTGTTTCACTCACTGCAGTAGGTATGTTATCTACCCTTGGAATTACGCTAGCTTGTGATGCATACGGACCTGTTGCAGATAACGCTGGTGGAATTGCTGAAATGTCCAAATTAGATCCAATTGTCAGAAAAAGAACTGATGCCCTCGATGCCCTTGGAAATACAACTGCTGCTACAGGAAAAGGGTTTGCAATAGCTTCTGCTGCCTTAACTGCACTCGCGTTTATCTTTGTGTTTATGAAAACTGGCGATATTGACACAATCGACATAAGTGAACCGAAAGTTATGGTAGGGATCTTTATCGGAGCTATGTTACCCTTTTTATTTAGTGCTTTAGTGATGACAGCAGTTGGAACAGCTGCATTTCAAATGGTAGAGGAAGTACGATACCAATTCAATCATATTGAAGGTCTTATGGAAGGAAAAACAAAACCCAACTATGAAAGATGTGTAGACATCTCCACCAAATCAGCTTTAAAGGAAATGATTGCCCCCGGTACAATTGCCATACTAACACCGATAATTGTAGGATTAACTCTTGGTGTCCATAGCTTAGGAGGCATGCTATTAAGCGTCACCGCTACCGGATTTATATTAGCGATTATGATGGCTAACGCTGGCGGCGCATGGGATAACGCGAAAAAATACATAGAACGTGGACAGTGCGGTGGTAAAGGCTCAAGAGCACATAAAGCAGCCGTTGTTGGCGACACCGTTGGCGACCCATTTAAAGATACAGCCGGACCAAGCTTAAACATACTCATCAAACTAATGTCAATTGTATCGCTAGTATTTTTACCAATATTTTAAACAAAACATACCTAGGAAACAAAGCAGCTATCGTAACAAGGCTGTCACTATGTATAATTTGCCTTTCAACCGCCTTTAAAATAAATTTATAAAATAGAGATTTTTTAACGTGATTTATGGGATTTCCAAACTTTGAAAACAAACACGCAGAGAATTCTCTTTTCTCTCCAAAAGATTTCATGGAATACAAAAAAAGATAGGGAAATATCCTAGATTTAAACCTCCAAAAGGCGTGATTTTTTGCTGTCAAAGAAGTTTAATGAACCATATTTTAGAAAATCGCGAAACCACAAAATCCTCTAAAAAGTAGTATTAGATGTTTCACTAAATACTTAACACTCCCAAAACCTTTTATACGGTTTCCTTAGACTTGTTTTTGGCACAACAATGTTCTTTATCTACTAATTTTTGTGCTCCAGTCCCTAATCAAAAACTTTTCAAGGCTTTTTGGGGGATTGATGATGGGTTTAAACGTTGGAAAACGATCTAAATATCTAACTTTTCGAAAGGGAGGGGGAGTTTTTATTTTCACTGTCTTAATTTTCTCGACACTAGTAGCCATCGTGGACGGACAACCCGCTGAGGGTGATTCTGGAACTTATTCTGAGGATTTTACAACAACAAACTACATGGATGATCTTTATACGAGTGTAGCGGGATGGGGTTCTGGATCCTCTGAACGAAATTCTGCAACGTGGTGAAGTGGGGCAGTCTGCAGAGACCTAAGAACTTCACCACCTTGTCACAGTCCTCTAAAAGCTCCATAATACCCCGATAACTCTCTTTTCCCTTCCAACTCCTTCAAAACAAGGATGACACAATGCTGCCAAACCTTGTACAACCGGTTAGAAAACCTGCTGAAATGAAGAGACGCCTTCTTCCTCTTAAAAACCTTGAAAAGGGTCTTAACAACCTTTATAAAACAAGAATCCCCACAAACCATCACAGCACGTTCCCTTCTCTAACGATCGGTAAATTTACAAAGAAGAGGGAACGTACTATAAATCACACGGTTTCTACAGAGCCAGAAAAAGAAAAAAATTAAAAACAGCTTTTACAATAGGTTTAACTTACAATAGTTTTAACATTCGAAAAGGACAACACACTTAAAGAAAAACCATGAAAACTAAACAGTTTTACAATAGGTTTAACACGTTTGATAATGCATGACAGGATAAACATGCTCAGGTCTGTGATGTGACCCTTATGCACTCTTTTGAAGCAATAGAAGCTTCAATATTATTAGGCAT
>JBHLKN010000096.1:2515-7092 GCA_048886645.1 Candidatus Hodarchaeota archaeon | reverse complement strand
AGGGGATCAACCGCCGGTTCTCTTATCTTTTCAAGAGCATCTGTTGCTTCCTTTTGAACCCCTAAATCTTCATCTTTCAAAGATTGAATGAGGGGTTCTACAGCCCTAGCATCCGCTATCTCACCAAGAGCAAATGCCGCTTCCTTTCGAACATACCTATCTTTTTCTTTCAGAGCTTGTATGAGAGGTTCTACTGCCGGCTCCCCTATCATACCAAGAGTAACAGCTGAAACCATCTAAACGACTCCCCAACTTCTTAATAAGCTCTTCCAACTTTTTTAATAATCTTAACGTTGCGCCTTTTTTCTCCGCTTTGATATTATCTATTTTTAGAATAAATTCACAACACTTTCAAAGTGAAACTATTCAAAAATAATAAAAAGGATCACTATATTAAAAATTATGATAAGAATATGCGCATATCTAGTAGAAATGGGCACATGTTTTATTATAAAACCAAAAATAATAACATTAAATAACAAATTTCATATTTATAAAAAAATAACTAGCATCTATCAATAAAAAATATCGAAAAAACGCTTTTTCTCCACTATATGCCTAAAACAATGATCGCACATTGATTGCAGGAAACAAGAAGCATGATTTCGAACTAATCTTCTTTCAATCGTCTTTTTTTTGGCTTTGTCTACTGAAACGTGTCGTGAATGACTGTTTCACGCCTAAGTTGCTAGAGTTGGGAGAATGAAGGGTTTCCGCCTATTTCAGGAGAAAATAGGTCATTAAAAGGTGTATTAATCGTATACCAAAGAGTAAAAAAGCGGTTTTGAATAGATTGAAGAAGATTCTTGACCCTTTTTTTCCCTATCCATTTTTGATCAAAGATAGTTTTGGTAGGGTTAAGGGACTGTGCTATTTTGGACTGAGCCATGAAGAGATAGAAGAACTTGATAGATATGAATCGTTTGATCGAGGTTTTTATAGGCGAGAGAAGGTAGTAATTGATGTGAGAACCAACGGAAAAAAAGATTTAGTGGAAGCAGAAGTTTATGTGGGAGATATGCTGGAAAAGAAGTATAAGAAAAATTTAGAGAAAAGGAGAATATCAGAGTAAATGAATTTTTGAGGGAGGATCTTATTTATATGTTCGTGTGAATTTGGGTGGAATTTGGAAAACTAGTGTTTCCTAGCAAGTTTTTAAAAAGGAGAAAAAGCTGGGAAAGGTAGGGGGATTAGAGGGGTTCGGGTAAAAGACATGTGGTTTTTTTGTTTTTTATTAACTTTCCGTGATCCGTCCGTCTTGGAGTTTTATTACTCGGTCTGCGTATTTGAGCAGGTCTTGGTTGTGGGTTACTAATACTACCGTGACTCCGTGTTCTTCATTTAATTTTTTCAATAGTTCCATGATGCTTTTTCCTGCTTCGGTATCAAGATTTCCTGTGGGTTCATCTACAAAGAGGATTTTCGGGGTGTTTGCAAGGGCTCGTGCTATGGCTACCCTTTGCTGCTCTCCACCGGACATTTCTAAAGGTTTATGATCTTTCCTTTCTAAAAGATCTACGGCTTTTAAAAGCGATATAGCTCGCTCCTCTATCTCTCTATCATTTAGATCTGTGGGCCATAAAGGCGATTCAACATTTTCCTGCGCACTAATTGTTTCTATTAGATTAAATGTTTGGAAAACGAAGCCGCACTTTTCACGACGTATTAGGGGAAATCGCTCTTCACCTATCATGCTTGTGTCCATGCCATCGAAAATTATCCTCCCATCCGTAGGCTGGTCAAGACCGCTTAAAAGGTTTAGGAGGGTGGTTTTCCCGCATCCGCTGGGTCCTACTATCGCGAGAAACTCTCCATCCTTTACCTCCATATCCGCATCTTTTATCGCCCGTACAATTTCTGCTCTTCCCCTTTTATATTCTTTAGAGACTTTTTCAGCAATTATTAGGTCTCTTCCGCTCCTATTTCTTTTTTCTCTTGTCATTTTTCTTTTATCCTCCATTCTTCATTTTAAAGGGTTTATTTAAAATGTTCTCAAAGCTTCTGCTGGCGGTATTTTTAGCGTTCTTTTATTTGACCATATGAAGGCAGGCACCTGAATCAACACAACAATCAAGAAAGCGGTTAATAACGTGGTTCTGCTGAAAATTACTACCGTTTCCCCTGTTAAGCCCAAGTAAACCGATATTCCAAGGAGCCCAAGAATAAATCCTGCAAATGAAGCTAAAAGTATCTCTCCTAGAGCCATTATCCACACATTTCGATTCGTATAACCTATAGCTTTTAAGGTCGCTATCTCTATTCTCCTAAACCTTGTAATCAAAAAAGCATACATGCTTGCCGCTAAGGCACCTCCTAATAAGGCTGCCGTTATCAACATCATATCAGCTATTACTTCGTTCTTGTTATCCGCTTTTTTAGTATAATCTGGTGTTTCATAGGTTCCTTGTAATGTTGCAGCGTCTAGGTAGTCCACTATTCCTTGTACGTTATCCCAAACACCTCCTCCTCGGACGGCGCTCCAAAACACGCTTCCTTCAGCTACAATAACGATTTTATAGCAGAAAAGAACCGTGTTAATTTCTGGTTGGGTTTTATGTACGTTTAGAACATCCTGCAGAATCTCCTCGAATAAGTCGTCTACAGTGACAACCATCCAAGTATTTCCTGGATCATCATCTACCTGACCCTCTTCGAAAGTCCCAACCACTTCGAAAGTTTTTGTTTCTCCCTGCGCTACAAAAGTTATACTGTCACCTAAACCCGGCTCTGTGAAAATAGTCCCAGTTCTTCCATCTACAGTTTGACTGTATAAAGTTGTCAGATTTGCATTTTCGCTTATTAGGATTTCACCATCTCTTTCAATATATCTTCCAGAACTTATCACATCCGGCTTTATATTCTCAAAAGCCCACCTATCAGAAGGATCTATGCCAAAAATCCTTATGGTATTTCCTCCACCTTCGAAATTGACATAGTAGATGGACACTACTTTCTCTACGCCCTCTATGTGTTCGAAAGTGGTCGAGTCCTGTTCTGCTTCATCATAGGTTACTGTATCAAAGTCTGTTGCTTCAAGTACTACGCTTTTTTGGTCAACTAGTCCTGTAGTATTGTAGCCTGCTAGTCTACCTATGGATAATATGACCATTCCTGCCAATATCGCGTATATAATCACGAAAATTGCAAGCCTTTTTCTCGCCCTTGTAGCCACAAGGATAGCTTTACGCATCAACCTAACAGTTCCCAATATCAACGCTCTCCTCAAAAAATTAACCTAAATACTTTCCAGTAAACAATAGCTTCTAATTAATAATTAACTTAAAACTAAATAAACATAATGTGTAAGAAGCTCATATTTTCTATTATTTAGCTTTTATAATCAAAGATTCCGCAAAATTCGGAGGCGCGTTCTAATCAAAAAATAAAAATATGAGTTTTCGATCAAATAGGTGCTCGTTGAAGATAGATCACCCCCCTAAAAAATGCAAAAAAACCAAGTTAAAACAGGCTAAAATAGGCGGTACAGGAGTAAGTTTAAAAGGTGTTTACGGTGTTCGAAAAGCTTTCTAAAGTTGTTACGAAGCATAATAAGAAGATCATAACCATTTGGGCTCTCTTCTTCGTTTTTTGCCTTTATTTTGCTCCAAAAGCCTTCGATGTCATATCACCTGAGTTCGGTGCTTCTGAGGATTTAGAATCCCAGAGGGGTAATGTTGTTTTAAAGGAGAATTTCCCCGAATTCTCTGATGAAGAACTGATAATGGTAGTAGACTGTGAGGAGGGGAGTAAGATTACAGACCCTGATATTGCGAGTTTCATTAATTCAACGTCGTTTAGACTTATTTCGATGGCTCCCGATGTGAAAGAAGTTAAGAGCATATTTTTATTTGACCCTGTTTTGCAGCAAGCTTTGTGGTATGACTTCGTGAACCTTGATAATTCTACAACGATCATAGTTATTGGGACAGATTTAGAATGGGAAGACGCACAAGATCTGATAGGAGAGATTAGAAACACCTGCTGTGAGAATACTCCTTCAAATGTAGAAGTCCACGTGACAGGATTATTAGCTGTTAATAAGGATCTTTCAGATCAGATGCCTCACGACCTATCTAAAAGCGAATATATCGGGCTTCCTCTTATTGCACTCTTGCTCTTCTTGCTCTTCAGACGGGTAAGAGCCATCGTGGCTCCTTTCATAACCATCGGGGTAGCCCTCATAGCAAGTATGGCCCTCTTGTATGCGATTGGACAGCTGACTAAGATCTACGTAACAGCTATCAACACTATGATTGCCTTGGGACTCGGTATAGGCTTTGACTACTCGGTTTTCATGATAAGCCGTTTCAAAGAGGAGAGAGGTAACGGGATGCCATACGAAGATAGCGTTCAGATAATGGTTCAAGAAGCTGGTCACACCATCACCATGTCCGGGTTCACAGTAATGGCGGCCTTTGCAGCCCTTTTGATCCCTAATTTGGCAGTTACTCGCTCCATGGGTTACAGCACTATAGGCGTCGTAATATTCTTGATAATCGCCAACCTCACCCTTCTACCAGCACTCCTCATGTCTTTAAGCGGGTTTCTGAAAGACCTAGGAATTTCCAAAGAAAAAA
>JBHLKN010000096.1:0-2415 GCA_048886645.1 Candidatus Hodarchaeota archaeon | reverse complement strand
AGATCTTGCCACTTTAAACGCAAAAATCCTCCAAGAACATTCCTCCATAATCAATGAGACAACTTGTATAACTAACTACATGGCTCCCCCCTACAACGACTTTTCTACCATCCCCCCCTTCCTAATACCCCAGTTAGTGGACATAAACAATGGAAACGATACAACCTTGATAAAAATCGTCTTAAACGTTTACCCATACGGCAACGAAGCAGTAGACTGGATATCAGACCTCCGTAAAACGATTGGCGAACAAAAACGCGAAGGAGTACTAACAACAAGCGATATTTACGTCTCAGGATCCACTGCCTTCATCTACGATGCTAAAACTGACCTATACGACACATTTCCCCTCATGCTAGCCTTCGTAATGATCACTATATTCATAATTCTCGCCATAATGATACAATCTGCAACCATCCCCTTGAGACTACTGTTTACAATACTCCTATCCCAAGCCTTCGTCTTCGCCATTGCTATAGTAACACTAAAATACCACGCCCTATCTCCTGTAACCGCCATAGAAGACCAAACAGGCATCTTCTGGGTCATGCCCGTAATTGCAGTAGCCATACTCCTAGGACTGGGAATAGACTACGACCTATTCGTCACAAGCAGGATAAAAGAAAACGTTTGGAAAGGCATGGAAACACGAGAAGCCATAATAGACGCCCTTCAAACCACAGGAACAATAATAACAGGACTCGCAGCAATAATGATCGCTGCCTTCGGAACACTACTCATAGCAGAAAACATACACCTAGTCCAAATAGGATACCTCCTAGCCCTCGGAGTCTTCATAGACGCAACCCTTGTTAGAACCCTCCTCGTCCCATCAGTAATGAGTGTAACAGAAAAATACAACTGGTGGCCAAGCAAACCCCCAACACAATAATAAGAAAAATAGCATTCAAGAATAGACAATAATAAGGTTTGATCAATTAAAAAACAAAGAGATGAACACCTTGACCCCCACGCCTGAAAAAGAAGCCGTTATTTCCTTCGAAAATGGTGTCCTATCAAGTGAAGAAGTTGAAGCAATATTTAACACCCTACCAGTTGAAATCACTTTTGTGGATAAAGATGACATAGTGCAATACTTCAACCAACCGAAAGAAAGAATTTTCGACAGACCAAAAACGGCGATCGGCCGAACAGTTCAACAATGCCACTCTGAAAAAACCATACCAGCCGTTAACCAAATACTAGAAGATCTCAAAACCGGCAAGAAAGATGTAGTCGAATTTTGGACCAATTCCAAAGACAGATTAATCCATATACGATACTTTTCTGTTCGCAACAAAAACGGAGAAAATCTAGGATGTCTGGAAGTAGCTCAAGATATCACAAACATAAAAAAGAATGAAGGAGAAAAAAGACTACTATCAGGAAAAAGACATCTAACAGAATGAAAACCTGGTGAAAACTTATATAATGATTCAAACGCTAAAGTATGGTCGGGTGTTTTAGCCTTGTTTAAAAACATCTGGATAATAAACGCCGTCGGCCTCTGCATTTACCACAGAAACTTTACAGGAGAGGAGGCAGCTGATGAACAACTTATGTCCGGTCTTCTTGTGGCGCTGCGCCAGTATTCTGAAGAAGCTTTAAAGCTATCTTTGTATACTCTTGGAGGGAAGGAAAGAAAGCTCGTTATCGCCTTCGGAAAGATTAGCAAGGTTTTAGGCGCTGTTGAATGTGACCAAGAAGACAGTCCAGAACTAGTTGAGCGGATCATTAGACGGTTAATCAAGTTTATACCCCAAGAGTACTTAACCGGAGAAATTACGAAACCCTTCTCATCAGAAGGATTCGAGCGAATGTTAGAAAAAGAGATTTACGGTAGAGAAAAAAAGATCGGAAGTCTAAGAGACCTCATAGCCTTAACCCTGGTACTCATAGTAGCAGCTTTTTACACCATCGATGCCTACATCGACTACATTAAATGGCTCAATGACACCAATCAAGAAATACAAGCGTTTCTCATCCAAATCATTCCCGTATTGATAGCCGGACCTATTATAGGATATATAAGCATGAAAGAGAATGTTATAGCCATAGGTGGGATTTTGGAAATAATAGCTTTGAATATAGTCTTGTTCGGCCGGGTGGATTATGCATGGTTTGCCGCAGTCTTCATTGGAATTATGTTAGCACTATCCGGATATGCGGTTCTCTGGTTCGTAAAGGGAAAAAAACTATTCTTTAAACAAGAAAGCTTCTTAGACAAAATCTTAAGCAAAAAAGCCGCTTCAAAATAACAAAAAAAGAAAAAAGAAAAAAAAGGGAAGGATTTTTTTATTTTTTTTACCATTCTCCCGTCTCTTTTCCTCCACGCGTTTTCATAAAGAACAACACAGCTATCACTGCAGCAAGAACACCAACAGCAAGCGCAGCAGGCATCTCGAATTCATCATC
>JBHLKN010000095.1:0-7124 GCA_048886645.1 Candidatus Hodarchaeota archaeon | reverse complement strand
TTGGTATGAGTTTGAAAGGTAGGGTTGTTGCTATCCTTGCAGAGAATGGTTATGAGGATCTTGAACTTTGGTATCCCCTTCTTAGAATGAAGGAGGAAGGGGCAGAGGTTGTGGTTGTAGGATCTGGAACAAGCGATGTTTATCAAAGTAAACACGGGTATGAGGTTAAAGTGGATAAAAGCGCAGAAGAGGTAAATGCGAAGGATTTTGACATCGTTTTAATCCCTGGAGGTACTGCTCCTGACCGCCTTAGGAGATATCCTGCTGTCGTAAAATTTGTAAGAGAAGCTTTTGAGCAGGGGAAGGTTGTGGGAGCTATTTGTCACGCAGCTTCAGTCTTGGTCTCTGCTAAAATATTAAAGGATCGCACTATAACATGTTTTATGAGCATAAAAGACGATGTGGAAAACGCAGGAGCAACTTACATCGACCAAGAAGTAGTAAGGGACGGAAACCTAATAACTTCCAGGGTTCCCAAGGACTTGCCCGCCTTCTGCCGAGAAATAATATCAACACTAGCAGAAGAAAAATAATGATAAAAAAGTTAGATATAATGGAGTCTGTGTCGGTTTTTTTATGAAAATGAAATTGGTCGTTTTCACTTAAGGGGTAGCAGCTTTTGCAAACAAGAGTAATAATGTTGGTGGATCTGGATTACTTCTTCGCCCAATGCGAGGAGATAAGGAACCCCTCCATCAAAGACAAGCCTGTAGTTGTATGCGTGTATTCTGGCCGTAGTGAAGACAGTGGAGCCGTAAGCACAGCAAACTACATAGCTAGAGAATACGGTGTAAAATCAGGGATTCCTATCTATTCGGCGAAAAAGAAACTAGAAGATAAAGACGCCGTATTCCTACCAGTAGACCACAAGTTTTACTCAGAAATTTCAAATAAAATAATGACAATTTTGAAAAGCTATGCAGACCATTTCCAACAAGCCGGAATAGACGAAGCATACTTAGACGTGAGTCAAAAAGTTAAAGGAAACTTTGAAGAAGCAAAAAAACTAGCCCAAAAAATAAAAAAAGAGATCAAAACCCAACAAAAACTAACCTGTTCCATAGGCATTGGACCAAACAAGCTTATAGCAAAAATTGCTGCCGATGTCCAAAAGCCCGACGGTTTAACCATAGTCAAACCCGAAGAAGTTAAAACCTTTTTATCTCCCCTACCAGTCAAGCGCCTTCTCGGCGTTGGAAGAAAAACCGTTAAGAAAATGGAAAACTTGGGAATTGAAACTATCGGCGATCTAGCAAAGTATGATGGGCAGAAATTGATAAAACTTTTCGGGAAAAGTAGTGGCTCTTATTTCCACAATGCCGCTATGGGAATAGACGAAAGCCCTGTCCAAGAAAGAGGCGAAGCCGAATCCATAAGCCGAATCCACACCCTGAAAGAAGACACAAGAGATTTGAATGTCATACTTGAGAAAGCAGACCAATTATGCGAAGAAGTCTATGAAAGGCTTGTGAAACAAGGCCTTAGTTTCAAAACTATCGGAATAATCATGATTACAACAGATCTGAACATGCGCACCCGATCCAAAACGCTCAAAAACTCTACAAATGACTTGGAAACCCTCAAAAAAACTGTAAAAGAACTCTTTGAAAAAATTATCAACGAGACTACACTTGAGGCAAGAAGGGTAGGCGTTAAAGTTTCAAACTTTGCTAAAGAGAAAAAGAGACAGAAACAAATAACGGACTTTATAGGACTTGCTAAAAATTGAAACTCTACAAGTTACTTGCTCTTTTAAGGGGAAGAGGTTTTGAAAGGTAGTCTTTTTATAGATAACTATTCGTTACTTAATCGCTAAAAGTAATTCCGTGATAGACATGAGAATAGAAGAAAAATTTCCCTTTGAAATAAAAGACGAAAGAAAAGAAATCGAAAAATGGAAAACAGAAGATATAGAAGGCATGACAATAGCCGGAAAAACATTTGCCGAAAGACTAGAAGAGACAAAAGGTCTTTCAGACATATTTGAATTAGTAAAACGAGGAGTAAGAAAAGTCTTAGGCTACGGAAGAGCAGGCCTAAATCTGGGTTTAATGGACTTAGGAGCACCACAAGGAGGCTTCATCGGAGCTTTTTACCCTGTAGGCTCAAACATTATCGTGATGAATAAAACACCCCTAAGAAGGATAAGAGAGACAAACCCTATCCTCTACAAACCCTACTGTTTCCATGTTCTTCTGCATGAATACGTTCATTCTTTGGGTATGACAGACGAACAAATTACAAGAAAAATGGCCTACGAAATAAGCCACAAACTCTTCGGAAAAAATCACATAGCAACGAAAATGGCGAAAAACATAATCAAATATCTACCGAACCTGATATATCCTGATGCCTCTTGGACTCCTCCTACAATGGGTCCACTAGAACTAGTAGAAAACTTCGATAGAAGTAACATAAAATATTATTCTTAAAAATAAAAAAAAGAAATCAATTCATAAATAGAAATAAAAAAATAGATTTTTAAAATCTCCCTCTTTTTTTAACTTTAAAAGCTGATAATTAAAAAATAAAAAACAAGAAAGCTAATGTTTTTCCTCAACTTTTTTTCTTTTCCGCAAGTTTATTCAAATCTTTGAGCAATGCGGTTAAGTCCAATTCTCTCGCATAGGCAACCGCGTCAAGCTTTAAGCCCCTAGAAATGAAACAGTCTAAACAAATATCATGCTTTTCAAGGACCTCTAGGGCATCTTCCCCGAATTCTAAATATATCCGGTGAAGGCTCCAATCCTTTGTAACTTTTTCAGGCATTAATAATCCTCCTATACCTTTATTTTTATAATAAAGCGTTTTTACGCTTGTTTTAGTTTATTTAAGTCGTCAATAATGGGTTCTATTTCGATATCTCTAGTACTAGCTATAAGCCCTATCCTTAGGTCCACAGATATAATACAACTAACACAAATACCGTGCTTTTCAAGGACTTTTCGACCATCTTCTCCATATATCTCTAAAATATTTCTAAGCCTCCAATCTGCTGTTACTTTACCTTCCAACAAAAAACACCTACCTGTAGCTTTTTATTTTTCCTTTTTATTTTTGATAGCTTCATTTAGGTTTTTTATTAAATCCTCAACGCCTAGATCGTGAGCTTCTGCTCCTTCTTCTATGGTTTCGAAATCTGCTATAACACATCCTATACATCCACCAAAACCGTGACTCTGAAAAACTTTAACTGTTTCAGGATATCTTTCTATTACTTCTCCAATGAGCATATCTTTTGTGATTTTTTCTTCAATCTTTTCAACCATTCTTATACCACGCCTTTTTCTTAACTTTCATAAAGTAATTAAGTCACATAAATAAACCGTCTCCTATTTTATATATTTTAGCTAACTGAGACGTTACTTAATTACAAAAAAGATACCAAAAACTATGACGACAATATAATAAACCACTAATAGGAGGAGAACCTAAAAATAACTATAACCTTTTTAAAAGGTTAGTTAAAATGCCAAATCCTGAAATCACTAAAAATCTTATCAAAAAAGGAAATCACCTTTACGCACTAAAAAAGTATGAAGAAGCCTTAGAATGCTACGAAAAAGCCCTAAAGTTAAACCCTAACTCTGCTCAAGCATGGAGTAATAAAGGAATGGCTTTGCGCGCTATGGGGAGGGTAAAAGAAGCCTTAGAATGCTATAAAGAAGCCTTAGAACTTGATGAAAATCTATTGGAAGCATGGCTAAATAAGGGAAACGCCCTAAGAATCCTTAGAAAATTTGATGAAGCTCTAAAATGCTATGATCATGTTCTGAAAATAAAGTATGACATTCCTCAAGCTTGGATAAATAAAGGCGCAACTTTAAGAGCTAAAGGAATGCTTGAAGAAGCCCTAAAATGCTATGATCACGCCTTAAATTTGGATCCATTAAATCCAGATATTTGGAACAACCGAGGGAATGTTCTACACCTGTTAGGCTTAAATGAAGAGGCTTTAAACTCTTTCAATAAAGCGATAGAAATTGATGAAAAAATTGATACCTCGTGGTTCAATAAAGGTATAGTACTCTACAAAGTTGGAAGGCTAGAAGAAGCGTTAAAATGCTTTAATAGTGCTTTAGAAATCGAACCTAACTTTGTTGAAGCTTTAGTAAATAAAGGAGAGCTTCTTCAACTCCTAGGAGAATTAGAAGGATCCTTAGAATATTTCAACCGAGCCTTAAACATTAATCCCAACGACGCAAAAGCGTGGATAAATAAAGGCGTAACTCTCTATCACCTAGGTGAGTTTGAAAAAGCGTTAAAATGTTTCAATCAAGCTTTAAGAATCGAGCCACAAAACAGCAAAATTTGGCTTAACTTAGGTGTAACACTTTATACAATAAAAGAAAAAAAACGAGCAATGGGTTGCTTCACACGGGCAATTAATCTCGACCCTTCTATAGAACCCATGATTAAAAAAGCAGGTTTTCTCCCAATAAAGAAGAGATCTAACAATAAGTAGAATTTCCTTTAATTAACCTTTAAAGTTGATTTTTTAAGGTAAAATTTCTTATCTTCGTTAATAGAGTTTTCTTTAACTTTTAAATATTAAAAAGAGCGTCATAGATCCTTAATGGTTTACTATTCACTTTTCCCCCTCTCTCCCTCTTTATTTTTAATCAAGTTTGAAAAAAGCCTATAATAGGCCATTATTCTAGGCTGTTAGCATATATATATAGATATTATTGGTCTATAGAGTTTACTTTAAAAAACTATTTATTTAATTTTAACATATATATCCTTAAGGAGAAAAAAATGGCAACAACCACAGTCCAAACAAAACTTTTCTCAAAAAACTTTTCTGACGACGATCTTGTAGAGGAAATCATCTTTGGAAAATTATGGCAAAGGGAGGAACTCCTCTTAATAATGATACCCTACAAAAACAAAGCATTATCCTTAAAAAAACTCTTCGAAGAAATGAAAAAATTTGAAGAAACATTTCCAGAAGAGAGCATTATCGGTATATCCACAATGTCAGCGTTAAAACGTCAATTAAAAGGCGCTATTGAAGAAAAAGAAGTAAAAACAATAGGCAATGGCTTTACACTAGAAGAAAAAAGCTTTATACTAATAGAAAAAGGCGTAGAAAAAGCTAAAGAAATAATAAAAAATCTCGATCTCCTAAACCTAAAAGTCTCATGGAAAATATTCTTAGCCAAAATTTAACAAAACTCTAGCCGTTTTCTGAATATTTTTAATCTCTATTTTTCTAATTCTTTTAAAAAATTCTGAGTATCACTAGAATAACTACCACTATTAATAATAAGAGAATCAAGAAGTCAAAAAATGTGGGCTCTTCAGATTCTTTTTCACTTCCTTTTATTCTTTTTACAACTCGTTTTCTGACACCCAAGGGAGTGTGAAACTTCTTATAATCTTGCGGTCCACCGGCTCCCCATTGGATCCTATCCATAGCCCTACGTTTTTGATCTAAGATCTCTTGCGCGGTTTTCGCCTCTTTTAGCGTTTGACGAACACTTTTTAAAGCCCGCTTTCCCGATCCACCCTTTGGTCCTTTTTCTTTCTTCAATTTTACTCAAGTGTAATAACTTTTTAACTATTTTAACTTTTTTTAAAGAAAATAACATAAAGCCCTAAAAGCATAGTGAATAATAATTTAGACTTAAAGTGATTTATCATGTCCCATTATGAAGTTTTGCCTGGTATTATTAGGGTTAAGGGCAGAGCTGGGCCTGCGGGAGAGGCGGAGTCTGCCTACGTGGTTTTAGGCGAAGAATCTGTTGCCATAATAGATTCAGGAAACCCTGGGTCTACAGATTTTCATTACAAGATCCTTAGGGCTGTGGAAGATACTCCAGATTATTCTTTGAAGGATGTAAAGTATCTGTTAATAACTCATGAACATTGGGATCATATAGGTGGTTTATCTTTTTTGAAAAAACAGCTTAAAAACGCCCAACTTCTCGTCCATGAAAAAGCCCAAGAAACTGTTGAAAATCCAAGGGTTATGATGCAAACTAAACACTTCGAAGTAGGACGGAGAAAACGCTTATCCCTCTCTCTGTACGACGACCCTTTTAGAAAGCTTGAAAAGGTAAAGGTTGACGGTGTCTTGGGAGACGATGATAAAATCGATCTTGGTAGCACAAAACTTTTCATAGTCTATACTGGAGGCCATAGTGGGGGCCATATTTTTTACCTTAGTTCAGCTCAAAGAGCTCTTTTTGTAGGGGATGAAGTCACCTACTATCCGGGTGACTATAATCATTATTTTATAGATCTTACAGGTAGTGCTTCCGCCCGTGAAAAAGCTCTAGAATTCGCGTTAAAATTACGCATGGAAGCCCTTTGTCCAAGTCATGATGAGCCTTTCTTAGGTCAAGAAGCTTATGCCACTGTTAGAAACTCCCTTGAAGCCCATAAACGCCGAGAAGAAACCATCCTCGATGTCTTATCCTTCAAAGAAGAAACAACCCTTGAAGAGATAGGTATGGAGGCAAATGCCCTCCTTGGAGTAAGTTGGGCAGAACCTCTCCAAACCTTCCTGGACCATACGACAACCCTCGCCCACCTCATCAAACTTGAAAAAGAAGGAAGAGTCTCAAAAATAGAAAAGGAAAAAACTCCACCAAAGTGGTTTTTAACACCATAACCATTAACTTCGGCGATCTAAAAATGCGAATAAAAGAGTTTAATTCCCTTTTTCAAACTGAAAAACCAGTCATAGGGGTTATCCACTTACCTCCCCTACCTGGCGCCCCGAGAAACTTAGAAAAAATAGAGAAAATCCTTGAAAGAGCCTTAGAAGACGCAAAAAAACTCGAGGAAGGAGGGATTAACGGCATCATAGTAGAAAATTACGGTGATGTCCCCTACTATCCAGAAAGTGTGCCTCCAGAGACTATAACCTCTATGACTGTAATCTGCTACGAAATAAGCAAAAAAATAAGCGTACCCCTCGGAATCAACGTACTAAGAAACGACGCAAAAAGTGCCCTTGCAATCGCTCTTGCAACAAAAGCATCTTTTATCCGCGTAAACGTTCACATAAGCGCCATGCTCACAGACCAAGGACTAATCCAAGGAAAAGCCCACGAAACCCTAAGATACCGCTCCAACCTAAAAATAGACACAAAAATCTTTGCAGACGTAAAAGT
>JBHLKN010000094.1:3488-7217 GCA_048886645.1 Candidatus Hodarchaeota archaeon | reverse complement strand
TTGGCAAGTAAACTTCTACAAAAAGACAACATGACATTTTCAACAATTACAATAAGTTTCGAGATAATTTTCCTATCCTTAGCAATCCTCTATGAAATCATTTAACTATTGTCAAAGTTGTATATTATACTAGTGGCTTCTTTTTTTCAAATTCCATATGAGAATTTTTTAAGTCTTTTAGCACTTAAATTGATTAAAAAGTGTTAGTTTATTTAAGAGACAATAATCCTAACTTTTCCTGCATTTATTAAGAGCTAAACTATTAAAAAATAATATAATTATAAAAACTACATTTAATATTAGTTTTTATTTTGGTGGTCTTTTTGACAAGTTTAGCCTGCGAGATCGTTGTAAAATATTTTTTACCTGCTATTAGAATAGTGACTACTAAAGAGCTGTTTACAAAATATGGTAAAACACAAGTAGAGATCGCGAAACAATTAGATGTAACACAAGCTGCCGTGTCGAAATGGTTAAACGATAAGGTTGATAAAAAAGTGCTTGAACTAACGAATGATAAGCAAATTAAAGCTGCTGGGATAAAAATCGCAGAAAAAATCGTTAAAGGAAGCGCTCCTGAAGAAGTATTGCTTATTATCTGTGATACCTGCAACGCTTTAAGACATCCTATCATTTGCAACTTACACAAAGAACTTTACGTTTCCGAATCATCATGTAACTTGTGCATATGAGAAAATATTTAGCCTATATCTTAAATTGAGGCTGACCATTATGCTTTCCTCAAATATTGTGGAAGTTTTTAAAAAAGAAAATCGGAAAGACTTTGAAAAAGCTGAAAAAAAACTTTCAAAATTCTATCAAGATTTTGAACGCTTGCTTTATGATCTCAATGAAGTTTGTAACGATCTACAAAACGTTTCAGAAGAAGAACTATCTAAAGGAATGGAAGCTCTCTCAAAATCTAGAATCAAAGGTCATGGACAGGCCGTCAAAATGGTTAACATACTCTCAAAAGAAGTTTCTAACTCTATTTCTAAATTAAAAGTTCCCACAGATCACAAGGCAAGTACTTTAAAATCTTTAACCGAAGAAATAGGCGCCGTTTACAGTCATGTAATCCCAATTTGTGTTCATTATATCCAAAGAATTAAACCTCATTTTTATTTCAAGCTAAGAAAACTTGCGGGGGATCTGGATAAACTTTCAAAAATGCAAATACAAGCCCTAAAACTATTAGAAAACGAGATTTTAATCCTTAAAGAGGTTGAAGAAATAGAAAATAAAACAAAGGAATTAGACAGTTTAAATGAGGAAATAAAAACTTTTTCTCCCCGTATTTCTAATATTGAAAACCAGATCGCAGAAACAGAAAGTGAAATAAATAAGCTAAAAGAAGAATTAGAATCCATTTCCAAAGAAGAAATTTTAGCTGAGCTGAAACAGCTCGAAATCGAAGAAAAACAGCTCAGAACCTTTGTTTTTCAAAAACTAAGTAAATTAAAAAAGACGTTGAAAAAATTGTTAAATGAAGCAAAAGGAGGATCCATTGCAGTTCCGCGACACATAGTTGCCATAGCGGAAAACTATCTCACAGATCCCGTTAAAACCTTTTCAAAAGAAGAACAAGACTTTCCAAAGTTAAAAAGCCTTTTATCAACCATCGAAGAACTTATTTCGGCTAAAAGATTAAAATTAGACGATAAACTTCTGTCAAAAACAAAAAAGTTCATACAAAACTTACCCAAAAACAAAAAACTCATTAAAGCGAACACTACCTTTTTAGCCCTAATTAAACGAAAAGAAAAAATCAAAGAAGAAAAAAGATACGCGGAACTATTTGAAAAAAAAGAAAAAACCGAAAAAGCCATCATAGAAACAGAAGAAAACCTTAACGCTTTAAATGAACGCTTAAAAGTAGAAAAAGAACGGGAAAAAGAAGCCAAATTAAAAATCTTAAAAATAAAAAAAGAACTAGAAAACAAACTCAACGAAAAAGGAATAAAAATCGACATAAACTAAAAAACACTTCAATAAGACGAAAAACGAGGATCTTCATTGAAAATTCCTAAGAAAAAACGAAAAAAACCTAATCTTGACGAAATAATTTCCTTTGCACTCTATGCAGACAATTCAAAATTATACTCAATAACCTATCGAGATCTCGATACCTTAGTCGAAACAAGCCTTGAAAACTTCCTTGAAAAAAACGAAATACCCCGACATAGAATAGTGTTAGTTAAAAAGAAAGACAAAATTCTATACGTGAAACATAACTGTTGCCCAAAATGCGGCAGCTCCCTAAAAAAAGAAAATAACGAAAAAATATGCATAAACTGCGGATACCTAATCCACCTAACATGAAAAACTGTTCTCCCTAAGATACCCTCCCTTAAAATCTACATATTTTTCATGATTTCTGCAAGACTCATAATAAAGTTCCATGACTCATTAAAAAGTGCCTTAAAATCCTCTTTTAAAAGATGTTTTAAATCGGGCATATGACTGTGTTCTAGTATTGAAACCGCGCGATTAAGACGATTAGGCAAATCGTTTTTTGCAAGTTCTGGAATATGTTTTTCAAGGGCTGATAAAGCCGATGCCCACTCCCTATACTCCCCAAAATTTTCTCGAACTTCATTTTTTATGCTTTTGCTTAAAGGGGAATCATATTTTACAATATGGCAAAAACTGTCTGCAGCAACGATCATTGCTAAAACCGCTTGTCTTATCGAAGCAGCCTTATGAAATATGTTTGAAGCCTGAACATAACTTTCCCTACTTAGAAACAACATATCTATAGCTTCATCAAACGCTTCATCCACTTGCAAAACCAATTTTAATCCCTTAAAATTTTTAAACCAACTAATATCTTAATAATATTTCCTACAAATACTATTAAAAAAAGACATTAGACAAAGACATTAACTCTGTCTCTGCCAGAAACAGCCTAGTTATTATATTAGGCTAATTTATAAAAATAGGCTTTCAATCCTTTGGATGGAATTACTTTTCAAATCGTTGCAGTATATCTTCCTCTTTCTTCTTTCAGTAGCTCTAGATCCATTAACTCCATAATATATCTTTGAACCAATGGTAAAGGAACCCCTAGTGACTTTTTTATCTCATCCTCAGTCAATCCTCTATCTCCTACATCTTGGCATGCAAAAAGAATTTTAAACTTAGGTTCATCTTTTACAACGATTTTCATCGTAGAAATCGCTTTTCTTTGCGCTTTAATTTTCTCTTTCAACTCATCAAGTTCCATAAGCCTTCTTTTATAATCCTCCTCTTTTGCAGCAAATTCCCCAATTTCTCCCAACATTTCTTCCTTTTCAATTAATTCCTTCTCCAAAACTGAAATTTTCTGACGCAACTCCTTCGTCTCTTCCCACGTTTCTTTTTCTTTCGCCTTCATTTCTTCTATTTTCTTCCTCATACTTTCAAGTTCTTCTGTAGCTTTAGGCCCAAAAGATACCAGTTCTGACTTTAAACTTTCAATTTCAGTATCTGCAGTCTCAAGAAGCCTACTTTTTTCATCAAGCTCTATTTTTGCCCTGTTTAACTCCACTTCCAACTGGCTCTTTGAAATTCTTAATTCCCCTAACTTTTCGTCTAATTCCCTCATTTTTGCCACTTGGTCTTGGATCGCTTCTCCTGCTCCTTTAAGCTTTCCTAACTCTTCTTCTAAATTCTCTTTAATATTTTCAAGATCATGCATCCTCATCTTTAAACCCTTATTTTCTTCCTCCAGTTTCTGCATTTCTTCTA
>JBHLKN010000094.1:0-3388 GCA_048886645.1 Candidatus Hodarchaeota archaeon | reverse complement strand
CTCTTTAATATTTTCAAGATCATGCATCCTCATCTTTAAACCCTTATTTTCTTCCTCCAGTTTCTGCATTTCTTCTAATTTCTTCCTCACACTTTCAAGTTCTTCTGTAGCTTTAGGCCTTAAAGATACCAGCTCTGACTTTAAACTTTCAATTTCGGCATCCGCAGCATCAAGAAGCCTACTACTTTCATCAAGATCTATTTTTGTCCTCTTTAACTCCTCTTCCAACCGGGTTTTTGCAATCCTTATTTCTCCTAGCTTTTCGTCCAGTTCTCTAATTTTTGCTATGTGTTCTTCAACCGCATCTCCTGCTCCCCTAAGCTTTCCTAGCTCTTCTTCTAAATTCTCTTTAATATTTTCAAGATCATGCATCCTCATCTTTAAACCCTTATTTTCTTCCTCCACCCTCGCAAGATCCTCTCGTAATTCTAAAACCTCATCTGCACTCCCTACCTTTGATTCAAGTAACTTGATTTGTTTTATAAGTTCTTGTTCTTCCTTTTTTAAAAGAGCCACATGCTCTCTCATTAGCTTCTCTTGTTCTACGATTGTTTTTCGCAAAACTTCTTCTGTTACCGTTATATCTTCCTTGTATTCCCGAAAAATCTTACCCAATCTGTTTATATATTCCGATAAAGTTTCTGTTTCAAGAGGCTCAAAACTGCTTATAACAGCGTCCTCATAACTTTTCTCTATAAATTTTTTAAACATCCTAAGCTTCAAACGCTCAATAAACTGAGTAGTAATTTCCTGTTTTAAACTCAAAATCTTCTCTTTTATTTCCCGAATCCACTCAGTTAAGTTCAAAATAAGCCCTGATTCGAGCTTTCTAATAGATTCGACAAGCTCAGTAAGCTTATCCAAAGTCCCCCCCACACCCTCAAAAGGCCGCTCTAAATCCAATTTAGGTAAACTCTTCTCAACTTTCTCATCATCAACTGTAATAACAGGAAAAGGTCCAATTTCTCCTTTCTTCATATCTTGAACCCACTGATCAACCTCAACCTCCGAAAGCCCCATAGTCGTTAAAAGTTCTTTCGCCTCTTTATCACTAAACTCCTCCCATTCACCATGTTCCTCTGTTTCTTCTCTGCTTTCCTCATCTTCTTGTTCCTCTGTTTCTTCTCCAGCTTCCTCATCTTCCCCCCCTATTTCTAATTCTTCTTCCTTTTTTTCTTCCTCTGTCAAAAACATTACCTCCAAAACATAATGATGATGAAAACTTTTCCCTTACTATAATTATATGCAAAAAAACTTTTCCCTTACTATAATTATATGCAAAAAATCAAATAAAAATTTCGAGGAATAATTACATCCGAACATAATGACAATGAAAATATTCCTTTACTATAATTATATGCAAAAAATCACATAAAAATGTAGAGGAATAAAAAATAATCATGAAAACTCTTTTTTCAACAGTTTTAAGTGTTCTATTGCTATGTCTCTGCCAATCCTTCCATCAATTAACGACTCAGTAATGCGATCCACCATATAGCTTGGTTGAAAGGTTCTGGCTTTAAAATCTGTCTTTAAAAGTACGTATGTTTTCTCTTCATCAGACAGCCTAATAATTAAGTCTAAACTTTCCAACTTGGTTAAAATCTCTTCAAGTTCTTCCTCGTCTATTTGCAAATCTTTAATTAGTTCTTCGAAAGAATGCCAATCATCTCTCAAGCTCTTGAACGCTTCATAGAGTTTATTATCCAGCAGTGCCATGGCTAAAAACGCGCTGTCCTCTTCATCTACCTCATATTCTTCAAAAAACTTTTTCACATCTTCAATATATTCATCTCTTACCTCTATTGGAAGCTTTCCAGCCTTCTTTATCACTTCATTGGGCGGTGCTCTATACAAAACCGCGTCTTTGACCAAAAAAAGTACGGGTTCTGCTATCCCCGTTATCCTATCCTCTTTAACCATTCCTGCCCCCTTTAAAGCCGAAACATAATATTCAAGGTTCAAAAGAGAGCCTGCCTGACCAAACCTATCCTCTACCCTTTGAAGAATCTCGCTTCGCGTATATGCTTCTTCTGTGAGAAGACTAAAAATTTGAACTCCTACAGGTTCACAAAAAACTAGGAAAATTTTTTGCTCGTCCGAAAAAATCGTGGTAGCCAAAATCTCATTATATGTAGTTTCCAAAGTCTCATTTATAGGCTTTCCTTCACTAATTGTCAAAAACATTTTTGAAAAATAATTCGGTATTATATCCTTGAAATCTCCAGGATCTTCTCCTAAGCCTAAAACAAGTGCACCTAAATAAGGAGTATCATCTATTATCGCATAATAGCTTGAAAAATTTAAGCTCTCAGAACTCATATGGAGATATCCTTCGCTTTTATCACCAACTGCATGAGAAGTAAACAGTCTAATAATATCTTCTTCCACTATAACCAAATTTTCCGGGTGTTTTCCAATAACCTCAGATCCTTTAGTCTCATCCCACTTTGCAACAACTAATCCCCTAGGCAAACAAAAACCCCCTATCTTTCCTTAATTATTTTAAAGTCTTTTTCCATTAAACCTTTTACGGTTTCTTCACGAGACAATCCCTCAGGAGGAGTTATATCCCCCTTCTCTAACGCTTTTATTCTTCCCTCTATTCTTCTCACAATCCACGGCTTCCTAAAATGAACAAGCCATGCAGTCGCTCCAGCAGAAACAAACCCTACAACCAATGTAAAAGCAATAAAAGCCCATAGAGGAATACCCTCCCTTGGAGGCTTTTCATTAACAATCAACGTCAAATCAAAAGTGCCGTCATCATAATTTGGATCAACAAAGAAACTTACCGTAATCAAAAATTGGTCCGGTTCAACATCCCCCGTATTGATAACGAGCCTCCAAACCCCTTCATCCTCAACATACTCAAGTTCCCCTAAATCTCTTTCCCAGAAAAATGATACCAAAACATCTTCTAAAGTCGAATTAGAAATCCCATCCTTGAAAGCAAACGTAAAAATTGCATCCTCTCCCTGAGTCACGCTTACTACTTGAGTAAAAACTTCTGGATTAACCGGTCTTTTTGTAACTTTAAGATAAAATGTGACATCTCCACCACCAAAAAGGGAATGGGAAGCATAAGCTTTAATTCTAAAAGACTGATCTCCAGAAATTTCACTACTCCAAACCGTAATATTATAGTACCCTGCCATCCCAGGACCCACACTCTGACTCATATCCACATAACTTGCATGCTCTACTCCTAAAATGGTTAAATTCGCACCAGCAATTCCTTCATTATGATCTGTATCATTTAAGTAAACAGTAAACCACGTAAGTACTCCCGCAGGAACAGTTTCAGGCCCAGAATCAACAAAACCCAACTCAAGATGAGTATCTATCACCGCTCTTAAAACTAAATCTGTATGCTGTGTTAACACTA
>JBHLKN010000093.1:0-7304 GCA_048886645.1 Candidatus Hodarchaeota archaeon | reverse complement strand
CGAAAAGTTGCAAAAAACTTCACCTTAATAACCATAGGATTTAATCACCAACCCTAACTAATTTAATAATGATTAAAATAATCTTCGTTCTTAAAAACAACACGAGAGGTATAAAAATAAAACTAAAAACAAACTCTTAAATCAACCCTCCTAATCTCATCAAAAATAAGGAAAGGGAACAATTTTGTTTGAAAAAACATTCAACTTTTCAGGCACAATCAAAGAATGGACAAAAAATCTCCTAAAAACAATCGAGTGTGAAGGAGGAAAGATCTGCTTTAGTAATAATAATGAAAATGATTTTAAAAAATTTGAAGGAGTAACGAAAAAACTTGAGATTTCAGGCTTCATAAAAGATAATGGAAAAGGACCATTTGGCATAAACAAAGTTGTGCTAAAAATAAAAATAAAATTACGTAAAAAAACAAAAAAAGAGAAGGAGGAGGAAGAAGAAGATGATGGAGGGAAAATAGTAGATGAAGAAAAGATTGTAGAAGAATTCATCTCCCATTTAAGACTCCATTCCCTAAAAGGAGGCGGATAAAAAATAAGGAAAAAAACAAAAGAAGGGCCCCTAAAAAAGGGAAAAAAGACCCTTTATTCGAATTTTAGTGCGTTATCGTGATTGTTTTACCTTCTTTCTAATCTATCTTAGTTTTATTTTCCTACTGGTTTTAAGACCATGTAATCATAAAGCCAAGCCGCAATAACTGCGCCCACCACAGGACCGACAACATAGAAACAGCAACTTTGGTATAAAAAAATAATCCTCTCCAAATTTTTAAAAAAAACAAAGAAATAGAAGCGGGAAAAAACCCACTTTTAAAAAGACAGCCTAAAATAATAGGCTTAATGGCAAAAGCGAAGCTTTTTCATTCCTCGTTATCTAGATTTTTCAAATTCCTTTTGATAGGTTTAATGGTAACTTCTACATAGTCACCTACAGTAATTTCCAAGATTTCTCTTACTTCTCTTGGTATGTAAATGGCTGGTGTGTTACCAGAACTTGTTATTTTATAGGGGAAACTTATCGATTCTATCTTTTCCATGGTATCACCGATCTCTATTCTTTTTTGTTTTTCTTTTTTTTCTTTTTTTTGCGTATTTTCTTAATTATTTATATTAATTACTTTTAATTATTATTAATATTTTCTTTTTAAAGATTTTTCACATTTTTTATAATTTTATTTTACTCTAATTGATAACGGAAACAAGAATCAGTTTTATTTTATATGTTTCTTTTTTTATTGAAGTTTTTAAGAAATTCCGTTAAACAGCTTCTTATAAAGCCATTATATTTTTAAATTATCACTTTTAAGTTTTTTCAGTTTGCGAGTTTTTCCATCAAATAAGGGCGTGGTTTGTATTATTCTCTAGCTTCCTATTTTTTTTGTTAGTTTGTGTTTCTAATAGTGTTTTCAGAATTAATGGCATAAGATTGTTGTAGTGATGGATTCCTTATAGATAATGTTCAGTTCTTTTTTTCTAACTAAACCGTAAAGTTTTTTTAACACCTTTCTTTTTTTAAGATACAGGCAGGTTAAATAGACAAATTTTTGCCCTAATTGGCGATGATCTGGATTGGGTACTGTGATGTAAGATGATCAGTCTCAGGAGATTCGAGCCATCGGTGGGGCCTTGATGTAGACAAAGTAGCAAAATTGGCTACTAGGCATAACTTGGTAGCATGGCGGGCTCCAGAGGTTTTTCATAGGTCGAAGGTACCCGCTCACGTGAGTTCAAATCTCACAGGCCCCACCACAAAATCCCTGTCTTTTAGAGATCTGTAAGATTACTTTTTGTTTTATTCTTTTGTCATAACAATGTGTTTTTCTTTTTATTGTTTTTTTGTTAGGGATGTTTAATTTGGATTATTTTATCTTTTTAAAATACCGATATAAATAAAAGTGGGGCGTACGTGTGAAATAAGATCTAATTTTGGATAGTGTGTTTTTATGGGTGAAACGAGGACGAAAGGGAAGAGCTCGAAGGTGAAAGTTGAAGAGGCTGAGGATGAAGCATCTAAAGAACTTCCTTTGACCGAGGCTTTACGGAGAAGGTTTGGCATTATTGGCCGGGAGTCTGAGCTTAGGAGATGTTTGGCAGCAAAGCTTGCTGGTAAACATATATTGTTGGAAGGGGATGTGGGAGTGGGTAAGACTACGCTTGCTTTAGCCATTGCTGGGTTCTTTAGGCAGCCTTTGTATAGGATTGATGGGGATGAGCAATATCATTCTTCTAGGCTTACAGGGCACTTTGAACCTCCATTGGTCCTTGAAAAAGGTTTTTGTTATGATAGTTTTATCCCAGGTCCCTTGACTAGTTCTATGAAGGAAGATGGCATTTTATTTATTAACGAGCTTAATCGTTTACCAGAAGGTACCCAGAACGCTTTGTTGAGCGCTATGGATGAAGGTTTCATGATTATTCCCAAGCTTGGAGAGATTAGGTCTGGTCCTAATTTTTGCGTCATCGCTACTATGAACCCTCGGGAGTATGTGGCAGTTTCTCCTTTGAGCGAAGCGATTCGTGATCGTTTCGTTTGGGTAAAACTTGTACATCAATCTGAGGTAGAAGAGAGGCAGATCGTTTTTCTTAGGTCACATATTAGAGATCGTGACGTAATAAGTAGTGCTGTAGAGATCACTCGGGCTACGCGTAATCATCCAGATTTGAGAAGAGGATCCTCTGTCCGGGGGGCAATAGACATTGGAAGCATTATGCGCCAGTATAAATCAAGGTCTATTGATATTTGGATAGAAGTTTGCATCATGGCTCTTGCAACTAAAATTGAGGTTGAAGATGGCGTTGAAAGAAGTGTCGAGAGGATTATTGAGGATATAGTTCGCGACATCCTCGGGAGGCAGAAAAGAGAAAATTTTTGAAGAAAGGGAGGGAAGTAGGTAAGCCCCAAGTTTCAAGGGGTAGGCAAGTTTTGCTTGCAGGCAAAGTCGATGATAGGGCTATTTTAGAAGCCGAAATTGTTGAAGGCCGTGTTCCTCAAAAGCTTCAAAGACTGGTTAATGAACTTGATTTACAAACTCTCCAGAAATTAACCGAGTTAGCAATTGAGTATGAGAATTTGGAAGCCTTAATGATTTTGGCACGTTCAAGGATTTTTGCTGTTGCACAGCCTATATGTACCGCTGATGGTGTTCGGCTGATCTCTGATAAAGCTAGTGAAGGCAGCAAAATCCCTGTTGAAATGTGGTATTTATTGCGTGGTGTGAGTGCCGCTGCAAAACAAAGACCTATTTTTAAGCGTTTAGCAGCCCAGTCTATCTTACGTAGCAGTGGTAGGATACATGGTAAGGGTTTGAGGGGTGAAACGGTCCATCATGTTCCCTATATACCTGAACAGATTACAGAGTTTGATGAGTACGCTACTTTGGAAAAGGTTTTGGAAAAGGGTATATTTTCTACAATTACCTACAAGGATATTGTGGGTATAGAGCGAATGGAAAAGAAGAAAGTTGGCGCTCTCATGTTGGATACTAGTGGGAGTATGTATGGGGATAAACTTACCAATGCAGCTTTAGCTACAGCGGTTTTAGCACATCATATGCGAAATGATGATTATGCAGTAGTTGTTTTTAATACCAAGGCAAAGACTTTGAAAAAACTTGATGAACAAGTAAATGTTTACACGCTTGTTGATAGGGTTTTAGAGATGGAAGCTGCAGGATTTACAAATATAAGAGATGCTTTGGAGAAAGGATTAAAGGAGCTTAATAAATCTAAGGAAAAGCATAGATGGGGTATTTTGATATCAGATGGCAATTATAATCGAGGAGGAGAACCTTTTCCCGTAGCCCGTCGTTTTCCAAAACTCCACGTGATCGCGACGCCTAACCCGTATCCTGCATATGCTCTTCAATGGTATCCTCATAATGTCCATCCCCAAGGAAGACATATCGCTAAAAGGTTGACTCAACTAGGTAGGGGTCGCTATAGAGAAGTTCAGAGTTATTCCCAGATTCCAAGAGTGCTTTTACAACTACTAGCAAAAATATAACAATTGCCTAATTCAGCTTATAAAATTGGGAGGTTTAGGTTAAAAACCCTTAAAGCATAATTAAAATATGATCTTTATGTTTGTTCTGTTTTCCAGCGGCGGGGGTGACCGAGTCCGGCCAAAAAGTTTTTGGTTTAAGGTGCTGGGTTCAGGACCCAGTGGCGTAGGCCTGCGCGGGTTCGAATCCCGTCCCCCGCATCAATGGTTTTTAGAAGATTTTAAAGGAGATGCGTATTTTGGATTTTGCAACCGGTAGTTTTTCTCCTGCAAAGGATTTGTTTATAGGCCAGATTAGTGGGGAGGATGATGGTGTCTGGGTTCGTGTTTTGGGCGCTGTTGTTTCGATGGGTGAGGGGCATTTGGTTTTAGATGATGGTACTGGAAGTTTAAAGGTCAATGTTTTCGAAGCGATAGAGGAAGTTGAGTTGATGGATATTGTTAGGGTTATGGGTCGCGTTGATTTGGATCAGGGCGGAGAAGTTGTTTTAACGACGGTTTCCCTTACTAGATTAAAGGGAGTGGATATGGAACTTTATAGAAAGGTTGTTGAATTAGAGCAGAGTTTATTAAGTGGTGGAACGAAAAATAAAGGGGGATAAGTTCATAAGTTTAGGATTCATTTTTCTATACGTACTTTTTTCAGGTTTTTTGTTTATTCTTTTGGGGTGTTTATCTTATGGGCGGTAAGTTTGAAGCGAAGCTTTCTGATGCGCGTATCTTTGCCCAGATTGTAGATGCTATCAGCGTGTTAATTGATGAGGGAAATTATTATTTGGGCCCGGAGGGTTTGAGTTTCAGGGCAATGGATCCCAGTCACGTTGCCATGGTCGATTTAGAACTCAATAAAACCTTTTTCGAAGACTACGCTTGCGAAGAAGACTTTATCCTCGGGGTTAATTTTGATGAACTTTCAAAGATCACCTCCAGAGCAGGCGCTGGTGATGCTTTAACCCTTGAAACAAGCGAAGAGGAAGGAGGAAGACTTAGAATAAAACTGATGGGAAAAGCTACCAGAATCTTCACACTACCTATACTAAGTTTAGAAACCGAGGAATTACCCAGACTAGAGATAGACTTTAACGTTAAAACAAGCCTAGATTCAGACCTATTAAAACAAGCACTAAAAGATGCAGGAATCGCTGGAGAATACGTAGAAATAATCGCAGAAGACAATGCTTTAAGAATAGAAGCCCGAGGAGAAAGACAATCAGTAAAAATATCCCTAGAAAAGGATGGAGAAGGCGTCCATGAATACAACGTTTCCGAAAGCTCAAAATCAATGTACGCCGTCGACATGCTCACAAAAATGATAAAAGCCGCTTCTCTATCCGACGTAGTTACCGTAGAATTCTCCTCAGACATGCCCATAAAATTCTCCTTTGGTCTACCAGGCCAAGGCAAATTAACCTATTTCCTAGCGCCAAGAATTGAAAAATAGGCATTATACTTCAATGTCTATATTTCCTCTTTTTTTACGCTTAAACTTTTCACCTGAATAGGATTTGCAACATTGTTTTCTATAAAAGTTTCAGCAATCTTTTTAGGAAGCATAACTATATCCTCATTTTTAAAAGGGCCAAAAACGTGAAGTTTTCCCCCTACAAGTCCCACCACTGACGGTAGATCCTTTAAAATTCTCACCGTAATATATTCCTTCAAAAGCGAAGATTCTTCTTTCGACCCTTCTTGAAAAGGAATCCCCCTAGAAACTTCTCCTTCTTCTTCTACTCCTCCTCTTCTTTCACTTTTAGATCCTACTTTTTCTTCTTCTCCTACTATTATTCCTTCTTTTTCTCCTTGACATATTTCTTCTTTTTTTTCAAGTTTCAAGATTTCTTCTAGCATAAATTTTGCCCTTAAATATATCGCCTCTGATAAAGCATCTCTTAGTTCTGAGACTTTTTTTTCCTGCATACTTTTAAGTTCTGAAAGAAATTTTTTCCCTTCCTCTATAAATCCCTCATCAATTAACGATTCATAATCACATTTTTTCTCTCCTATTTCCCGCCATTTCTGTAACAAAATCTCATAATCCAAAGGCTATACCCTCTAAAAAGGGCAGAAGTTGAAAAAAGCCCCCATTAAAATCTCCACAAAAAGTTTTCATTCAAGTACCGCTATAATATCGCCATAAATTCTAGATTTTCCCCCCGTAGGCTCTAAAAGAAGCTCACCGCAAATCGAACAATTAACCCTCATACTCGCTTTATTAAAAACTACTTGTTCCGCATTACAATCCCTACATCTAACCTTAAGAAACCTACTTCTAGGCTTTAAAACAATCACCTTTTTCCTTTTCCTCATCATGAACATTATAAAAACCCCTTTCAACCAAACAAAACTAACTTTAATACCAATTCCTACTCTTCAAATTACTAAAAATCACTTTTATACTTTCACTTTTAACAAAAAAAGTAAACATTAATAAATACTACTTTTAAGTTTAAATTTTGTAGATTTTAGGAATATTAAAGGTTTTTTATAACACTTATAAACAATATTTATTATCAAACACTTAGAACACCTTTATACCAATAAGGGGTTTTGTAGAAAAATGCCGAAAAAAACAAACTACGAAAAAGAAGAAGACATGCCAGAAGAAGGTGAATTCCTAATAGTCACCTGCAGCAAAGTAACACCTTACGGAGCCTATTTCAAAATTGACGAATACCCCTACATAAAAGAAGAAGCATTTTGCCACATAAGCGAAATCGCAGCCACATGGGTAAGAAATATCCGAAACTACATAAAAGAAGGACAAAAAACAGTCGCAAAAGTACTCCGAGTCAACCGCCAGAAAAGACAAGTCGACGTATCAATGCGCCGAGTCTCAGACTCCCAAAAACGCGAAACACTCCGAGCATGGAAAAACGCTCAAAAAGCAGCAAACCTCCTCAACTTAGCCCAAAAACGAATCAAAGAAATGGGAGTGGAAACCCTCAGCTTGGAGGAAGTGAATGATATTCTGGAAAGAAAATTTGGAAGCAGTTACGGGGGATTAGAAGCCGCATTTGAAGGAGGAGCCGAAGTTTTAATAAACGCAGGAATCCCAGAAGAATGGGCTGAAATCCTAGAAGAATTTGCAAAAGCATCCATAGAAGTTAAAAAAGTCAAAATATCCGGAGTTTTTTCAATAAACAGCACAGAACCAAACGGAATAGACATCATCAAAGACGCCCTCATCAAAGCGCTAACAGCGGGCAAAAAATCCGAAATCGACATATACTCCCTAGGCGCACCAAGATACCGCATAGAAGTAGAAGCAAAAGAATTCCAAACCGCCGAAAAC
>JBHLKN010000092.1:0-7429 GCA_048886645.1 Candidatus Hodarchaeota archaeon | reverse complement strand
TTCAAGCAGAGAACCGCCAATCTTAACTACCAACATTTAATAACAACACCAACAACCGAAAAATAAAACAAGATTTAATTAAATTTTTATCTTCATACAGCAAGAAAACTGCTACTGTAAGGGAGGAGATGAATCAAGATCGATGTCTATTAGGGATGCTTAAATATGAATCTTTGTATAAACATTTTTGGGTGAAAATGAGGCTTACAACCGTGCTAAAGATCTGCTCTCATAAAGAAGAGCTGAAACGGATGGGCAAGGTTGTAACGGCCCTCTACAACCTAGCCAACTATGAGCGGCGTGAGGCTTGGAGGGAAACGGGAAAGATTCCTAACTACTACCAGCAGTACTACGCTTTGAGAAACCAAGAACTGGCAAGACTCTTGCCTTCTCACACAGTTCAACAGATCTTGAAAACCTTAGAGCACAACTATCGAAGTTGGTATACCCTAAGGAAGAACGGGGATAAAACAGCGAGACCTCCAGGCTTCAGAAAACCCAAACATCCTTCAACTTTCCGTTTCACCAACTACCAGTTCAAAATCATGGACAACAAAACGATAAGGCTCACCACGAAGAGTCTCCTCGGAGAGAATATAGAGGTAAAGGTTAAAGGTAACCCGAAAACGCCTATACGCAAGATGGAGAAACCTCAGACTCTCACAATAGTTTTTAGAAACGGGGAAAAGATGACCACTGCAAACTTAACCTACAAAATCTCAGACCCAGAAGAAGAGGAGGAGGAGAACGGTAAAATAATGGGGATAGATCTTGGGATAAAGAACATAGCAACGACCTACGACACAGCCAACAGAGAGGTTCGAATATACAAAGGCGGTAAAATCCTCTCAACCCAATATTATTTCAACAAGCAGATCCAGAAGCTTCAGAAGAAGCTTCAGAAAAAAGAGGATGGAAAAACCCAGCAATACAGTAAAAACATAACCAAGCTCCACAGGAAGAAAGCAAGACAGATAAGACACCAGCTCCACTGCATAGCCAAAGATATCGTGAAAACTTGCGAAAAAAAGAACATAAAGACTGTTGTGGTAGGCGATTTAAAAAACATAAGGAAAGCGAACAATGGGAAAGGAAAAATCTTTGGGAGGAAGACCAACCAGAAGCTCCACTCATGGAACTTCTATACGCTGACCTCGCTCTTAGAGTACAAGCTTAAAAGAGTAGGTATCGTGTTAAAGAAGGTTAGCGAAAAATACACCAGCAGGACCTGTCCAGTCTGCGGTGATAGGAAGAGGAAAAACCGCGCGAAAAGAGGAAGTTTTAAGTGTAGTAAATGCGGTTACAAAAACCACCCCGACGTTATCGGGGCTATAAACATCCTTAAAACGTATCAGTATGGAGTTTTAGAAAACGTTCCTAACTGTAATCCCCGCGTGAACTCGGGCAACGTGGTCAAATGGCACGAATCTCATTTAACATGTACGGAAGCCCCGTCCGCAAAGGCGGGGTAGTTCACTTGAGTTTTACTCCGACTGCTCTTTTTATAAGCTCTGATATCGGGTCTACTTCGCGTTCAATGGGACCTTGGCGATCAGGTATTTCTATTATTGTTGGTATTGTTCGTCTTTCCATGATTTCATTGATTATGTTTCTTACTTTTTCCGCGAGGCGCTCGGTTATAATAAGCAAACCTATGTTGGGATTTTGAAGGACTTTCTCTATAGCTGCTTTTACCTCTGATACCTCGCTTGCGATGAAAGCGTCGCCTATTCCAGCTAGTCGGAGACCTATTATGGTATCTTCTTCGCCTATAGCAGCGATTTTCACGGGAGATCACCAAAAAATTAAGTTATTTTTGGGGAGAAGGATCCTTTTTTGTGTTTCATACTTATTTTTTAGGAAGTTTTTCCTATGATGGAGTTTTTAGCAAGCTCTACGGCTTTTCCCATATTTTTCTCTGTAAGTTCAGAAAGTTGCGCGATTTCTTTTTCGTTTTGTTTTGTGATTTCTTTTGACTCTGTTTCTACAGTTTTGTCCGCGTTTTCTTTCATTTTTTCAACTTTAGAACGAGATTCTTCAAGGATTTTTTCCGCCTTTGCTTTTGCCTCTTCCTTAGCTTTTTTCACTATTTTTTCTGCTTCTTTTTTCGCATCTTCTACGATCTGTTTTGCTTCATCTTCTACCTTGCGGATCTGTCTCAATGCTTCTAGCGCCATGAATAATAACTCTCCAAATTCTTATTATGTTCATCAGGGATTTAATAAATTTTACCTATAAGAACTGGTTTAGTTGTGATAATTAGTTAAGAACTTTTAGAAAGTTTCATAAAATATATATTTTAAGTTTTTGGAGGCATATAATGCTTTTATTACTTATTTCTATCTTAATAAAAAGCTGATCAAAAATCTTTTGGAAGTTATCGTGTTGCTAACTTTGTTAACTTTGACCGAAAATAGCGTTTTCGATTTCTTCCCTTGAGAAAACCCTTCCACAATATTTGCATCTGTAAGATTCATTCTCTTTTTCTTTGAGCGTTAATAACGGTTGAGAGGGTTCACGATCGTTTGATATACAAACAGGGTTTGGGCATTTTACGTTTCTTAGAGTTTCTGGGAGACCGGGCTTTTTCTTACTGACGACAGCATAATTTTTTACGAAGTTTATCGTTGAATTTGGAGCTATAAAACCTAGTACGGCTATTTCATCCTCGGTTAAATATCTGTTCTCGATCTTTATCAGATCCTTTTTCTCCAGCTTTCCACTATCGACATTTATTAATACGCTTAAAGTGTCCTGTTGTGGCAAGCCCAAGAGACTAAGAATTCGAAGGGCTGTATTTCCCGGAAGATGATCGATAACGGTCCCATGCCGGATCTTCCTAACGCGAAGTTCTTCAACAAAAGCGTCAGTCTCCATAAAAAACACACCTTAAAAAAAACACTAAAAACATTAACTTTTTGTAATTTTTATCAGGCTTTCTTTTTAATTATTTTTATATAGCATCGTACAAATAGTTTTGTTTTTTACGGAAACTAATCCTGTCATATTTAAAAATGGATAATACCTAAAGTATAATTGTTTTAACATTTTTTGGAGGACTTTCTTTTGCAGGAAAACGTTTCAAAAGAGGATATCCCTGAAAAATTATTGCAGAGGCTTCAGTGGCTTAAAAGTCCCAAGTTTTATAAGAGTAAAGAAGCGATAGCCTTCTCGATTATAAGTTACGATCGTCCAGGTCTTTTAATGGAGTTTACAACTAAAATCTATGATTATGGAGGAAATATCACGTTTTTACATAGTTATAAAGAGTTTGATGAAACCGCGCACACGGAAATAGAAATTGAGAGTATTAAAGATCCTAAAAAGCTTGAAGAGGAGTTAAAAAATATTAAAGGGGTTATTGGGGTCGAAAAGGTTCCCTTGTTTTCTGAAGTTTACGGTAAACGCGTGATAATTTTTGGGGGAGGAGCACAAGTAGCACAGGTAGCTTTAGGAGCAATCACTGAAGCGGATAGACACAACATTCGTGGAGAACAAGTTTCTGTTGATACCAGCCCTCTTGTCGGCGAATATAAGATAGCGGAAGCTGTTCGCGCTGTTTCAAGATTACACCGCGCAAGTATTTTAGTTCTTGCAGGCTCGATTATGGGCGGCGAAATCACTAAAGCGGTTAAAGAGTTAAGGGAAAAGGCAGGGATACCGGTTATCAGTTTAAACATGGCAGGAAGCGTCCCAAAAGAGGCGGATATGGTTATCACTGACCCTGTACAAGCAGGAGTAATAAGCGTAATGGCTATTTCAAGCAGGGCAAAATTTGAACTAGAAAAAGCATACAAAAAACGTTTTTAGAAATAAAGTAGGTATCCTATTTTGGCAATGGTTTTTTAACTTATTATTTTCGTAGTTACATGGTGGAGATTACGCTGAACAACAATGAACAATTTTCGGTGTTTGATTTCTTTGGAAAGATTTTTTCTCTCGAAGATATTTTTGATCTGATTTTACGCGGAACAGGATTCTTGTTTTTCCTGATTTTTCTCGTGATTTTCTTAGCCGAATTTTTAAAATATTTAAGGCATGGAGTGCATGATGAGTCCCTTGATTTTTCTCTTATGGGAATGGCAACCTTTGCAACATTGATGATTAGCGCGGACATATTGATGGCAATACTTGTGGGTATCTTTGTTATGGCTGTTATTGAAAGCTGGCTGATGCGAGAATATCCCATCTGGAACAAGCTTATCTTCATAACTACAGTCTTTTACGGGATCATCCTCGGATCATATATATTGGCAGAAATTTATGATGATAACAGGATCTTCGGAATAGGGCTGAGTGTTTCCTTTTGGGTAATGTTGATCCTTAGTTTTCTCCTTTTTGGAAAAAAATACATTCTAACCTCGCGATTTCTCTCCCCCCAATACCTTTACCTTTTCTTATACTTAATTGCCTACATTATTGTTTGGAGGTTTATATCCCTTGGCAGAATTTATGAAACGCTTTTCATTGTAAATTTCTTAATCTATCTCGTTTCAGGTCCCGCTCTAAGGGTTTTGATGGGTATAAAGCCTTTAGAAGATGAAAGGATTAAAGCTATCCTCCAAGAAGTAAAGGAGAAAATGAGGGTTAAGAGTAATATTAAACTGGGAATTGTTCACGCCCCGATTCTTAACGCTTTTGCCTATGGAGCTTTTTTTGATAAAAGGATCGCCTTAGTTTGTAATGATCCTTCTGAGTTTCCAGAGGAAGAATGGCGGGGAGTTTTAGCCCACGAAATGGCTCACTTAAAAGAAAACCACGTTTTACTACTTTTATTCGTTATAGGGGCTGAATTATGGTTTAGGAAAATTTTCAGCATTCCAGCCACATTTTACGACTATGCTTTTGCTCAACAAGCTATGAGCTTTCTTACCTTTTACCTAATAGGATTAGCTTTGGGAGTTATTATTTTTATCTTTATGAGAACCATGGAAGGTAGAGCTGATCGCGCTGTTAAAAATATAGGGTA
This sequence comes from Candidatus Hodarchaeota archaeon, assembly GCA_048886645.1. Lineage (GTDB taxonomy): Archaea > Asgardarchaeota > Wukongarchaeia > Wukongarchaeales > Wukongarchaeaceae > Wukongarchaeum. Next base: position 2,460 of record JBHLKN010000092.1, on the reverse strand, counting down.
CGGACCGCAATTAGCGAAAGCTTTGTATACCCTTGAAGGATTTTACACCGGGATAGGGGGAGCTGCGGGAATTTCTGTGAAACTGCTCTCTGAGGAAGAGTTTACCGAGGATGAGTATCAGATCGCCATGTTTAGTGCTGCAAAATCTTTGCGAAATTTCCTTGTTAAACCTTCAAGGGCTAGGGCGGCTATTGACATTTTCATGAGTCATCCTTATTCGGCTTTAAGAATCGCTGCCATGGTAGATGAAGGTTTATCGCCAACAAAGTGTGCCTTATTACCATGGGCTTTAGTAGTAGGAAAAGGAAGAAAAGGGTTGAAAAATTATGTAGAAAAAATGGAAGAGCTTCTTAATGAAAAGTATGGGGAAAAGTTTGGGGAAGATGGAATTCATAAACTTGTGGAGATATCAGGGTTAAGGGAACATTATGAGTTAGAACATATTAATGGGGAATATATAGGGATTCCTTTTTCCCCACTAGTGGGTAGCGTTATCGTTGGAAAAATAGTTAGAATAAGGGAAGGAGATTCAATATTTTCGCCCCTCCTTTTTGATGTTAAAGTAAAGGATGGAAGAGATAAAAGCAGGGAAGGGATTAGTGCGATTAATCCAATGGATTACCGGTTTGAAACCTATGAAGTAGGGAAGGAATATCTTCTTCCAAACGGTTTAATGGGAATCCTTAGAGGACATGAAGTCAAAATTAACGGAGAGAAGATGGAGGTTTTCTTTAAGTTTGATGTTGGAGGCAACATGGTCATTACAAAAGGTGTCGGGATAACGGTAGAGAAGCTTAAGGTAATGGATGGAAAAAAAGTGCTTTTCGTTGAAGGAGGAAAAACCAGATTAAAGAGGCTAAATCTTACTCTTGGAGAGAGCCTGAACGAAACAATGTTCACATTAAAAGATGAAAGAAACGGGGAGGAAAAACAGTATATGGGAAGCGAGCTTATCATAAACTTAAACCCCTTCACCATAGAAATTAATACGAAAAATCTAGAAGAAGGAGAAGAACTTATAGAATGGATAGCAAAAGAAGCAAAGGTGCTTGTGTGGCTGTATGACAAAAAAAACCCTGAAACTGGCTATCCTTGCAGAATAATCTCAATAGACCGGGATACAAAAACCGTGCGAATAAAAAAAGGAACAGACTCGAAAGAAATCTTGTTAAAGGAGATTGATGCGATAGAGTTCAACCATTCAACAATAGAGCTCATTCCAAAAAACCAAGTAGGCCTTGGAAGCAAGCTCTTTCTAAAAAGCAGTTACAAGAAAAAAACAGGACGTGTGATAAACCTATAAAAAAATAGTATGATATAATCAGTTACTGCTAAAAAAATAAATTTAAAATAAGGAATTCTTAGGTAACTTCTGGGCAAAAAGCAACTTATTAGAGCTTATCATAGCAAAAAAGCTCACCGGAAGAAGATTTATTTAAATCACATTTTTTACATATGTTTATCATTACTTTTATGCGTAGATAATTTAATATCATCAAAACAGCGGAAAAAATAGCTAGTACTAGTAATTTTAAGGTAAAAATAAGCGGAGATTTTAAAATTCCAACTACTATAAATGCAATCCCGCTACCTAAAATTACTTTCGTTATAAATTTAGTAATTTTCGTTTTTGCTAAACCTAAAAAATTTAATAATAAAACAGAACTTTGAAGAATTCCCAGATAAATAATTTTTACATAATTTATAGAAGGAGATACTAATAAATAAACACTAAAAAAAACGATAATAAAAGTAGGATAAAACGCTAAGCATCCAACACATACTCTTGTTCCACGTATATTGAAAGTATGATTTTCAAACTTTTCACAATTAGGATGATGAGACAATAGAATAAAACGTAGTTCGGGGGAATCTAACAGCGGCATAAAATGAAAAAGAAAACATACCATTTTTAAGTATTTCTAATATTTTTAAAAAAAAAGAGGATTTTTATTAGCGAATTATCGCGTATCATAAAATCCTTATTTTGTTATTTCTACTTATTTCATTCTTCCTACCACTGACTGTCCAGAACTGAGCATCATATCCTCTGCGGAGCCTTTTTTCGCAAAATACAAGATTATTGCTATCAAAGTTAAGAAGAGTATACACAATACTGAACCAGCAGAAACATTTAATGATGAGCCATATGTATATTGCAAATCATCTCCAACACGTCGTACCTCTGCTTTACCATTGGTCATTAAACTGTTTGTAGTTTGAATCATAACTCCATCTGGAATAGCTTCCTTCTTTTTTATGGTCTTTCCCCTTGCTGATAGTTCAGAGAGAAGAGCTTCTACGAAGTCATCCATTTTTGAACCTAGTCCTTCAAAAGTGGTTACTCCCATTTTTTTCACCTCAAATAGGGAAGAATTGCAATTAAAACAATTCAGTTTGCCTCTAATTATTCTCGAGAAAATTCAGTTGAAAATATATAAACATTTCGTGTTATAGTAA
>JBHLKN010000091.1:0-7452 GCA_048886645.1 Candidatus Hodarchaeota archaeon | reverse complement strand
GTGTTTTCATTAGTTTCATGAGTTTTTCAGCGTTTTCTTTGGTTATTTTGTTCTTTTCAAGGAAGGTTTTTAGTATGCTTATTTGTTGGTAGTAGTTGTAGCTGGAAGCTCCTGCCCAGCCGAAGAAGAGTTTTTCTTTATCTCCTTCAATTTCTTGGGCTGAGGGGTCTATTTTTTCTTTTTGTAGCATATATTCGCTGAACATTTCTTTAGTTAGTTCTTCAAGGTTTGTTATGATGAAATCGTCCACGTAAATATTTTCGATAAAGTCGGAAAATTTTTCCTCTATAAGGAAAATAAACTCTCGTAATTTTTTCCGCAATTTTTCGATTGTTAGACTGAATTCTTCTTCTGAAGCGTCTTTTATAGCGGAAGCTACGAAGAGTTTCTCTCCCCATTCGAATATGTAGCTTGTATCGCCGCCAGAAAGTCTGTCTATTGGTGGTGTGAATACTCGTGCTTTAAATACTCTTGCTGCTTGAGAGGAAAAAGCTGCAAGAAAAGCGCTTACTAAGTCAGGGTCTATTTCTTTATCTCCTTCAATTTCGGAAAAGTTGCGGGAAAAAAGACATCTTCCATCTTTTCCTATAATAATCAGGTTGAGAGGTTTAACCTTGTCCTTTTCTCCTCTTCGCTTAAATCTATAGATCTTTGTTTCTTTACTTTCCGACGTATTTCGTTTAGCCATCTAAGTCCCTCAACTAATTAGATAAAATAGATCCTTTAATTTTTAAAAATTTATGTAAACCGATAAAGCTCTAGAAGAACATAAAATGGTAAGGGAAAATAATCTCTTAGTTAAAATTAAATCATCATATGATAAAAATTTATGTAAACCGATAAGGCTCTAAAATAGAATAAAATGGTAGTACTATAACGATCTTCAAACTTAAAAGAGAAAGTTGTATTTGTAAGGTGTTAAGTTTTTGGATTTAAAAGGTTTAAAAACCAGTATAAGAGAGGATGTGTGGCGCCTCCTTGAGGAGAAGAATATTGCTCGCTTTCCTAGACCTGTTCGTGGTAGGATTCCGAACTTTTTAGGGGCAGAATCCGTTGCACAAAAATTAAAAACTTTACCTGAATTTATTAAAGCAGAAGTTGTTTTTTGTAACCCTGATAGTCCTCAAAGACCCGTGAGGGAGACTGTGTTAAAAACCAGTAAAAAACTGATAATGGCCACGCCTCGTATAAGGCAAGGGTTTTTGCTTCTTGACCCGCAAAAAATCCAGGAAAAGTACTATGGTAAAGCTTCAACTATTCGCGGTGCCTACAGATATGGTATAAACCTTTCACCGTGGGATCTTCCACCGTTGGATCTTAAAGTTACTGGGTCTGTAGCAGTGACAAAACAAGGTATACGTTTGGGGAAGGGGGAAGGTTATTCAGAGATAGAGGCTGGAATTCTTGGCGAGTTAGGAAAAATGCGGCGTGAGACTCCGGTAATTACTACTGTGCATGAGCTTCAGATCGTTGATAAAGAGATTCCAAAAGAGCCCTTTGATCTATTAGTAGACATCATATTAACCCCTAAACAAATAATAAGAACCGGGGTGGAAAAGGAGGATCCGAAGATAATTTGGTCCATGCTTGATGAGAAGAAATTAGAAGAGATACCCTTGTTAAAAGAACTTAAAAACAGATTGTGATAAAATTTTTGGCAATAAGGCATTTTTCAATTTCTTATAAGGTTTTATAGGATTGCTTTTTTATGAATGCTAGTGAGGAGATTCCAGTTTATGCTAAGGCAGAATTTGTCGTATATCCTGAGAAAATATTAGAAGATTTAACCTATTTTTATCATGATCCTTTAGGGGTGTATCGTGGCTTATTGAAGATGGGAGTTTTAAATGGCGAATTAGAGTTTATTAAGAATAATATGCAGCTTTTTTTGGATCAGGATATCTTTATGGTTAATGGTTTGGAGAAAAGGTTAGTAGTTGAGGATGTAAAGTTATCCTTTCTTGAGGGAGATTTTGAGCGTCCTTGTTTACATTTTAAGATCCATGCTGATGTTGATTTTTTTCAAGGAGAGAATAGGGTTGAAATGATATCGGAGGAGGAAAATGCTCCATATGATTTTGTGATAGTTTGGGATTTTTCACTTTTAGAAGGAAGCAAAATCGTCGAGGTTAAAAGTAAACTTTCTTATAAAATTGATCGTGAAAAAAGTAAAATATTTATGAAAGCTTTTAAGGATAAGCCTTGTGGCGGGCATGAAGTGATTAAAGTTCTATTGGTGAGTAGTTTTTGAACCCAGAAAACACTAACGAATCCTTACTCAGGCGTGAACGTTTAAAGTTTGAAGCGAAAAGAAAAGCGTTTCATAGTGGTGTCTTCTTTTTGCCTTTCCTGTACTGGCTTTTTGGACGGCCCCTACTTTTAATTTTATCAGTTTTTGGCTTGTTTGCTATCGCTTTTTTTGAGTATTGGCGTTTGAATCACGAAAACTTCTATTTTAATCGATTTGCAAGGGAAGAAGAAAAAGGAAAAATAGCGAATTATGTAGCCTTTTTTTCATCTGTTCTCATTTGCATTATTTTGTTTGAGGAATATGTGGCTGTAGCAGCTGCGATAATGGCAGGGACTGGAGATGCTTTAGCCGCTGTGGGTGGAATCGGTCTTGGGAGCCATCGGTTACCTTTTACTCAAAAAAAGACCATAGCAGGAGCAATTTTCGGCGTTTTAAGCGCTTTTATTGTAGGATTGCTTTTGATGCAGTTTTACGATGATCTAACCTTGATAGCGGTAATTTTAGGTTCATTTATAATCTTATTTACTGATTTGATACTTTCTGAAAACCCTAGAAACGTTTTTTTGGGAGATAATTTCTGGAACCCCCTCCTAATCGCCGTTTTAATTTGGTCTCTCACTCTCATTTAAAATTAAACAAAAAAATAAATAGTCTTTATGGAATACTTATTTGCGCGAAAAACCAAAATTTCATTTTTGAGGTAGTTTTTTTGCCCGAAAAAGAAGTCATCCCTCCCACAAACGAAGTAAATAATGATAAAAGTTCTGGTAGTGAGGGAGTTAAACGTTTTTTAAAAGTTCCTTGGGCTCGAGATTTTGCCCTTTTAGGAGTAGGTTTACTGCTTTTAATTATATACCTCCTTATGACAGATACCGATGCTTTATGGGACTCCATTAGAGAGATTGATATTTTTTATTTAATACTTGCAATTATCACCTCCATTATGGCGTTAGCTTTGTATTCTCTTGCTTGGCAGGTTATTTTACGAGGCGTAAATGTTCATGCCACTTTTGGCCGAGCTTTTTCCATGACTATGGTTTCCCTTTTTATAAGCGCCATGATTCCAAGTGGCAGTATAAGCGGTGAAGCCACCCGTACATACCTTTTTGCACGTAATGATAAAAGCACGACATACGGTAACGTTCTTGCTTCAATAGTAGCCCATCGCTTGCTGATGTTTTTCCCCTTTGTTGGAGGCGCTTTAATAGGCATTATTGTCCTGAATTTACGATACGAGTTTCCCTTAATGCTTAACTTAGCTATGGGGATTATTTGCACCTTTGTTATAGCAGTTTTCGTGGCCGCGATATTGATAAGCAACCACCCGGAGCGACCTAAAAGAATCGCTCACGGTATAGTTAGAGGACTTAATCGTCTCAGCCGTAGAAAATTTGAAGAAAAACTCAACCGTATCGATGCAAGCATAGATGAAGGCGCTGAACACTTTTCCAAAGGGATAAACCTTTTACAGCAAAACAAAAGAATCTTAGCGATTGGCGGCTTTATCGCTGGACTGGCGTGGCTTCTTTACACATTGGTGGCTTGGTTCGTCTTTAAAGGATTAGGGATAGATATAGATTGGACTGCCATCGTGTTGGTTTACACCATCGTTACCGTGCTTCAAATACTTCCAGTAGCGATACCCGGTGCTTTAGGCATCTTAGAAATAATCATGGCAGAGCTTTACGCCATCATAACCGAAAACTCTATAGGAGCAATAGCTGCCACCCTTCTCATCCGCGCCATAATGTTTTGGATGGTTCTCTTCATCGGGTATTTCTTCCTCCTTAAAGTTCTCCACTTAGAAAAAGAAGAATCAAAAGATTTTACTAGAACTTTAACTTGAAACTTTTCAAAAAACCATTAAACTTTTGTTTTTTACTTTTTTAGTGCTGGGCATGTTTGTCTATCATCACACTTCCAACACCAAGTTTTACAACCTGCGCATATCTCAAAAATACGATCATCCCTATACCAATACAGCAGCTTAGACCCGCATTTTGGACACAAGTTTTTCCCTATTTTGATCTTTTTTTCGCGGGGGAGGGGAAATATCCAGTTGCAAGAAGGATAACCAGAACACCCTACAAACCTTTTTTCACCCACTTTTTTTGCTGTAAGGTTTTCACCGCAAATTGGACACTGTCCTACTTTTTTTAATTTTACCTCTTTACCTTTTTCTTCGGCTATCGATTTATTCATTTCTTCTGAATATGCTGATATGTTTTTAGAAAAAGTGAGAAATATTTCGCCGATTTTTTCCCTTGCTTCGTTAACAACTTGCTCATATGTTAGATCTCCTTTTGAGATCTTACTGATCTGCCTTTCTATGTAAGCCCTGATTTCCGGGTCTACAAGCATAGGAACAGATTTTTTTAAAGATCGAATTAACGCTACACCTCTCCCAGTAGGCTCGATAAACCTTGATTTACCTTTTAAAACGCGGAAATAAGAACGTTTTATATTAGTTTGAATATGTTGAGGTATAGTAGCATCCGTACCAAGCCCCGAATTATCCATAAGACGTATAAGCTCTGATTCCCGAAGAAGTTTCGGGGGCACCGTTTTCCCCGCTTTGAGCTCTATCTTTTCAACAAGAACCATATCTCCAACTTTAAGCTCCTTTTTCGGTAAGAACACTTCACTAACTTTCTGATATGGATATATTTCAAGGAATCCCTCCTTAATTATTCTAAGACCCGTAATCTTGAATACTTCCTTTTTTATTGTAAACTTTATATTGCTCCGCTTTAATTCTGCTGAATCGCTCAAAGTTGTCAAGAAATGCCGCGTAACAAGCTCATAAACAGCCCAAGCAATGGCGCCTATTTTCTTAAATTCCGACATATTTTGGAGAACACTTTTTTCTACAGCGGTAGTTGGGTGTATTGGCGGATGTGCCTTATCATCCCTCTTACCAGAAGTCGGTTTTAAAGGCTTTTTAAGCAGGTTTTGGTCGATATATTTCCCCCAAACAGAATGGGATTTATGGTCAGAAAGAATTTTGTTAAGATCTAGCGAAGCTGGATATTTTTCAGTTTCCGTACGGGGATAACTAATAATCCCAGCGTTGTATAAAGCTTCTGCTATGTACATGCATTTTTCACTTGAAATGTTTAGGATCTGAGTTGCAAGTTTTGTCAAGGTTATAGTGTTCATAGGCCTTGGCGGTCTCATCATGTTCTTTTTTTCAGTAACTGATTTTACAAAAGCCTCTTTTTCATCTTTAATCCGGTTATAAGCTTCTACTGCTTTTTCCTTCTCAAAAGTTCTCCCCTCAGCCCAATCAGCTTCAACCACCTCCCCATCAATTTTCAAAAAAGCTTTAAGAAACCAAAAATCTCGAGGAACAAATTCTTGAATAGACTCCCACCTCTCAATAACAAGACCGAGAGTAGGCGTTTGAACAGGACCAATACTAATAACGTCTTTACCCCTTATCCTACTATCAACAGACAACGTAGCCTTTCTTGTAAAAGCCGCTCCAAGCCTTAGATCTATTTCCTGCCTAGCTTCCGCTGCATCACTAAGATTCCTGTCCGGATCAATCAATGCTTTAAAACCACTCATTACTTCTGGCCGCGTAACCGCGCTAAATTTCATCCTTTTAACATTTTTAATATTCTTATTAACGCTTAAAGCCATGTTTAAAACTTCAAGCCCTATGTTTTCCCCCTCCCTATCATAATCCGTCATAATTATTAATTCCTTAGCATTTTTCGCCTCTTTCTTAATATTTTTCACAACATTCAAGTTCTCCTTAATTATTTTTTTGATTACAGGCGCATCAGTAATCAAGAAAAGAGGATCAACAGCCCTCCAACTGTTAAATTCATCAGGAAAATCACTTTCTAAAATATGACCCAAAACACTTGTTAACCGATATTCCTCCCCATTTAACTTGAAAGAGTATACAGGATTATACTTCGAAATCCCTTCAAACTTAGCCACCTTACCACCACTAAGAATCTGGGAAATCCTACGAGCAACACTAGGCTTCTCAGCAACACCTAAAACACAGCCATCCACCATACCTTAAAACCACCAAATACATACAAGCCAAAATAAGTTTAAAAAAACTACCATAAAAACCTCCAAAAAAATTTTAAAATCTTTCAAATAAACCACAAAACTCCCCCAACTAAAAAAACATACTAAAACAATTAGAAAAAGAAGAAGAAGAAAAATAGAAAAAAAGAAAAGTTTTAAACAAAAAATCCCGGCTGTAGAAATCCCAAAAAGACATTATAAAAAAATATCAAAAGAAACAGGCTTTAAAAATAACAGGCCTTTTTAACCTACACATAGCTTGTATCCCGGATACTGAAATCTATTTTAGGCGCTATCTCTGTTACAAAATGGTGAATCCCAAAAGGAATGCTTCCAAATTCTACCTTAAAATTCTTAAAAGACGATTCGCAAGGCATATCAGTTTCCACCCAAATATTTCCTTGATCGGGGTCGGTACTGTAAGTTACTTCATTTAGTTCAAAGTTTGAGTTTAAACATAGACGGTAAACTTTTCGTCGCTCTGCTCGGGGTATATCGGCCACATAAGCTATTAAAGCTTTAGCATTAATCCATTTTTCAGTCACTAAAACATGCACTTGAAACACATGATCTTCAATACCGAAGTTAACGATAAGTCTTGGTTCAGTTTCCACTTTGATGATGCCTTTAAGGTCCATTTTTTCAAGCCAGGAATAAACTTTATTCACAGTTTCTTCTATACAACTCATTTTTTCCACTTCCAAAAATTTGAAAATTGATGTAAAGCTTTTTATGTTACCTTTATACATTATCCCTCGATCAAAACTTTTATTTATTTCGTCAAATTATTTCTTCAAACGTTTTGTTTTTTAAGGAGACATATGGTTTTGATGAACAGCGTCCCTATCCTTTGTTGGGTTCGGAAAGCAAAAGCCTGTAAGAAAACGATGTCAGTATTGTTAATAGTCTTAATGGGTTTTTCAGCTTTCCTTTTCGTTCCAGAATTACCATCTTCCTCGCAAAATGAGAACATAAATGCCTCGTATCGTGATAATCCTTTTAATCACCGCTTTGGGAATGGTCTTAATATTTTCTCAAATCTTCCCCTAGCCTCCTTCTTAACAGTTTCTACTTCTAGCGGTTCTAAAACTCCTACTATAGATTTTCCAAAAATGTTCTACAATTTTAATAGTTCATGGGTTAACGAGACA
>JBHLKN010000090.1:4048-7784 GCA_048886645.1 Candidatus Hodarchaeota archaeon | reverse complement strand
GAAATTGGAAAAAGCAAGAAAAAGAGTGGATTTTATGGCCGAAAAAAAGAGAAAGTTGGCGATAATAGTTCACAGCGGCACTCTAGATAGGCTCTATTGTGCCTTCATACTTGGCTCTACTGCTTCAGCCATGGATATGGAGACTCACCTTTATTTCACTTTCTGGGGCCTTAACATGCTCGTAAAGGGGGAGTTAGAAAAAGCTGGGTTACCGGCCACTTATAAACACTTAGAAGAACAGCTGAAAAAGAAGCTAAAGGAAATTAATTATCCCACGCCCTACGATTTGCTGAAGACAATGATCTCTTCAGGATCGGTGAAAATTTACGCCTGCAGTCCAACTATGGAGATGTTTGGTGTAAAGAAAGAGGATTTGATTCCTGAGGTAGACGAGATCGCTGGTGCGGCAGCTTTCCTAGATGTTGCTGCGGATGCGGACATAACTCTCCTTGTTTAGCTTCTCCTTTGCCAACACAAAGACAAGAAAACCCTTATCAATCCCCCTCTTTTTTTTTTGAAAATGTTTGTCTAAGGCTGCGAAAGGTAGAGTATGCAAATTACTAAAAGTTACTAAGGGGAAATATAGTCGAATTCCAGTTTTTGAGGATTTTTTTCAGTTTAATTGTCAACAGAGCTCTCCTTTCCGTTTTTTTTAATACAATCAATTTTATAAAGCTCGGATGAACTTTTTTAACACTGTTAAAAAATATCCATAAGCCGAGTATACCGAAATGCATAAAGGAGGTCGAATTAAATGGGAAGTAAAATAGAGGTCGGCCAAAAGGCGCCAGATTTTATGTTATCTGACACCGAATTAAAAGTTCGAAATTTAAAGGATTTCCTTGACAAAAACGTAGTTTTGGCCTTCTATCCTGGTGCTTTCACTTCAGTTTGCACAAAGGAAATGTGTACTTTCAGAGACTCTATGGCAAAGCTGAACGCTTTAAAGGCACAAGTCGTTGGAATAAGTGTTAATGATCCCTTTACTAACAAAGCTTTCGCTGAGGTTAACGGGCTAAAATTTCCCCTCTTAAACGATTATAATCGAGAAGTCGTAAAGCTTTATGGTGTTGCAGCACCAGACTTCGCTGGTCTTAAAGGTTACATAGCTGCTAAACGCTCTGTATTCATCATAGACACAGAAGGTATTGTTCGTTACGTATGGGTGTCAGAAGACCCAAAAATAGAACCAAACTATAAAGAAATAGAAAAAGTTCTAGAAGAAATAAGTTAAGTTAGTCGACTCCAAACTAGGAATTATTCTGTTCCTAAGCAAAACTAGGTAAAAGTATCATACAAGGCGACTTAAAGGAGTTAAATAAAAAAGGGATAGAAAACTTAGCCAGATTACCCGCTAGGAAGGGTATCAAGCAAATTTTTGAAAGTCTTGAATCAAACGATTTTTTCATTCTTTTTTATTTTGTTTTTAGACTAGCGCTGAAACTCTTTCATCTTTTCTGCCATTTCTTTCAGGCGTTTATCCACCAGGTAATTTATTGTTCCTTCTTCAAATGTTCCGTCAGGTTGTCTTTCGCCTGGTTTTACTTCTGTGAGGATCTCTATCCCTTGGTCGATGGTCTTCACGGGGTATATGTGGAACTTGCCTTCTTTTACGGCTTGCACCACTTCTTCTTTAAGCATTAAGTGTTGTACGTTGCTTTCAGGAATAAGAACTCCTTGCTCGCCTGCGAGGCCCTTGGCTTTGCAGACATCGAAGAAGCCCTCTATCTTGTAGTTTACACCACCGATGGCTTGAACTTCGCCTCTTTGATTTACCGAACCAGTGACGGCGAAACATTGTTTAATAGGAACTCCTGAAAGACTGGAAAGAATAGCGTAAAGTTCCGTGCTTGAGGCGCTGTCTCCCTCAACTCCACTGTAACTCTGTTCAAAAACGAGGCGTGCCGAGAGACTAAGGGGCTTGTCTTGCGCATACTTATTAGCCAAGTAGCCGCCAAGGATCATCACGCCTTTAGTGTGGATGTTTCCTCCTAGCTCCGACTCTCGTTCAATATCAATGATCCCGTCTCGACCCAAGCTTGTGCTAGCGGTAACACGGGACGGTCTTCCAAACGTATAATCTCCTACGCTTAGAACTGAGAGGCCGTTTACCTGTCCTACAGCCTCGCCTTCTACGTCGATGAGGGTAATGTCCCTTTCTATTGTCTCTTGCATCTTATCTTGTATAAGATTGGATCGATACTTCTTTTCTTCAATAGCCTTTTCGATATGTTCAGCGGTTATTAATTCAGAGTTATCTTGCTCAGCGTAAAAGTTGGCTTCTAAAATGAGGTTACTTATATCCGCAAACCTTGTGGAGAGTTTTTGTTGATCTGCAGCTAATTTAGAGCCGTACTCGACTACTTTGGCTACAGCTGATTGATCGAGGTGTTTTAAACCCTCCTTTTCGCAGAAGGTACAAATGAAGGAAGCATAATTTTCAATGTTCTTGCCTGTTCGATCCATAGTGGTGTCGAAGTCTGCTTTAACTTTGAACAGGTCTTTAAAGTCCATCTCCCCAGCGTAAAGCAAACTATAGATATAAGGACTTCCTATGAGAACTACCTTTATGTCTAATGGGATGGCCTCAGGCTTCAAACCTCTTGCAGAGATATATCCAAAGCGTTCAGCAGGTTCTTCAACGGTAATTTTTCCACTCTTTAAAGACGTTTTTAACCCTATCCAAGATAATATGTTTCGAAACAAATCTTCAGCAGGAATGACTAAGTACCCACCATTAGCTTTGTGCAAAGATCCTGTACGAATCATGGTTAAATCTGTTGTTAAAGCGCCGAATTGTGCCTCCTTCTCTATCCTCCCGAATAGGTTTTGATAAGTCGGGTTATGTTCAAGAACCACAGGAGCGCCTTTTAGATCGGAGTTATCTACTATTACGTTCACTTCATATTTTCTAAAAGCTATCTCTTGCAACCATGGAACTGGAAAGGGGGTAGGGGTTACTGGAGTTTTAGGTCCTTCTACGAACTGCTCAACGTTTTCTGAAATATCTTCTTGAACCTCTTCTAAATAAGTTACAACATCGGCAAAATCCTTATATTTTTCTTTCAGATCAGCAAATAGTGGATCGATAACAAAATGGGCAACTTCATGATTCAATTTTTTAAGTTCTTCGTTAGCCTTCCCATCTAAGCTCCTTAATTGTCTTATAGTGCTTCTTAGTTCTGAAGCTAATTTCTCTCTTTTACGTTGAATTTCATCTCTTACTTCTGGTGGTAATCTCTGGAAATCTTGTTCTTTTAAGATCTGGTCCTCTACCACTGGGATGATAACCAAACCTATGGGGCTGCTTTGGATGACGAAACCCTCTTGTTGAGCTTTCCTGTTGATCTCTGTAAAAAGTTTGCTTCTTTCCTCCTCGATGGCCTTAATCGGTGCTTCCCTTCTGGTGGCATAATCTTCGCTTTCGAACGCTTCAGTAAGCCCTCTTCGCGCATCTTCAATAACTTTAGCCATGTCTTTTTGAAAGGCTTTACCCTTTCCTGGGGGCAGTGTTATGGCCTTTGGTTCGTATGAGTTTTTAAAGTTGTTTACATAGCACCAATCAGCTGGTACTGGTTTCTGTTTGGCTATATCTTCCAGATATCTTGTTACCGTTGTCTTTCTACCCGTTCCTGGGATGCCAGATACATAGACATTAAACCCTGGCCTTTTGATTTCTAAGCCAAACTTGAGCGCTTTTAACGCCCTATCTTGACCAACAATCCCCTCAAGAGGC
>JBHLKN010000090.1:0-3948 GCA_048886645.1 Candidatus Hodarchaeota archaeon | reverse complement strand
TTGTAGTAATAGTAATAGCAATCATACCATTAATAGCCGAAAAAATTCACATAAACACAGTAATCGCAGAAGTTGGATTCGGCATATTGGTTGGTCCCTATGTATTAGGTGTTATAGAGGTGTTTGAATGGTTAGATTTTCTCGCTTTCTTCGGTCTTCTTTTCCTACTATTTTTAGCAGGATTAGAATGCAACTTGGAAGAGTTAGAAGGCGAAACATTTCAAGCCATACTAATAGGAACAACGACCTTTTCAGGAGCATTTATTGCCGGATACGTGGCAGGAAAACTATACGGCCTTGACAATATCTCTGCCCTATTAGTAGCGGTAATGCTTGCAGCAACAAGTATTGGAATCGTTCTACAAGTCCTAAAAGAACTAAAATTATCCCGTCAAAAAATTGGAAAAACTATAATAGGCAGCGCTATGGTCGCAGAAATTATAGCAATTTCCGCACTAGGCGTAATTCTTGCCTTTGGTGAAGGTGAGTTTTCACACTTCCAATTGATCCTTCTTCTTTCAGCAACCCTTGCCCTTATCATAATTTCAATAACCATTGCAGAAAAACTGAGTGATTGGTGGCTCTCCCGCGCTAAAGCTTCTGACATACTCGAAGTCGAGACGAGGGTCAGTTTAGCCCTTCTTGCAGTTTTTATTCTCCTTGCAGAAGTCATTGGAATCCACGCCATACTTGGCGCTTTTTTCGCCGGATTTATATTAGCTCAAAGCGTACATATGGAGGAAGAATTAGAAAGCAAACTAAGCGGATTCGGTTTCGGCTTCCTCATCCCAATATTCTTTTTCACAGTCGGAACACGCTTCAACCTCCCAAAACTACTTGACAACTACAACGCCATAATTTTCGCCATAATTTTAGTCGCCCTTGCCCTCATAATCAAATATACCGGAATCTACATCATAGCAGTATTTAGACAAAATATAGACACCTCCGAAGGAAAAATTATATGCTTCTCCATGACAGCAAATCTAACCGTGGCAATAGCAACAGCAGAAGCAGGCCGAGAAACCGGACTCATATCCTCAACAATATACTCTACAATCATTTTAGTAGCCCTAATCACCACCTTCATAACACCAATAGCAATCCACAAGATACTACACCCAGCAAGAAAAGGTCAAGAACTCTCGAAGAGAGTTAAAATAGAACTCCCACCAACAATAGAAACCACTCCCGAAAAACTAAACATAACAGAAGAACAATTCCTACAAAAAGAACAAGTATTCCAAGATTGATTATTTTAAAATATTTTAAATGTAAAGTTCAAACTTTACTGGTTTTTTTGGGTTTTATGAGGGTTCCTATACGTTCTCCTTTTATCGCTTTTTTGATGTTTTCTGGGTCTTTTCCGTCGAGTACTATGAGACTTATACCGCCTCTTTTCAATATTTGTGCTGCCACGGTATCGAAAAGTGGATATTCTCCCGCTTTCTGAGAGTAGGTGTTTATGAGCTTTATCAGATCGTCTATCGTCATTTCTTCTATCTTTTTCGCTTTAGGGTCTTTTTCAGGATCAGAGGTGTAAACCCCATCAACATCTGTCGCATTAATAAGCATTTTTGAACGCGCATAATCCGCAATGGAAGCAGCTACAGCGTTTGTAGACTGGCCTGGTTGAAAACCCCCCAATACCAATATCTTCTTATCAGATGCAAGAGCTCTTACAGCCTCTTGGAAAGAGCTTGGAGGTGAAGGATAACACAAATCCTCCCCCAACGCAGCAATAAGCAACCTCGCATTATTTCTTGCAACCTCTATCCCAATCAAATCACAAAAACTTTCCTGAGCTCCAACCTCTCGCGCCACAGAAACATACTTCTGCGCTATAAACCCCCCTCCAACAACCACACAAACCTTACCCACACTCGCCAATTCCTTAAGAACACTACAAAGTTTTTGAATATAAACAGTATCCGCCTCATTTTCCCGGAATAAGAGCGATCCGCCAACTTTTAAACAAAAAACTTTTCTTCCTCTCATCTTCAAAAAATTCCCCATTCAAAGCTTTTTAAAAACTTAATATCTGATACTTTAAGTATTTAATGGAGAATAATGTAAAACCATAAAAAATACTTTATAAAGAGCAAAAAAAATAATAATATGTAGGGAAATAATACAGAAGAAATTGTTAATAGTTATTATGAAGTTGTTCTGGGGAGATAAGGGAGAATTACAGATCATTAGGGGAACAATTAAATGAATACGCAGGTCGAAGCGAAAAAGAGCGGATCATTAGAACGATATTTGCTCGAAAAAGAGCTTGAAGAGCTAGAGAAAAAAAGGTCAGTTGACGGTAGCACCTGCCTAGTTTCTCTATATATCCCCCCAGAAAGACAAATATCAGACTTCGTCCAAGAACTCATAAACGAACTAGGCACAGCCACAAACATTAAATCAAAAACAACAAGAAAAAACGTTCAAAGCGCTTTAAACAGCCTAATAGCCCGGCTAAAAATGCTCCCACCACAAGCCCCCGAAAAAGGACTAGTCCTCTTCTGCGGCGTAACCGAAGACGGCAAAATGGAATTCCACAACGTACCCCTAGTAGAACCCATAACGCAAAAGCTATACGTATGCGACTCAAGCTTCCACACAGAACATTTGAGGGAACAGATAAAAGAGAAGGAAACCTACGGCCTATTAGTCATGGACCGCTCAGCAGCAACCTTCGCAACTCTCAAAGGCAAAAATCTAAACGTTATTAAAACAATATACTCGCATATTATGGGGAAGCATAGCAAAGGAGGACAAAGTCAGCGCAGGTTTGAACGGTTAATAGAGGAGCAAGCCCACAATTTTATGAAAGAAGTAGGAGAGTTGGGCAAAAAACTGTTTTTAGAAGAATTAGAAGAAGAGGAGGACCTTAAAGCCATAATAATTGGCGGTCCAGGGCCTACAAAAGAAGATTTCTATAAGGGAACTTACCTCGATCAAAGGCTGAAAGAAAAAGTTGTCGACCTCGTAGACACAGGATATACAGAACAGGAAGGAGTAAAAGAACTTGTAGAAAGATCAGATAACATCCTCCAAAACCTGAGATATATGGAAGAAAAGCGGATCGTTCAAAAATTCCTAGAACATCTAGCAAAAGATACCGGATACATAACTTACGGTGAAAAAGAGATAAGGGATGCTTTACAACAAGGAGCAGTAGACACCCTAATTATCAGTGAAGGCTTGGATAAGGTTCGGATAAAAATCCAATGTCAATCTTGTGATTACGAAGAAGAAAAAACTCTCCCAAGAGAGAAAGTGGAAAAAGAAGAAGAGAAGCTTGGAGAAAGGCATTGTCCAGAATGCAACAGTTCTCTCTTATCAATAGTGGAAAAAACAGACATAGTAAAAGAGTTGGGAGAGCTGGCAGAAGGAACAGGAACTAACGTAGAAATAATTTCTACAGATACAGAAGAAGGAAGCCAACTGCTAAACGCCTTCGGAGGATTAGCAGCAATACTCCGTTATAAAACAAACCACTCCTAATAAAAACAAAAGAATCGCAAAAATTTTAAAGCTCCCTAAATCCCCCTATTATACTTCTTTTAGCTCATATTTTTGAGATCCTATACCTAAATGTTCTGAAGCCTCAACGTGATGCTTCCAGTGGACATCATGAATTTTAACAAACTTATCCACACCAGTACACAACGCGTCTTTTTCTTCTGCAGGCGACCCCCGTAATCCTGGAGCATTAATTACGGCATCTACACATGCTCTATCAATGGCTACCGGATCTTTTGAAGCAAATACCCCGATATCAGGCACGATGGGAGTTCCTGGCACGGGAAAACAGTCACACTGAGAAACTATATCCAAGGAGAAGTTAAAATAAAACAGGTTTTCCGGCCCTATAACATTAATGACTCCCCTAGCATTGTCCGCAAAACCTTCTGAAAACTGTTCATTACTAGCGCCCTTAACTTTTATCGCTCC
>JBHLKN010000089.1:1236-8048 GCA_048886645.1 Candidatus Hodarchaeota archaeon | reverse complement strand
AGAACCATGTATTTATCGCCGAAAGAGGTTCTTGTAACGTGTGATGTTAATTTTAAAGACGGCTTAATAACAGATGAATTAGAAGATGTCATCGATAAAATAGAGAAAATAATTAGGCAAGAACTTCCAATAGCTAGAAGGATATTTGTTGAAGTAGAAGGGTAATAAGTTGAGGAAAAGATGAGAAATGGATAAAATTTTGTTAAGGAGACGAGGATTGTGACAAAAAAAGAGGAGGAAAAAAAGGAGGGGAGGATTAAGGAGGAGGAGGCTAAAGAAATTACTGGTAAAAGCTATTTGGGAGCGGATCTTTCAACAGCTTTTCCAAGAGCGGATACTGCTTCTCTTGAGCGGGGATTAAAGCATGATTTATCAGAGAGTATAGATGACACTATTATTCAGACAGAATCAAAAATTGTAGGATTAAAGGCGGCTCTTAAAGCCTTTTACAATCGGAAAGAAGAGGGAGAAGAACTTGAAGACGAGGAATCTAGGAGAGAGGTTAGGGATTTAGAGGAGGAAGAGATTGTCGCTTTGGCAAAAAAGGTTTTGGAAAAGAAAAAAAATGTTAGAAGAAAAAAGGAAGGTTAAGAAGCGTATTGATAGGGAAAAAGCTTTTAGAGATATCGAAGGGGAAGGGAAAGTGAACCCGTTTTTTGATAGGGTAATTTTTAAATAAATTTGAGGTGTTGATAGGGAAGAGAGGTGTTTTGCTTATGTTTGATGAGAAGAATATTGCTTTCTTTAAGCGTTTGAGTGAGTCTTTTGGTCCTAGTGGATTTGAGAGGGAACCTGTTAAAATAGTGAAAGAATATGTTTCAGAGTATGCTGACGAAATTATTACGGATAAAATGGGTTCTTTAATCTTTAAAAAAGAAGGTGTAGATAAGGATGGACCTAGGATTTTGGTGCCTGGGCATGTGGATGAAGTAGGTTTTATTGTCTCTTCCATAACTAATGAAGGTTATCTTACTTTTAATACCCTTGGAGGGTGGTTTGACCAAGTTTTGCTGAGTCAGAGGGTTCAAGTTAGGACAATGGATGGAAATCTTGTTTTTGGTGTGATAGCTTCTAAACCTCCTCATATATTAACTCCTGAGGAGAGGAATAAGGTTGTTAAAAAGGATATGATGTATATAGATGTGGGTTGTTCGTCTGATAAAGAGGTTGAAAAGCTTGGTATTAGGGTGGGAGATCCTATTGTTCCTTATTCAGAGTTTATTGTTTTTGACCGTGTCAAAATCATTGAAGATGAGAAGGAGAAAGAGAAAACAGGAGAGACTACCCCTAAAGAGAAGGCCGTTAAGATGATCGCTGGGAAGGCTTTTGATGATAGGATAGGGGCTTTTGTTGCTGCAGAAGTAGTTAGGAGGCTTTCTGAGGAGAATATTGCCCATAAAAACGTTGTTTTTGGCGCGGCAACTGTTCAAGAGGAAATTGGTCTTAGGGGGGCAAGGACTACAGCCCATGTGGTCGATCCGAACGTGGCCATCGTTTTGGAGGTTGATATTGCTGGAGATGTTCCGGGAATAAAGCCTAGTGAAGCCCCTTCTAAATTGGGTAAGGGTGTTAGCATTATTACTTATGATGCTAGTATGGTTCCTAATCAGCCCCTTAAAGAGCTGGTTATTAGGACGGCTGAGGAGAATAATATTCCGTACCAGTTGTCCGCTGTTGCTGCGGGAGGTACGGACGCAGGGGCGATCCATATTTCTAGAGCTGGTTGTCCTTCGATAGTGTTTGGTATACCTACAAGGCATATCCATTCTCATGTGGCTATTATTTGTCTTGAAGATGTTAAGGCAACGATTGATTTAACGATTGAAGTTATAAAGAAACTGGATAGAGAAGTTGTGGAATCGTTAACGGTCATATGAGGAAGAAAATGAGGAGGATTTTAATGGGAATTTGATAAGCCTTTTTTGCAAAAGGCTTTTATTTCTTTATTTTTATTTTCTCTTAAGTTTTAGGATTTTTAATTGTAGATAGTTTTTTTAGAGATGGGTGGTTTTTTGCTGAATAAGGCAGAAGCTTTGGCTAAAAAGGCGGATGAAGCTCTAAAGCAGAGGGATGAAGTTAAAGCTACGAAATATTTGGAAGTTGCCGGGCGTGAATATTTGAAGAGGGAGGAGTATTGGAAGGCTCAGGAAGCTTTTGTTAAGCTGATTTCTGTATGGGCTGAAGCTAAGCTTATTGGGAGAATATTGACTTTAAGTAAACAGATTGTACCATTATTTGCTAGAAAGGGAGCCTTTGAAGAAGCGGGAATAATTTTGATGATTTCTGCTAATCAGGCTTTTAATAACGGGCTCTTGATGGAAGCGGCAGAGCTTTATGAAAGTGCTGCAAATTATTTGGGGAAATATGGTAAAAAGGAGATTAAGGGAGCAGTTGCTGCAAATTTAGCCCGTGCAGCTGAATGTTATGGAGCTTGTGGTAAAACGCGTAAAGCGGAAACATTGTTAATTCATGCAGTGATGGCTGCTTTAAAAGTGGATGAGGAGTTGCTTGTGCTTGATAGTAAAGGGTGGAAAGCTGTCAACAATGGAAATTTTGAAGAAGCTGCAGAGATTTTTAAGTCTGTAAGCAGTATTTTTGAGAGAGGAGCTTCTGAGCTTAACATAGTCATTATGAGTCATAAGATCGGAAAATTGAACGTAAATTCCCACGCAAAATTACACCATTTCACAGCCTTATATGCGCTAATATCAGGGCTTTTTTATGGGGAGATAGGTGATGAAAATAGCTTTATTGAAGCGTTAGGAAAAGCCCAGAATATTGGCCAAGAAGCTCTTGAATGCACGGCTATAATATTAGATGCAGGAAAAGCAAACATTGATGATGAAAACCGAGCGTTACTCGATCTTTTTATTCACTGTATTGCGTGTTATTTGTCGGGTATTCCATGGGAAGCCAACAGGATGTTTGATAAAATAAGCGTTTTACTCAATTACAGGAAGAACAATAAAAGGTTTATCATGGCTTGTGAGGCAATAATCGATGGCCATATAAATGAAGCCATAGAGATGATACCGTTTTTAAAGCTTGGAAAGCTTGACAATTTAAAAAACATACTTAAAGAAAGATTAAAAAAGTGAAGATTTAGCCAAAAAATAAAAAAGTAAGCCTTTACTAAAAATAGGAAAAAAAGTTAATTTTTACTCTTTCTTATAAGATTTCTTAATCGGATTTAAATTATGGACTTTCTTGTGAGCGTTGTTTTTTTGACAACCGAAAAAAGTGAATGTTTTAATGTTTTTGAAGTGGCTAAAAAAATGGAAGCAGAAGGAAGATTAGAAGACGCCGTTGCCTTTTTTGATCAGGCTGGAGAGTGTTTTTTGCGAAATCGCGAACTACTTTTTGCTTTTAAATCATTTCTTTGTTGTGCAAATATTTATGGAAAAATAGAAGATTTAAATGAAGTTTTGCATTGTGCTAAAAAAGCTACATTGCTTGGCGATGAACTTTTTGCTCAAGGAAACATGGAGTTTTTCGAGTTCGGCGAAGCATTGTTTGTAATGGCTTCAACTTTGGACAAAATGAATAGGAAAAAAGAGGCTTTAAAGGTTTTAGAATACACAATAAATTTAGACAAAAGAGAAGAAAAAGAGGGAGGGAAGAAACCACCATGGATCGATGAAGCTATGATTCTTCTAGAAAATCTCAAAAAAGAGAATGTTGAATGATTTATAGAGATTGTTCTTTTTCGGAAGAAAGCTTTAAAACCTGATTAAGAATAGTCTTTATTTTACTGGAGGAAAATCTTATGGAGCAGAAAAAAGTAGTATTAGCTTTCAGTGGCGGTCTTGATACTAGTATTGCCATACCTTTTCTTAAAGAAAAAGAAGGAGCGGAAGTTATCACAGTAACCCTTGATGTCGGGGGTCCCGTAAATCCAGAACTTTTAAGGGAGAAGTCCTTGAAATATGGAGCTATCAAGCATTACGCCATCGATGCCAAAGAAGAATTTGCAAAGAACTACGTTTTTCAAGCTATAAAAGCTAATGCCTTATATGAAGGTAAATATCCTGTGAGTTCTTCGCTTTCCCGTCCTTTAATCGCTAAATATCTAGTGGAAATAGCGAAGAAAGAGGAAGCAAATATCTTAGCCCACGCATGCACAGGAAAAGGCAACGATCAAGTTAGATTTGATGTAACTATTAAGGCTTTAGCAGGAGATATTAAAAATTTGAAAGTAGTTTCTCCTCCCAGAGATTATGGCTTAACGCGGGAATGGGAGATAGATTATGGAAAGGAGAGAGGTATTGAGGTCGTATCTAAAGAGAGTCCTTATAGTATCGATGAGAATCTATTTGGTCGAAGTGTTGAATGTGGAGAGATTGAATACCCTGAAAAAGAACCTCCAGCTGATGCTTTTGAATGGACAGTCCCTCCTGAAGATGCCCCAGATAAGCCAGAATACGTTACGATAACCTTTGAGAAGGGAGAACCTATAGCTTTAAACGGTGAAAAACTTATTGGTTCAGAACTACTTACTAAATTTAATAAAATAGGGGGAGCTCATGGAGTAGGAAGAATTGACCACATAGAGGACAGGCTTGTAGGTATAAAAAGCAGGGAAGTTTACGAAGCACCAGCGGCAACAGTTTTAATTGAAGCACATCATGATCTTGAAAAACTTGTTTTGACAAGGCACGAATTGTTGTTTAAACAGTTGATAGATGCTAAATGGGTTGAGATGGTTTATAACGGTCTGTGGGTAGAGCCTTTAATGGGATCTCTTAACGCTTTCATTAATGAGATGCAAAAAAGGGTTAATGGAACGGTTAAAGTGAAACTCTACAAAGGTAGCTGCATAGTTGTCGGTAGAAGTTCGCCAAATTCACTATACTCTTATGATCTGGCTACCTATAATATCGATTCAACCTTTGATCAGACTGCGGCTAAGGGTTTCATAGAACTTTGGGGTCTTCCCTCTATTGTTGCAGCTCAAGTGAAAGAAAAGCAAGAACAAAAAGAAAGAGAAAATAAAAATTAAATCCTGCCCAGAAATTTCTTTTATATATAACTTGGCTAAAGCTTTTAACTTATATCGATTAGCACAGCTACGTCTGTAACGTTGGTTTTTGTTGGACCTGTCATTATTAGGTCCTTTAGGTTTTTGAAAAAGTTGTATGCATCATTATTTTCAAGATATGCATCAGGATTTAAGGCTTTTTCCAAGGCTTTTTCTACCGTTTTTCCATCGACTATGGCTCCAGCGGCATCTGTAGGACCGTCAATTCCGTCAGTGCCACAAGAAACTATTGCAATACCACTTAGATATTGGATCTCTTTGCTTGCAGCTAGGGCAAGTTCTTGATTTCTGCCTCCTAATCCTTTGCCTTTTACTGTTACTGTTGTTTCTCCACCAAAAATTAGAGCGTAAGGGGGGGAGAAAGTTTGGGAGTTTATCGTCTTTTCTCTTGCAGCTTTTCCTATAGTGGAGCCTATTATTCTTGCTTCTCCTTGCATTTTGGTAGTCCATATTATGGCATTTAGCCTTTCTTCCTTCGCTTTTTTTGCTGCTGCCTCACAAGCTTGGGCGTTATTGGCAACAATCACGTTATAAACTTGCTTGAAAATCGGGTCTTCAGGCTTTGGGGTCTCAGGTATTATGTTTTCTACCCCTTTTCTTATGTGGATTAGGACGGTTTCTGGCAAATCCTTTAGGAGGTTGTATTTTTTGAGAATCATTTCTGCTTCTTTGAAGGTAGTGGTATCGGGGGCAGTTGGACCACTGGCTATAGCGTCTAAGGGATCGCCCACAACATCGCTTATTATAAGGGAGACCATTTTGGCAGGATAGGCTGCTTTTGCTAATTGACCGCCTTTGATTTGGGAGAGATGCTTCCTCACAGTATTAACTTCACCGATATTTGCCCCAGATTTTAAAAGGAAACTGGTGACTTTTTGAATTTCTTCCAGCTTTATATTATCTGCGGGAAATGGTAATAGGGCTGATCCTCCTCCAGAAATTAGGGCGATTACCAAGTCTTCTTTTCCACTATCCTTCAGGAGGTTAAAGATCTTTTCACAACCTTTAATCCCCTCGTTGTCGGGTATTGGGTGTGATGCACCGATAACCTCTATAGTAGATGTTTGAAATTCGTTTTCTGTACCTTTTAACACAGTGATGATCCCTGTGGTTATGTGATCCTTTAAGATTTTTTCAAGCTCTTGAGCCATCAAGCCCGTTGCTTTGCCCCCTCCCACGACAAATATGCGATTAAAGTCTTTCAAGTTAAAAGATATACTATCTACTAAAAGTTTAGCATCATTTTCTATTTTCACGTGGTTTTTTATAGCGGTTTTCGGATTTGCCTCGCGAATAGCGGTTTCAATCATGGATAACGCGATAAACCTAGCTTTTTTGTCTTCAGGAGTAACAGTATTTTCAACTAATTCGGAAAAATTTTTGATAAGATGCAACGATTCTTACCCCTTTAAAACTAATATGTATTAAACAGAAATAAATTATTTTTAAAAAACTCAAAAAAGGTTTTTATTTTATTTGGGTCAAAGAGGAGTGAAGAATTGGGAGTTTAGGGGGCTCCACGGATTAAGCGTGCCGCCAACAGTTGTACGGTCTCACAATTTTCTAACAACTCTTCTTCCGAAACCATGTCACGATAAGGACAGGTCTTATCAAGAACACATTTCCTACGTAACAGGTCAAAAACTATCGGGTATAGTCTGCAACCTTCAGGCCTGTTTTCATAAACTGTACACAAACCTTTTTCAGGATCTAAGAAGAAGCATAAGCCTTTGATATTGCGAAGTTTTAGAAAGTTTCCATCTCTTACGCAAAA
>JBHLKN010000089.1:0-1136 GCA_048886645.1 Candidatus Hodarchaeota archaeon | reverse complement strand
GATGAAGAAACATCTGTAGAAGTTTCTAAAGGATTAACAGGATTTTCCCCTATAGACATAGGATCCGGCTGACCCCAAACACCAACTAATGTAAAGTTGATAAGTGATTCCGCTGGCCATCTTGCTCTAATAGTGTGTTCACCAGGTATCCAACTACTTGTATCAGCACCATCAATGATTACAGAGGCTATTCCCGAACCGTTAGTAATAATATTTAAGGCAGACCAAGCGGAGTTTAAATCGTCAAAATCTATGGGTGCACCTGGTTCAGGTGATCCACCATCATCATTTACTTGAGCGTATATTGTTAACGGATCACCTTGATTTATGACAGTGGTATTAGCCCAAACAGTCAAGGTATAGGGAGGCGTAACATATATGATAATTATATCTTCAACGGTTCCAAAGTAGGCCCTGATTCTGTGCATTCCTGGGTCTAAACCAGTAGTATCATAGTTTATACTTGATATTCCGAAAATATTAGTGGATACTGTCCCTATTGTTTGTGACGTGTTCATGTTCTCAAAAGTAATCGGTACTCCTTGCTGAGGTATAGGAGGATTGCCTGAAGTAGCCATAGCGGTTATTGTTATAGAATCCCCTTCTGTAACGATGGGTGGGTCTGGATTTGTGGAAATTATTGTTATGTCATAGTCGCTCCTTACTACGTTGGGGTCTTTGGGGTTGGCTAATAAATCCGCTGCTGGGTGTTCTCCTGGGTCAAAGCCAACCCATCTTCCTTCCCCGGTTACTGGGTCTGTGGGTATGTACACTTCTACCCATGAATGGATATACAAGGCTCTAACATTTCTTATTCTGCTTCCAGGATCTTGATCGCCGTAAACGAAACCTGTTACTACTCTAGCCGCTATGTTTTCAAGGTTTAGTAATGTGGTCATGGCCATGGCGAAATGAATCGATACACCGCTTCCTCGCTCTAAGAACCATTCTACATAATCTTCGTTTTCGGAGGGTGTATCCATTGAGCCTTCTTGCAGCATATCATAATCATAAGTGTAATGTGTACTCAAATAACCAAGAACGGTCAAGGCTTGCTCAAAAACATTTAGGCTAGGATCGTTTAGATCGGCTGCGAGTTGTATTGTGGTGCTCATATTGTTACCGTTAAAGTCTTC
>JBHLKN010000088.1:0-8361 GCA_048886645.1 Candidatus Hodarchaeota archaeon | reverse complement strand
GCAGCTCCAGAAACGGTTGATAAGCCGATGTCGTATGTTGCTCCGTCTCCTGCGAAAGCAAGAACAGTACCTTTTTTGCCTAAGACGTTTAAGGCGTGTCTTATTCCTGAGGCTGCTGATGCAGCAGAAGCGAAGGGGACGTTATAGGAGGGAACGGCTGCAGCAGTTCTTGGATAAACGCCTTGAATAACTGAGGCACAGCTTGCAGGTATCACCAGATAGGTGTCTTTTCCAAGAACTTTTAGTATGTGTCTTAGAGCAAGTACTGCGCTACAACCTGGACAGGCAGCGTTTCCTGGGAGGATCCATTCATCAGTTCCAAATTTTTGAACTAATTTACTCATATATAACAACCTCCTCCTCTTTTTCTACCATTCCTAGCGTCTTTTCCATTTCTTCTGCGATAATTTCTGCTGTCACGTCTCTTCCTCCAAGACCCATGACGCGCTCTCGTAGGAAAGGCTTTCTCTTTTCTTGGTAGAGTGATGCTTTAATTTCTGAGGCTAGGGCTCCTCCTAAACCGAAACTCAGATTTCTATCGATAACTAGTAATGCTTTCAAGCCGTTTGATAGGCGTATAATGTCTTCCGCTGGGAAGGGTCTGAAAACGCGAACTTTGGCGCTTCCTGCTCGGATTCCTTCATCTCTTAGAAGGTCGACCGCGATTTCTGCTTCTTCTGCCATGGTTCCCATGGAAAAAACAAGGATTTCTGCATCATTTGTGCACCTGTACTCTTCTAAAAGTGCACCGTGGTTTCGGCCAAATTTTTGTTCAAACTCTCTTGTTGTTTTCTTGATCATTTTTTTTGAATATTGCATGGCTTCATGTATACTGAATCTGAACTCATCGTAACAGGTTGGATCTGCAATATTTCCGTAAGTCATAGGATTGTTACTGTCGAGTTCATAAGGGGCTCCGGGGGGTCTTGGTGGTAGGAAGTCGTCTACTTCTTCTTGTTCTGGGATGTCTACGGGCATTACTGTGTGACTTAGTATAAACCCGTCTAAGTTTACCATAGCTGGGAGACATACGTTTACGTCTTCTGCTATTTTGTATACTTGGATTATTGTGTCTAGAACTTCTTGATTGTTTTTAGCAAAAAATTGAATCCATCCAGAGTCTCTCATACTTATCGCGTCTTGATGGTCTGTCCAAACGCTCCAAGGAGCCGCTAATGCCCTGTTAACTATGGCCATTATTATGGGTAAACGAGCTCCAGCAGCCCAATGAACTACCTCTGCCATATATAATAAGCCTTGACTTCCGCTGGCTGTGAAAACGCGGGCTCCAGCAGCTGATGCGCCAATAGCTGCAGACATGGCCGAATGTTCACTTTCCACTCTAACAAAGGCTGCGTTCAGCTCCCCCGATTCGCAACAGTTGGCTAAAACCTCGACTATAGAAGTTTGAGGTGTTATAGGGTATGCGGCTATGACTTGTACCTTTGAAAGTTTGACACCATAAGATGCTGCATAATTTCCACGTAATAACTCTATTTTACCCATTTGAAAAACACCCTCTTTTAGGATTTATATCCTCCTTTTTACTCGCTCTTTTTTCATGGTGATAGCGTCTCTTGGGCACACATCAGAGCAGATTCCGCAACCTTTACACCAGTCATAGTTTACTTCGGGTTTTTCCATATCAAGGTAAAAGACTATTGCCGCGTCTGGACAAAACATCCAGCAGTATCCACATCCATTACATTTTTCATTATCTATAACAGGTCTGCGGAAACGCCATGTGCCTGTTTTTCCTGCAGCTCCAATTTTTGGCCTGCTTGTTGCTACTAAAACGCGAACCATTTTACATAACACCTTTAATTTTCATTTTTTGGATTTTTAGCCTTCGATGGCTGATTCATAACCTTTAATTAGTGCTTCGATATTTTTCTCGATGAATTTTTCTTTTTTTCCTGCAAATTTTTCTTTGATGGCTTTTTTTAGGGCTTCTAAGGAAACTATTTTGGTGACCTTTGAAAAAGCACCTAGCAAGGGGGTACCTACAAGGACAAATTCTCCCGAAACCAAGCCTTCCTCGGAAGCTATGCGAGTTGCGTCTACTAAAACCACTCTTTTAGCGTTTATAGGTGGTTTTTTTCTGGCGTTTATTACGATAACTCCGTTAGGCTTTAACCCTTCATCTACTTCTTCAATTTCCATTTCTCGAGCGTCTGCAAGTCTTAGATCGAAAACTATTACAGTGTCAGGGTGGTATATTGCGGAGTGTCTCCTTACAGGTTTATCAGAAATCCTTGCATAAGCCCTTACAGGAGCTCCTCTTCTTTCTGCGCCATAAAATGGAAAAGCTGTTGCGTGAAGGTTGTCATGAAAAGCGGCAGAAGCAAGGAGTTCAGCGGTGGTAACAGCACCTTGTCCCCCTCTCCCGATAAACTTAACCTCGTGAAACATTTTGAGGATCCCTCAAAAATTGGTTAGTTTTTGATATGGTTATTTTGTTGTTTTATGTTTTACAATAGTTTTATTGGTGCTATAATTTAAAATATTAGTGTTTATAAAATTGTAAAAATCGCTATCATAATATTTTTAGAATAAGCATCAAACAAATAAAATTTTTTAAATTTCTTCCAGGAACGTTTCCTCAGAAGGCCCCCCTAAACACTGTTCTGTAACTTTTAATCTTTGTACAAGTGATTGAATTGATTATTCCCTATATTTGCTTATATTAGCATATATATTTAAGATTTACCGATTGCATAGGTAATTTATCACGTTATCTTATGTAAATATACAAGTTGAAAAAATACTTGTTGAAAAATCTCTCAAAACTTTTTATATCAAAATATTTTTACTTTTTTATATACCTGATCATAGGTGTTTTGATGGAGTATAAACTGTTTCTCGAGAATAGCGTTGATCCTTTTGTTTTAGAGCTTTGTATTCTCCATGTTAATGATGTTTACCCTCATGAGGAGACTATTCTACCCCGGGTTCTGAGGATTTCAAGAAACATGGAGAAGAAGGGGATTGTGCTTGATCCTTTGCTTGTTTCTAAAGGTTCTTTAGCTATTTTGGACGGTAACCATAGGCTTGAAGCATTAAAGAGAATAGGGGCAAGATTTTTTCCTGCTTGTCTCCTCCCATATGATGATCATCTTATAGAAGTTAAAACATGGTTAAGGTTTGTTAAAAGAGTTTTTCCGGAGGATTTAATACCTATATTAAATCGAATAACTTTCCCTGTTGTAAAAATAGAGACCATAAAGAGACCTTTACCAGTAAATGATTTTGAACATTTTTTAGGGGATTCTGATTTTAGTTTTTCTGTTTTTACAAGATCATTAATCATCAAAATTAGGGGAAGGGAAAGAACAGACCTAACCTATAGTCTGGAACTATTAAGGATTTTTGAGCTTTCTCTTTCCCAGCTGGGAGCCCGCTTACAATATTTAGAGGACGATAAATTAGATGAACTTTTAGAAACCCTTGGAGAGAGGGAGATAGTAGTTTTACCTCCAAAAACAACCAAAGAAGATGTTGTTAAGATGGCAAGGAAAGACTATTTAATGCCGCCAAAATCCACCCGCCATATTGTGCCTGTAAGGCCCCTAAACTTAGGCATCCCGCTTTCCTTGCTAAAAGATTACTCCATCACGTTATCTTATGCAAACAGACAGCTGGAAAAAATCCTTAAAAAGAAGAGATCAAAAAGACTGCCAAGAAATCAGGTTATAGGAGGAAGGAAATACCCAGAAGAAATTTTGCTTTTCGAGGATGAAGAGGAGGAGGAGAATTGACTTATTTGTGCTGTCCTACTTTTAGTCATTTTTCTTTTTTAGAGGAACTTGATCTCTTTTGTTTTCTTTATTTTTTCGTTAAACTTTTCTGCTACTTTGCTGGGCCAGTTCTTTGTGTTAAAACCTTTTTGGGATAAGAAGGCTACTATGAACCTTTGAAAAGATCCCCCTGCGCAACCGCTCCATAGCTCACCTTTTTGGGGTTTTACCGAAAAGGCTTTTGGGTATTTTTCCCCGATTATTGAGCAATTTTGTACTTCTAGCCATTCGCTTGTTTCTCGGTCGCCCCGGAAGGGTAGGTAGAAGTCATAATCCACAGTACCTACCACAAGTTCTTCTTCTTCAATAATTCCTATTTCTCCTTGTTGGGCCATCCACCATGGAGTGACCCACATCAGCTTAAACTCTAGGTCTAAAACTTTGTCAAAGAATTCGGTTAATTTTTTCCTGACAGCTAAACCTATCTCTTTTACTTGTTCGGGTGTTCCAACCCATAATGTTTCGATCCGGTGGAACTCTTCAACCCTTGCTAACCCGGCAGTACCTCCTTTTTCATATCGGTAGGTGGGTCCGCTCCAGTCGTAAACTTTTAGGGGGAGGCTTTCAAGGGCAAGGGTTTTTCCTTCTAGATATTGCCAAAATGGGGGGCATTGGGCGAAGGATAAGATGCCGACGCTTTCAAGCCTTGTTTCGATCGTTTTAGTGTCTATTTCCCTTGTGACTTTGAAATGATCCATTACATCTTCCCATGCGTCGGGAGTAGCGTTTTTCGGTGTCATAACAAAGTAAGCGTCAGGGTATATGCTTTCTGCATGGCCGCTTCTTTTCGGGACATCCCAAGGCTCAAACTTTGGGAAGATCATCTCAACAAAGCCTAAAGGATCGTAAATTGTTTCGATGAAAAGCTCTTTTAAAACGTTAACCATAACTGTAAATTGGGGCCCGTAAACGAACTGGGCTTTTGCATGGGTTCTTCTAATCCATCCCGAGTTTTCAAGTTCCACCGCAGGATCCTTATCATAATAGGTTTCTTTTTCTTCAGTAAACCATATTTCCCGTTTGTATTCGTCCTTTCCTGCATATCTTTGCCTTTCAACTTTTTGTTGAACTAGCTTGATTAGTCGGTCGACAGCGCCTTTTTCAATGTGGTCGATTGACAGTTCTTCAGATCTTAGTGACAGATCTGCTTTTGAGTTTTTTAGGTTGATGTCTGCAAAAGGAACCGTTATTTCTTCTATCGGCTCAAAAGGTAGAGGGATTTCTTTGATCAGGTAGTTCTTTATCGCTAGTTTTCTTACTCCCATCCTGAAGGTTTTTCCAAGCACTTCGTTTAAAAATTTGCGTAAACGGAGTAAAGCAACGTGAGCTCTTACTCCTTCACCACTTTCAATCGTTACGTGTAGATGCTCCTTAAAGATTTTATAATCTGTTACTTTTGGGGGTTCTACGCCTTTTTCCACCCCTTTTGTAAAAATAGTTCTGTTCGCTTCTTCTATAATAGAATCAAAATCTTTTAGTTTTTCTTGGGGAATCTCGCCACTTAATGTGAACTCTGCCTCCAATAAAAATTTCATACCAAAACACCTTTTGGGATAATTTTCCTTCAAACATTTATTTTCTTTTTCTTATGGTTTTTCAAAGAGTCTTCTAAAAACAAAAAGTAAATAAAAAAACTTTGGAGCTTTTCAAGCCCCATAAATAATTTTTCGTAGGTATTTAATAAAAAAGTTGATGAAAAGTTTGAAGGGGGCTTAAAAATTTGCTTTTTTTATTCGTAAAATATGGGGAAATAGAAGGTATCACCTTCGCTTATTGCTATTCCTGCCTTTATTAGGGCTTCTAAGGTGGATCTGCTTCGGACTACGTCCCAGTTTAAGGATGAGGATACTATGGTTACTGTAAGTACTCCTTTTTTCTTCTGGGCTAGGTTTAGAACAAGTTGTTCGTCGGGACTTAGCTCTTGGGGGGTGAAGAAAATTAAAGTTTTTTGTCCTGATTTTTCCAGTCGTAGGAGGTTTTGTTTTTCAAGATTTTTTATAGATTTTTGGACATCTTCTCTATCAACACCATACTTTGATGTGAAAGATTCGATTAAGTCTTCTTGGGTTAGAGAAGTTCCATCTTTTGATAGGGTTATTCCATGAGAAAGTAGGGTGATGTTGAGTTTTTGATAAAATCTTTTTTTCCCTAGTAAGGGTTTTTTTCTTAATTCTTTGCGAAGGATTTCTTCCCTCATACCTGAAATTTCTAGTCGATCTTTTATGAATGATGGCGGGGCTTTAAGCTCGCCTTTGAATTTTTTACTAATTTTTTCCACTCCTTTTTTTAACTCAATTTCAGCTTCGGTTTCAGCATAATCTTCAATATCTATTAATTGGTCTCCAAAATCCTTATAAGCATCCTTTATCCGAGATTTCATGTCCTTTTCATTTTCTTCCTCTTTTGCCAAACCAATACCCCCTCAAAAAAGTGGAAAAAATAAAATAATGTCATTATTATACTAACACGTATTATTTAATAAGAGGTTAAACTTATTGTTAAAGTTGTTTGTTTTAATTTTTTATTTCGTTTTGCTTTAACTGAAAAAGAAAGTATTTAAAAACAGGAAAACAAACTCGAAAAATAGATAAAAAGGGAGATTAGCAAAAGATGCAACTTTCTTTTAAGAAGCTTTCTAAGAAACTTTTACCTGAACAGGCTTCTTTTTGGGAGCGGGTCTTTATTGCTTCTGCTTTGATAAACATATTAGTAGGGCTTTTGAGTATCTTTGCTTCTCCTGAAATCCCTTTAGCTTTTCAGGTAAATAGACCAGGGAGTAAGATTTCTTTGCCTTATTTATACACAAACCAGCTTAGCGCTTGGCTTTCAGATCTTATAGGGACAGATTATGGTTATACACTTATGGGAAATGTTGGATTAGGCTTGATATATTTAGGTTTCATAATAGTTGTTTTAGGAGGATACCAGGGCTATATCTTGATATTAGAAAGGATAGAAGAAGAGGGAGATCAAGCTGATAATGTAAGAATTATGAGGAGGGTGGCAATTGTTTCTTTTGTGGGTTTATTGATCGTTTTTCTGGGAGTTGTAATGCTAAACTTTACTAGAACCTTAGATGTAACAAAGGTTATTGTTGAAACGTATAGGCCAGGGGTGGGGCTGTATATCTGCGGGCTTACAACTGCTTTTATGATGATTGTTCCCCGTAAATTAGAAGAAGAAACACGCTATGAAGCTGAATTTATAGGAAGGGAAGAGGGGGATGAGGGTGTTGAGGAGGAGTTTATAGTAGAGAATTTAGAGGAATTTATCTGATTTTTCTTTAATTATTTTATTTTTTAGAGCTTTCAGGACAATAAAAGGCGTATGGGGATGTCTTGGTACTCGCCATTTGGAATGGTTCTTCTCACGCTTAGTGGTAAAGCCCCTCTCTCAAGTTCTTTTTTAGATATTTGAATTGTGTCTATTGTTTCATCATCTAACTCGATTAAGATGGGGGCTCCAAAAGCTAATTGAAGCGCCCTAGCCCCGATTGTCCTTGCCCGCTCGTATCGTGTTAAATGGGGCGGACCAATATCGATCTTAAATTCTTCTTCAGAACCTGGGCTAGAGGATAAGGTAGACTTCTGGGCTTTTTTATTAGGCAAAGAAGAACCCCCGGCTATCAGAAATTATAATTAATTAAACAAAAAGGTAAACGCTCAAAACTTAATATTTACATACTTAAAAAGTTAACGTAAATTAGAGAATATTAAACGAAATTGAGGAGATTTATATGGGCTTAGGTGGGAAATTTATGTCTTTCATATTATAGTAACCCTTGTTTTTTAAGTACTTCTATCAATTTTCGGAACGCTTCTTTTAAGCTTTTAAGTTTCTCCGCTAGGTCGGCGTGAGATGTGACATGTTCCGTTTTAAGATCTTCTATTGTGTGGGTTAAATCATCGAGTTCTTTTGCAAACCTTGTGGCTAAGTTTGCCTGTTTTTCAAAGGCTTCCGCGATGTTGGATTGCATTTTTTCCTGTATTTTTTCGGTTTCCTTCAAAGAACCTTCAACGGTTTCTATGATGACCTGTTTTATTGATTCTGCGTCTATGCCTTTACTTAATTCTTCCTCGACGTAGGTTATTTTTGTTACAAATTCTTCTTTTAAAGCTTTTTGTTCTTCGATTAGGGATTCAAGGGAATATTTAACTTTTTCCACGATTTTTTCACTTATATTCTCTACATCAAGTTCAGATATTGTTTCTTGAAATTCTTTAATGGAGTCTGATATCTCTAGAAGCTCTTCTAATTTTTCGAAGTAGGCTAACTTAATGTTTTTAACATCCTCTTTTAGCTCATTAATTTCAGAAGATATTGAACTTTGAACTTCAGAAAGAGATTCATTAAAGGAACTTGCTGTGGAAAGCATCTTCTTCATACCATTTTCAAATGAGGATGAAACATCTCCTACACTGGATTCAACTTCAGAAATTTTCTCTGTTAGGACTCCTAACGATTCTTGGAAACTTTCAAGACCACTTAGACCAGATTTTACAACATCCATATCCTCCGAAAGCGCTGCAATTTTCTCGCTCAGGGGGATAAGTTGTTTATTTGT
>JBHLKN010000087.1:0-8395 GCA_048886645.1 Candidatus Hodarchaeota archaeon | reverse complement strand
AATGGTTTCTCTTTTTTTATTTTTTATAGGATTTTCCTCCTCAAATGACAATAGAATAGTTATATCTCCGTTAGGTAAAGCATATATGCTATTAAAAATTAAAACTAAACAAGATAAAAAGGTGGTATTTCCCCTAAACTAAAGTTTTTTCGGAGATTTATTGCAGCTGAATTGAAAAAATAGGGTAAAAAACGTTGCCCAAAACAGATAAAAACTATTTCTAGTAATAAAATTCACTTTTTTGCGAGGTAAGAATTTTGTGTGGCGCAGTTATAGATGAAGAGTTTGCTAAAACAGCCTATATTTGGATGGACGGTTCTTTTGTGCCTTGGCATGAAGCTAAAGTTCATGTTTTTGCCCACGCTCTTCACTACGCTACAGCGATCTTCGAAGGATTAAGATTTTACGAATCTGGTTCCCAAGACGGAAACGTCTATATTTTCAGGTTAGAAGATCACATTAAACGGTTTTTTTACGGGGTAAAAGTCTATTTTATAGAGATACCCTTCACTCCCCAACAAATAATGGACGCAATAGTTGATCTTATCGCGAAAAACAATCTTCATACTACCGGTTATATTAGACCCATAGCATTTTTAGGTTACGGAAAATTTGGCCTAAACCCCGTAGGACTACCGGTACACACTGCCATAATAGTGTTACCTTTTGGTAGATATCTAGGAGAGAAAGCAATAAAAGAAGGAATTCATTGCTGTATAAGCGCATGGGAAAGAATCTCTCCAAGAGCCCTTCCAACCACGGTAAAATGCACTGCCAACTATGCTAACTCGGTATTGGCAAGATGGGACGCTATTAAAAACGGGTTTGATGAAGCAATTTTTCTAGATCATAGAGGATTTGTATGCGAAGGAAGTGGAGAAAACATTTTCTGCATTAGATACGTTGATGGAAAAACAGAGATCGACACACCCCCAATATATGCTTCAAACCTTGAAGGCATCACAAGAAACACCATTATGACGCTAATTGAAAAAGAATTAGGACTAAAAGCAGAAGAAACAGACATAACTCCAGGAGAACTCTACGGCTACGACGAAATATTTCTAACAGGCACAGCAGGCGAAGTAACACCTGTCACACGAATAAATCACAGAACGATAGGTAATGGAAAACCCGGAAAAATAACCCTCCAACTCCAAAACACATATTTTCGCATAGTGAGTGGAAAAGTTGAAAAATACAAACACTGGCTGACGCCCGTCTATTAAAACAACCAAAAAACCTTACAAAACCTTCTATTATCGAGTAAAAAGAAAAAAGGCTAATTTGGAGACAAAACGCCTTTGTCTCCTTTTATATTATTTATTTAGAAACCTTAGAAAAAACGGTTTCTTTTAGTTTACTGTTTATGCTTTATTAGGTGAGGTGCCTGATATCACGCTTCCAAAATTTCGTCTACTTCGTCCATATAAGCATCCATAACATACGGAATACCGGATATTTTTGCCGCTTCTTCTGTCAAAGCCATAAGGTCTTTACGAGAGATTGTTGAAAGCCTGAAATTCCTACTTCCAGCCATTAATTGCTGCAGTCCTGTTTTTATCTTTTGAGAGAATGAATATACACCTATTGCACCGAGGGGTATGTTTTTTATGTCTTGACCATACCGGGACTTCAGCTCCTCATAACAAACAAAAATCTCTTCTATTGTATTTCCGTATCTTGCAACAGTCTTAGGTAGGTTGCCTTCCTCTAACCACTTTCCGATGTGTTTACCTACCATGGCTGGAA
This sequence comes from Candidatus Hodarchaeota archaeon, assembly GCA_048886645.1. Taxonomy (GTDB): domain Archaea; phylum Asgardarchaeota; class Wukongarchaeia; order Wukongarchaeales; family Wukongarchaeaceae; genus Wukongarchaeum. The sequence continues at coordinate 6,643 of JBHLKN010000087.1, read as the reverse complement.
TCATTAAACCTCTGCCCATGCAAACAGCCTTTACATACGGAGTACCCATAGCAATTGCTTTAAAAACTCCATCTTCTGAGGAAAATCCGCCAGCCATAGCGATATCTGGAAACCTTATCCCTCTCTTGTTGAGCCTTTCGCAGAACTTGTAGGTAAGAGATTCAATGTAGAAGGTCGGAATACCCCACTCGTTCATCATTGTCCATGGACTCATGCCTGTGCCGCCAGGAGCGCCATCTATTGTAAGAAGATCTATCTTTGCTTCCGCACCATAACGTATCGCCATAGCAAGTTCTACTGCAGAATAAGCCCCGGTTTTAAGCGTGACTCTCTTAAATCCAAGCCCACGAAGACGATCTACTTCCTCTAGAAATGCTTCCTGGCTTACAAAACCTAAACGAGAATGTCGCTCAAATTCCTTGAGTGCTCCTTGTTTGTAGGCATTTTGATTTTCAGGAAGCGTTGGATCAGGTAGAACAATATAATCCCTATTTTTAAGCTCGATAGCCCTTTCTAGCGTTTTAACCTTTATTTCACCACCGATACATTTAGCGCCTTGACCCCATTTCAACTCGATAGTCTCAAGATTATGTTTTGACGATACATATTCTGCTGTTCCAAGTCTCGTATCTTCTACATTCATCTGGACAAGAAGCTCACCATAACCATCGTAAAACTGCCTATAGATCTCTATTCGTCGATCCATCTCTGGAGACTTCGAAACCTTACATTTATCATCCACTTCAAGGTTGGGGTCCACTCCACACACATTTTCACCACACACAACAGTAATACCCGAAATAGCACCTCCTACCGCTAAATGCTCCCAGTTCTTCCGAGCTATCTCTGTAGAACCCAAAGCCCCTGTAAAAATAGGCACACGCATCCTAACCTTCTTATCCCATCCATACTCTGTTTCAGTATCGACAATGCTGAAAAGAGCTGTATCAGGACCAGCTTCAACCCCTTCAGGCAATCCCTTAGCTCCAACAGCATAACCCTGAATATTCAAATGAGAAAAATCAACAGGATAGTTTTTATCCGCGCCTGAAGTTATTTCCCCGAAAGGCGTTGGATAAAGCATCTCACGACCTCTAAACGAGGACATAAAAATCTCACAACCACCTTTACACCCGTCAAGACAAGTCGTGCAAATCCCAGACATAGGAACAACGCTTCTCGAACGATTATACGTTTTCGTCGCTTCATTAGCATTCGGTTGTCTCAAATTCATCATAAACCACCTTCAAACATCTTTTATTCTAAAAACAAACCATAATAAAACTACTTACAAACAAAAATTTATAAGTTAAATACGTAACACCGTATTCCGGCTTATAAATTAAAAAATTTTTGATTAAAAAGAAAACAAAGCGAAAAGCATTTAAAACTTAAATGATATAAGAAATCCTTGCAAAAGTCTATAGTTTGCTTTTCCCTTCTATCTAGGTTTAAGGAGTGATAATTTTGAGGAGGTATTGTACCCTTAAAGAAAGGAGGGATAGACAGGTACACGGCTAGCCCGTGCTCCGAAAACGAACTAAGCGAATGCATACTGCTTTTAGTTAAAAACCTACTAACCAAGAAACAACGCTTTCTCTTACACGCCGTCGCAGAAAAAAACGGCGAAAATAACACTCTCAGCCGCCTTATAAGAAAACTTTCCTTAGAGCTTAACATACCCCTATCAACTATACGTTGGAATCTAAAACTACTAAAAAAAGCAGGTCTGATTATCGCAGGAGACAAGAATAACAAAGGCATAAACGTTCGCTTAACAGCATTAGGCGTCATTGCTTACGAAAGCCTAAAAACTGAAAAAATAGGGCAAAAATTGTTGCCCAAAAATGATAAAAATCAGCCTCTTTATAGACTTGATAATTTGAAAAAGAAACCAGCCCAACAAGGGTTAAAATATGGTTTTACAACATGGCAAAGACAAAAGGCTAACATAAAACAACGCTAAAACAAAAAAAACAGAAACAGGACGTGATCAAAAAGTGCCAAATATGAAAGGTGCAAAAGCCATAGCTGAAAGCTTCAAACGCGAAGGAGTGAAACATATTTTTGGTATAACAGGTGGAGCCATAATGATTGTTTACGACACATTACTAGAATACGAAAAAGCAGGCGAGATAAACAACATACTTTGTCGTCACGAACAGGCAGCGGCTCACGCAGCCGAAGGATATGCACGTGCAAGTGGAAAAGTGGGGGTTTGCATGGCAACCTCAGGACCAGGAGCTACTAACCTAGTAACAGGTATTGCAGACGCTTGGATGGACAGCTCTCCAATTGTCGCCTTTACTGGACAAGTGCCCACGTCTCTTATAGGCGGTGATGCTTTTCAAGAAGCAGATATAATAGGCATAAGCATGCCTGTAGTAAAAACCAGCTTTCAAATCCGTAGGGTAAAAGATATACCCATAATTATCAAGATGGCTTTTCAAATAGCCAGAAGCGGAAGACCTGGCCCTGTCCTTGTAGATCTGCCAAAAGACATACAGATTAACGAAGATGAAGTCTACTTCCTTGAAGGAGAGCTAGATATCCCAGGTTATACGCCCAATATTGAAGGCCATCCCCTGCAAATAAAAAGAGCAGCAGAAGCCTTACTAAACGCAGAAAGACCCTTAATAATATCCGGAGGAGGAGTCGTCCTTTCCGGAGCAAGCCTTGAATTAGTAGAACTAGTCGAAATGCTTGGCATTCCCGTAGTAACAACCTATATGGGTAAAGGAACAATTCCTGAAAATCATCCTTACTGCCTTGGAGTCGTAGGTATGCACGGAAGGATGTGCGCCAACTTAAACATAAACCAAGCAGATCTCATTTTAGCAGTAGGCATGCGATTTGATGACAGAGTTACAGCAAAACTAGAAACATTTCTCCCCGAAGCAAAAATAATCCATGTCGACATAGACAGCGCAGAAATTGGCAAAAACATAGCAGTAGATTATCCAATAGTCGGCGACGCAAAAACAGTGTTAAGACAATTAATTGAAACATTAAAAATCATCATCGCTTCATCAGGCTCCAACGGTGAAAAAAGAACCGCCTGGCAAAACAGAGTTAAAGAGATGCAAGAAGCCTGCCAATGCTTAGAAGAATATGAACCAGTAATCCCGATAAAACCCCAATACCTAATGAAAGAAATACAACATGTTCTCGATGATGACAGCATCGTAGTAACAGGAGTAGGGCGAAACCAAGCATGGGCTGCACACTATCTCTGCCGTATGAATCCAAGAACATTCATTTGTAGCGGGGGATTAGGCACGATGGGATTCGGTTTTCCCGCAGCCCTCGGCGCAAAGGTGGCAAAGCCTGACTCATGGGTTATTGATGTTGATGGTGACGGTTCTTTCTTAATGACATGTCAAGATCTTGCAACAAGTGCTGTAGAAAATATACCAATAACAGTTGTAATTCTTGACGATAGAGCTCTCGGAATGGTCAGACAATGGCAAAGCCTGTTTTTCGAGGAAAGATACGTGGAAACAGATCTTGGAAACGTGCCCGATTTTGTTAAAATCGCAGAGGCTTATGGATTAGAAGGCATGAGAATCGAGAATCCGAGCGAACTAGGACCTGCCCTTAGAAAGGCAAAGAACTCAGATCAAACTGTTATTATCGATGTTGTGATTGACAGGGATGAAAATATTCTTCCTATGGTTCCTGCTGGAGGAAGAACAGACCAACCCATCCCATGCGAACCATGGCCAAGGAGGTATAAAAAATGACTCCCAATAGTAAAGGAAATGAAAACGAAACCAAAGAAGGACTACATCTTATTGCTTTTATAGTTGAAGACAGACCAGGAGTTATGGCCAGAGTTACCGGTTTAATCAGGAGAAGAAACTTTAACATAACCCAGATAAGCGTTGCCCGCACCCACGTAGAAAACTATACCAGAATGACTTTCGTTGTTCAGGGTGATTCTAGGACATTAGAACAGGTAATAAAACAGCTAAGAAAACAGGTCGAAGTATTAAAAGTTTCAGAACTAAAACCTGAAACCTCCGTTGCACGAGAACTTGCCCTAGTAAAAGTCAAGTCTACAGATGTTACCTCAAGAAACGAGATAATCCAATACATAAACATTTTCCGAGGCAACATAATAGACGTAAGCCCTTCCTCCTTGATCTGCGAGGTTACAGGTGACAGCGATAAGATAGATGCATTTCTGAAACTTATGAGCCCCTTCGGAATCATAGAAGTAGCAAGAACAGGCACAACTGCCCTCGTAAGAGGCGCCGAAGCTAGACCAAAAATACCAGATAAACCCTACATAGAATACGTTTAAAACAAAAAAGCTATGGTCACAAAAGCGTAAAATAAATTTTTTAAAATTAATAAAAATCGAATAAACCGAAAAAATTACGATAAAAAGGAAAAAATTCAAAAAAACACGCTTTCAAAGTATTTTTTCTTTTTATATTATCTTTAAGATAATATTTTCGTGAGAGTGGATTTGTTATGTCTGAAGAAAAGAAAATTTGGCGTGATGAAGACGTTGATATGAATATTCTTAATGGAAAAATCATAGCAGTAATAGGTTATGGTAACCAAGGAAGAGCTCAAGCTTTAAACATGCGAGATTCAGGTCTCAAAGTCATCGTAGGCGCAAGAGAAGGAGGAAACAGCTGGAATAAAGCAAAAGAAGAAGGTTTAGAAGTTTACCCCATAAGCGAAGCTGTAAAAAAGGCAGATATAGTTCAAATACTCATCCCTGACGAAATCCAACCCTCAGTCTATGAAGCAGAAATACACAATAACTTGAAAGATGGTGCGGCTTTAGGATTCAGCCACGCTTTCAACATCCATTTCAAACAAATAATACCCCCAGAAACCATCGATGTTATAATGGTAGCACCAAAAGGACCTGGAAGAGCAGTCCGCAGTGAATATGAAGAAGGCAGAGGTATACCAGCCCTAATAGCAGTAGCCCAAGACGCTACAATAAACGCTAAAAACATAGCCCTAGCCTATTCAAAAGCAATAGGAGCTACAAGGCGAGGCGTCCTAGAAACAACCTTCAAAGAAGAAGTAGAAACCGACTTATTTGGTGAGCAGGTGGTTCTATGCGGCGGTGTAACTGAACTAATCAAATCAGGCTTCGAAACCCTAGTAGAAGCGGGGTATCAGCCGGAAGTTGCTTATTTTGAGTGTTTGAATGAGTTGAAGCTTATAGTGGATTTGATTTATGATAAAGGCATTGAAGGTATGTGGCAGGCGGTTAGTAATACGGCAGAATACGGTGGTAGGACTCGGGGTAAACGGATAATAACGGATGCTACTCGTGCGGAGATGAAAAAATTATTGGATGATATTCAATCCGGTAGATTCCCCCATGAATGGGTTTCTGAGTATAGAGAGAAGCAGTGTGAAAACTTGAATCGCTTGCGCAAGGAAGAAGGAGAGCTTTTGATCGAGAAAGTAGGTTCAAGAATACGCAAGCTTATCGGTATGGAGTAATCGGTTTGATTGATGTTTTGTTCATTCATATAGTGTAGATGTCTCATAGGTAAAAGTCATCAGAGTATTCTCTAAATGTCTGGATTTCACTGTTCAGTTTAACCCCTTAAACTAACCGTTATAACGAGAAATCTTCCCCCAAAAAAATAAGGAGAGGGGGAGTTGTTCTCCCAAGTTCCTCTCTTAGTCCTTCTATTTTATTATTGTTCCTATGAAGAAGACTCCGCAACAGGCTCCGCAACCTATCGCTAACACGCGATGCTGCATTATCACTTTTACCAGCAAGTATCCCATTTCATCGCTGTGGCAAAGGTATAGATCTACGAACCGCCTATGCTTGACGAACTTTATGTCAGTTGGAAGGATTTTTGACTATTTTGATATTTTTTTTCGAACGTTTTATCGTTTTTAGGAATATAAAAAATCAATAAACAAAAAGTCGCTTTAAGTGTTTTTAATTTCGAATATAACACTTTTTTAAAAAAAGAAAATTAAAAAATTTGAGGTTTTAAGACTAAAATGAGGTTAAAATATTTTTAATTTAAGGTTAAGTTCTGGGAGATCGCCTTTTTTCTTCCGTTTATTCCTCTTTCTTCTTTTCTTTCTTTTTCTCTTTCTTTTCTTTCGGCGGTCTTTCAAGTATTGCTGCGTTTATTTTGTAGTTTAGGATTATGAAAATTCCTGCTAAAATGCCGAAAATCCACCCGAGGAATATGTCGCTTATACCTTCATCTGCTAGGGGAACGAGTGTGCCAATAAGTACCAATAGGCCTCCAACAAAGTAGGCCGTCTGCATTAAATCGTTATTAAGCTTAATATGGCTCTCCACAAGCCCTATCACAATAGCTAAAAGCCCTATAATAGCAATAAAGTAAGCGAAAAAGTTAATGTCTGCCATGTCAAAACCGTTATAATCAAAGTCAGTACCTGCAACATCTCTATACCAAGGTGTTACCATGCAAATTAAGGCTAAAAATCCTCCAATGACTAGGGATATGTTAAAATCTTTTCGTTCTGGAAATATACTTGAAGGTTTTATTGGCGCCATATCTTTCACCATTTAAGAAAGGTTTTCTAAGATAAAATCGTTTAAGCTATTTAAATGGATCGCTCAAAATAATGTTTTAAGGTGAATATCTTTGCCTATTAATGTTGATAATATGGT
>JBHLKN010000086.1:0-8402 GCA_048886645.1 Candidatus Hodarchaeota archaeon | reverse complement strand
ACTTCTATATCTCTAAGTAAGCATTCAACAGCCCTTATAAAGCCAAAATTATTCTCTTCCAAACTTTGAACCACGCGTTCAATTTGATTAAAAGTTGGCACAAAAACCACAATATTACCCCCGCCAACTAAAACATCATAGACTTTGGGAATCACCTCCCAAGGATCTCCCATATCAACTATAACAGTATCTACGTTTTTTTCATCAAATCCCTCCCTTGCATCTTTTAGTTTCAACTCTACAACGTCTAAAACCCCAAGTTTTTCAAGATTTTTCTCAGCAATTTTCAAATTTTTTTCATTTATCTCATACCCATAAACTCTCCCAAAAGATCCCACATAAGTAGCAATTACCGCCGTCAAAGCTCCGCTTCCCACACCAACCTCTATAACACGACTTCCAGGAACTACTTCTCCAAACATCAAAATGAGACCATAGTCCTTGGGGTAGACTATTTGGGTTGCACGCTTAAACTTGTAAATAGCTTCTGGTAAAGAGTGTCTGAAAACGTAAAAAACTGTTCCACCTGAACTTTTTATTCTTGAACCAAACTCTAACCCTATGATGTCCCCCAAATCTATAACCCCTTTATGAGTATGCAATTCCTTCCCTTTTTCTATTCTCAATACCCACTTTCTTTTCCGATCAAGCGCTATAATGACATAATCCCCTTCAAAAACGCGGTTACTAGCCACCTTATCCTCGTTTTCCACTAAAAACACCGAAAAAAGTTTAGAAATAACTCTAAAAAACAAAAAAAGTTAGCTAAAAAATAAGAGAAAAGTTTGGGGGTAATAACTCTTTTCTAACCTGTTCAGCTTTTATAGTTCTCCGCCAGGCATTACCACTATTCCATGATCCGTTATTTCAAAGGGGAAGCGTTTAAGGCTGTGGCTGGTTCCTCGCATTTTTCGCACTACGAAACTTCTTCTCAGTTCTCCTTTCTCTTCTTCTAGGAAGAGGATTACAACTCCTTGTGCTATGAATTCTTCGACGCCGAATCTGGACCATGAACCGCTTGTGGGTATTTCGCTTGTCATTACTGAGGTGCATTCTAACTCGTTTAGAAGGGCTGAGAGTTTAAATATGGCGGTTCTTATTTCCAATAATCCTTCAAATTTTATGCCTAAACCGGATAGGGAATCTATCGCGATTCTATGGGCTCCTAGGTCTTTTGTTGCCCTGTATATTTCTTGGGCGAGGGTGTTGATATCGAAGCCTCTTCGCACTGCGTATTTTTCCATGGAGGGGAGGCTTGCTCGGCTTGAAGCTGCGTCTATAATAATCAGCTTGTTTTCTTCTTCTAGGGATTCAAAGTCGAACCCTAGTTTTGCTGCTTCTGTTCTTAATTCTTTTGGTCTTTCTTCAAGGGTGACAAATACTCCAGCTTCGTCGTATTTTGTAACACCGTTGTGTAAAAATTGCATACAAAAAATGGTTTTTCCTGTGCCTGTACCCCCAGAGATCAGTATATTTGATCCCCTCAAGAATCCCCCATGGAATATGCTATCCAAACCGGGGATTCCTATCTTTACTCTCTCCTTTTCATTAGTTTTCAGTATAATATCCTCCTTTTCATGTTTATTTACTTATTAGTATTTCTTTTTCTTTGATAGGCGGAATAGTAAATTCTAACCCCTTGAAAATCTTAATAAGCTTTTCTACTTTTACACTTTCTACATCAGGAATTTTTCTAATGCGCGTTATAAATTCCTCGATTTCCTCCATCGTTTTTCCGATTGTCATCATGACAATCTTTGAACCGGTTTCATCAAGAGCTACAAATCTTATCTCTTTTTCTTCAGCAAATTTTGCGCAAAAATCTTCTGTTCGTTTTTTAGAGATGGCAGGTATTGCAAGTTCCTCAAGGTCTATAATTAGGAGAATTATATGTTCAAAACCTAATTTTTGCGGGGGGATATTTAATGTGAATCTGCTAATAACTCCTTGTTTTTTCATTTTTTTTACGCGAAAATGAATCGTTGTGTCTGGAACATCCAATATCCTAGCTATTTCTGTAAAAGCGATTCTTGAGTCCTCGTACAAAATTTGTAATATTTTTAAATCTAGTTCATCTATCTCAAGTTCATCCATTTTTATCCCGCTTTTACTTTCTTAATATTCAGCTAAAAAGTAAGCTTTAAATTATTTTTTAATTTTTCGCAAAAAATGACAGTTGATATTTCAATTTTTTAATTTTCCCTAACCAATAATTTGAATTTATTACAAAAACAATTGAAAAAATAATAAACAATATATAAAAATATATAGATTTTTTAAAGTTTTTAAAGTTCCTTTGCAGTTTCAACCAGCTTAAGAAAGTTGCTCTGCAGTTTCAGAAATTACATTCCACATAATTGTCCATACTACCATAAATATGAAAAGAAAAGTGAAAAATCCGTTTTTTAAAACAGTTTCTTTAAATATTTGCTTGTTCCCTTTTAATTCACTTTTTTCCATCTCAAAGACTAATAAGTTCATTTTAACTAATAGAAATGGAACAAATAAAAAGAAACCCGCTATAATAAAGCCAGGATAGTTAGTAATATCTAAAACAGCGCATATAGTCCCAGCTGTAAAGGCTAAACCTACCTTAATATAGTATATTTTATCACCAACGCTTAGCTTTTGTATCTTTTCACGTAAAGTTGGATTCATTTAGGTGGACCTCCGATGAGTCTAAAAATTAAAACTGAATTTTCTAATGTGGATGTAGCAGCTTTGGTTCAAGAGCTTAAACCGCTTTTGTTCGATGCTTTTATTGATAATATTTACCAACTTTACCAAGTTAATGATTTATTCTTTTTTAAGCTTCGCCCCCGCCAGGGTGGCTCTTGCTTACTACTAGTAGAACTTGGTAAGAGGTTTCATTTAACCGAGTTTTCTTACGTTTTTCCCAAAATACCTCCTGGTTTTTGTTCAGCTTTAAGAAAACATGTAAGAGGGTCTCATATAATAAATATTGAACAATGGCATTTTGACAGGATAATCGTACTTGATCTCAGACGTGGGGACAAACGTCTCAGAATGATTATTGAACTTTTCGGCAGGGGGAACTTGATTCTTCTTGATGAAGAAGAAAAGATTTTGATGGCGAAATTTTACAGAAAAATGCGTGATCGTGATCTTATACCCAAAGCAAAGTTTGAGTTTGCTCCTGCTCGTGGATTGGATTTTTTCACCATAGGTTTTAGTGATCTGAAAAACCTGTTTTCTATTTCTGAAATAGACATCATAAGAACCCTTGTTAAAGAGATAAATATCGGAGGTTTATACGGGGAGGAGATATGTATGCGGGCAAACATTGACCCTTTAAAACCGGCTAAAGAGCTCTCTGATGAAGAGATTAGGGGGGTATATCTCGCTACAGAATTTTTAGGTAAAAAAATAATGGAGAAAGATTTTGAGCCTGTAATTGTATTAACTGATAATCAAGTGATTGATGTTACCCCTATTAGGCTTGAAATTTATGAAGATAAAGGCTTGAAAATGGAGAAATCTCCATCTTTTAACAAAGCTTGTGATGAATATTTTTCTCGACTTTATTTGAAGAAAGATGTTGGAAAAGAAGTAGATAAAATAGCATCAGAAGTTAAAAAACTTGAAAAAATCTTAGCCAAACAAGAAGATAGACTAAAAGAGTTTGAATATATAGCGGAGGATTATAGAAAAATAGGGGATGCCATATACAATCATGCCCATGAATTAGAAGAGATTTTACAGACTTTAAATAAAGTAAGAAGGGAAGGCTTTTCGTGGGAAGAGATTGATGAACGATTTAAAGAAGGAGCGGAAAAAGGGATTAAATTAGCAGAAATAGTCAAATCTATAGTTCCAAAAAAGGGCATTATGGTTGTTGGAATAGATGAGTTAACTGTTGAAATCGACATAACAAAGTCTGTTACTGAAAATGCGTCAAAATACTATCAGTCTGCAAAAAAGGCTGCAAAAAAAATACCTACAGCCAAAAAAGCTATAGAAGAGACGGTAAAAAAAATAGAAGAGCTTAAATCTGGCAGAATAAGCCTTGAAGAAAAGGAGATAAAACCGGTAAAAAAGCGCCGAAAACAATGGTATGAGAAGTATCATTGGTTTATATCTTCTGACGAAGTTCTCGTAATTGGGGGGTTCGATGCAAAAACCAACGAAGAGCTTGTTAAAAAACATCTAAATGACAATGATATTTTTCTTCATGCAGAAATTCACGGTGCCCCCCACACCATAATCAAGCTGGAGGAATTAGAAATTGTTCCCGAAACAACTTTGAGCGAGGCTGCTCAATTTGCTGTCTCTTATTCAAGGGGTTGGAAAGAAAATCTTGGTGCTGCAGATGCCTATTGGGTGAAACCAAGCCAAGTTTCCTTTTCAGCCCCAAGCGGTCAATACCTCCCAAAAGGCGGGGTAATGATCTATGGTGAGAGAAATTATTTAAAAGGAATATCCCTAGAACTTGGTATAGGACTTATTGTTCGTGAAGATTTTGCTCAAGTTGTAGGGGGGCCGCTAACAGCTATTCAAAAACAAGCCAGAATTTATGTTTTAATTAAGCCTAACGATGAAGCTAAGGGAAAGATAGCTAAGAAAATAAAGGATTTTTTCCTGAAAAATGTTGAAGATGAAGATAAAGAAAAAGTAAAAGTTATAGATCTAAATGAGATAATAGCTTTCATCCCAGGTCCTTCCAAGATAGTAGAAACGGAAACCTTAAAGAGAGAAAAAAGCGGTCAATAATTTAAGGAGGGACATGGTGGTTTAAAACCATGTATTGTAAAAAAGGGGGAATATCCCGTAAATAAAAAGTTAAGTATGAGAAATTAATTCTTTTGTTGGTTTATGGGGTTTTTGTTATGAAGGTTGTTAGCGAGCTTATGTCCGAAGAAATTTTTAAGATAGATAAGGATCAAAGGATCTCCTATGCTTTAGAGCTTATGGAGAAAAACATTATTTCCCACTTAATTGCTGTTGATGATGGAAAGTTTGTGGGCATAATCTCCATCGCAGACATTGCAGACCTTTTAGGTAAAAGAAGGACAGGATCAATTAGTCCAAGCAGATTACACGTAAGTAGTGGAATGTCCATAAACCCTATCACGGTAACATCTAACACAAATATATATGAGGCAGCTAAAATTATGTTGAGCAAGAAAATCAGTATTTTGCCCGTTGTGGAAGATGATGAACTTTTAGGTGTCTTTTCAAAAAGTGATTTCCTAAAATGTTGTGATGATGTAGAATCTGTTTATATTGATCAATTAATGAGTGAAAAGAGTAAAAAACCGGTAGTTATAGGTCCGGCTAATCGTATCATTCGTGCTCGTAGCATGATGCTTAAAGGCGGTTTTTCCTTTTTACCTGTAGTAGACAGGGGAAGAATTGTTGGAGCGATTGACAGTAGAATGATCGCTTTTACTTTAGCAAGATTCAAGGCGAAAACACGTCCAGAACATCAAGATGAGGCTATTAAACATCTTTTTGTAGAACAAGTAATGATAAAAGATCCAAAAACCCTCGAAATGGATATGTCTCTATCTAAAGCCACAAAAATCATGAGAAGTCAAAATTTGAAGGGTTTACCAGCATTAGATTCTGAAGATAAGCTAACTGGCGTATTAACCCAGACAGATATAGCAAATTTTGTAAGCAAATGTTCCCTTTAAAAACGTTTACAACTTTTTTCTTTCTGTAATTTTTTGGGGTTTAAAACTTTGCCCGTAATGGATCTAATCATAAAAAACGTAAAGCTTTTGTGGAACGATAATATTGTAGAAGCTTGCATTTCTATAAACAATGGGAAAATCTTCAAAATATCAAAAAACAAACTCTTCGATGCTTTAGAAACTCATGATGCTGGAGGACGTCTTTTATTACCTGGATTAACCGATATACACGTACACTTAAGGGACATGCAAGCGGATTATAAAGAAGATTTCTTTTCCGGGACTTCCGCAGCCCTTGCAGGGGGAGTAACAACCTTACTTGATATGCCAAACAATAAACCCCCAATAGTTTCCATAAACGCTCTTTTAGAAAAGATGCAAAAAGCGTCAGAAAAAATCGTTGCAGATGTAGGATTTTTCTTCGGAATACCAAAAAATACTAAAGAAATTTTAAAGGCTTCAAAGGAGGGTGTTTGCGGATTCAAAACATACCCTCACTCCCCACTTTCTTCTCATGAAGAAAGCATTTTAAATGATGAGGAAAAACTGAGCCTCCTTTTAAAAGAGATAAAAAAGATTGATAGAATCCTCGCTTTTCACCCAGATTTACAGCAAAACAGCTTTTTAAGCCATGATACAAAACCTCCTTCCGACCCCATAGATTTTTTCCTTAAAAAACACGGAGAAAACAACGAATTAGAGGCCATAAAATGGTTCTCATCAATGGCTCAAAATACGGATACAAAAATCCATGTTGTCCACATAAGTACCCAAAAAAGCGTTCAAGAGATAAAAACTCTCAAAAAACGAGGGAAAAAAATCACTTGTGAAGTTACGCCCCACCATCTTCTTCTAACGGATGAGGAATTACAACGATGGAAAGGAATAGCGAAAATGTTACCTCCTCTAAGAAAATCCAGCGACATAGAAGCATTATGGAAGGGCTTAATTGATGGAACAATTGACGCGATAGCAACAGACCACGCTCCCCACTCGTTAGAAGAAAAAAGCAGAAAATTTGAAGAAGCACCCAGCGGTATTTGCGGCCTTGAAACAATGCTACCTTTACTGATGTCAGAAGTTTTAAAGGGTAAAATTTCCCTTTCACGCTTCCTTGAACTTGCTTGCAAACATCCAGCAGATAAATACAGAATAAAAAGAAAAGGAGAAATAATAGAAGGAAACCAGGCAGATTTAGTTCTTGTAGAAACTCAAAAAGAAGAAAAGATCGTGCCGGAAAAATTTCAAAGCAAAGCTAAGCATTCTCCCTTTGCTGGAAAGACTGTGAAAGCCAAAGTTTATGCCACCTATCTTGGAGGAAACCTTGCTTATAAGGAAGGCGAAATCATGATGAAACCTGGGAGCGGTAAAATACTCAAACTTTAGACCAAAAAAGGTGTATTTTGATGGGACAGGAACAAAGTTTCGCCTTAGATGCTCATCTTGGAAAGCTTGCCCGATGGTTAAGAATGCTCGGCTATGATGTAACTTATGACCCACAAGTAACCGATACTAACCTCTTAGAAGAGGGAAGAAAACACGACCGAATAATAATTACTCGAGACAAAGAGCTTTTCCAAAAAGCTATAAAAACTAACCTAAACGCCATACTTCTGAAAAATGATAAAATCACGAAACAACTAAAAGAGATAGCAAGCCGCCTAAAAATATCCTTGGAACTTAATCCAAAACGTTGCTCCATATGCAACGGAATGCTTGTAAAAGTTCAAAAACGGTTGCTAACCCAAAAAGTACCTGAACGATCACTCAAGGCTTATAAAGAATTTTGGGAATGCCAAAATTGCGGCAAAATTTTTTGGCCAGGAATACACTGGAAAAACATATCAAAAACACTACAAAAAATCAGTAAATCAGTAAACACAAATAAATAAACCGATAAGGAATATTAAAAGCAGGATTAGAAGACGGAGAGGTTTAACAGATGTCAAAGGAGTATAAAGATGAAGAAGGAGAATTTCTCGTAAAGCTTGCAAGAACTTCCATCGAAACATACTTAGAGAAAGAAAAAATCATTCCTCCCCCTGAAAATACCCCTGAAAAACTTAAAGAAAAATCAGGAGTATTTGTAACTCTTCAAAAGATTTCTGGAGAAACAAAAAATCTCAGAGGATGTATAGGCCATCCTTACCCTGATTCACCTTTAGTATCTGCCACAATAGATTCTGCTATAAGTTCAGCAACAAGAGACCCTAGATTTCCCCCAGTAAAAATGCCTGAAATGGATGAAATATCTATAACTGTAACCATCCTTACTCCTCCTAAACTAATTGAGGTGAAAACGCCAAAAGAATACTTTGAAAAAGTCGTTATAGGGCGAGATGGTTTAATAGTTGAAAGGGGGAACTATGCAAGAGGATTGCTTTTACCCCAAGTACCTGTAGACTTTGACTGGGATAAAGAAGAATTCCTTGCCAATACTTGCATGAAGGCAGGACTACCTCCCGATGCATGGCTTGTTGATGGAACAAAAATCTACAGCTTTCAAAGCATTATCTTTGAAGAAGAAACACCCAAAGGAAAAATAGAAAGGCGAGAACTTCTAAAATGCTAAAACAAAAATTGATAATAGTTTTCAAAAAGGTTACAAAAAAATGAAGACACGACGACAACTCATAATCAAACTATTAAAAGAGAACAAAAACCCCTTATCCCTCGACTATATCGCTGAAGAAATTTTTATTAATAAAAAAACAGTTATAGAAGATTTATCGCACATCGCAAAGA
>JBHLKN010000085.1:2511-8420 GCA_048886645.1 Candidatus Hodarchaeota archaeon | reverse complement strand
GCAGCCAACGTTGACGTTAAAAGCTTCAATGAAGAATTTTACCGCAAAATCACAAAAGCAAAACTCCAACCAGTCCTAGAAACATGTAAAACAATGGTAGAAAAAGGAATCCACCTAGAAATAACCACCCTCCTAATACCCGGCTACAATGACAGCGAAGAAGAATTAAAAGCCTTAACAAAATGGGTCGTCGAAAACCTAGGTCCAGAAATACCCCACCACTTCTCCAGATTCCACCCACAATATAAACTCCTAGACGCCCCCGTAACCCCCATAAAAACCATAGAAAAAGCCGTAAAAATAGCAAAAGAACAAGGCGAAAAATACGTCTACGCCGGAAACATACCCGGCCACAACAACGAAAACACCTACTGCCCCAACTGCGGGAAACAACTCATAAGAAGACTAGGCTTCAGAATAGGAGTATACGACCTAAACAAAGACGCAACATGCCCCCAATGCAACACAAAAATCCCAATAAAAGGCACACTAGAAGAAGAAGAGGAAATATACTACACCTAAACAACCCTTCCCAAAGAAAAAATCTACCCATAGCCAAAAAACTAAGTTAAAAGCCTATATAAGACCTTGCAAAATCCACAGTAAAGGCCACCTTAAGACTTTTACAAAAACATAACTCTTTATCTTACCAAATTACCTACAAAATCCTTTATAATCTAACAAAAACTATTTTTGTGAAAAACTTAATTAAGAAAGAAAAGAAGAAAATAACTAAAAACCAAAATAAAGGAGAGAAAAACCCAATGTCGGAAGAAATCGAAAAAGTCGTCATTAGAGGCTATCCAAAGACTATTTTCCTGTATCCAATTGTATTCATTTCTCTTATCAGTGCTTTCCTTGAATGGAGAGACCTTGGTGACCCAGAAGCGGTTGCAACTTTTTGGTTAATTTCATTCTTTGCTCTCTTGATGGTGGTTTCTTTTGAGTTTACGCGTGGCATATTAATTGCATTAATTTCGTTGGTTTTTGCGGCTTTCGTGCTAATACTATATCTTATAGAAACTGAAGTTATTGAATGGGATATTGATATAACGGTTCCTGCTTCTGCTGATGGAACATTCTACTTGGGTGTAGCGGCGATTTTGACGTTTATCATGATCTTGGCTTGGATAGGTGCAAGGTTTAACTATTACGAAATCACACACCAAGAACTCCTCCATAAAAAAGGATTTTTGGGTGATGTTGATCGCTGGCCAGCTCCTAACATAATTGTGCAAAAAAGCTTAGAGGATATTTTCGAGTTTTTGCTTTTAAGAGCTGGGAGATTGATTTTAATGCCTGCTGGGAAAAGAGAAGCGATAGTCATCGGTGCAGTTCCTAGGATTAACGATGTAGAACGAAGAATAAAAGCCGTACTGGAGAAATTAGCGGTAAAAATACAAGAGTAAAACTCTAACCAGTAAAAAGATCGTGCATGAAAATCATTTATCTCTTTGAAGCGTTTTACGTTAAACACTTTTCCTTTTTCTTTTTTAGTAAGTCCTCAGTCTCCCTTCCTGAAGTAAGAGATTTTTTAATTTTTTTCGCTTTTTTGTTTAATGGAAAAAAAATAAAAGGGTTTTTTCATATTTTTCCATTGAGGTTGGCTATTTTATGGCGGTTAGTATAGATGATAGTGTTTTAAAGGAAATTATTAAAGATTTAGATGATTTTCTTTTTGATAAGGCTCGGGAGGCTGATATATCTAAGGGGCTTGATGAGCCACTTCTTTTTGTTGTGGATCATGTGGAGGTTAAGCCTTTTACTCCTAGCTTACACTGGCTTTTTGTTAAGTCTAGTACTGAAATGTCTGAATATGTTGAAAGATTTTTATTAAGAGTTTTTGAGATCGGGGAAAAGGGTCATGGTGAAGAGATTTTTGGAAATGCTTTAGATTTTTTCGATAGGGTTGAAAATGTTTTTGAGGATATTAGGGCTATAAAGCCCTTAAGATATGGTTCAAGTTATATGGTTTTTGAGAGTTTTAATGGAGAGTCTTTTGTTTCTTCTACTGTTCCTTATGAGAAAAAGTTGGAATTGGCGGGTCTTGCTCTTTCTGTTTTTCACGGCGTAGTCATAGAGCAAAATGATCCAGAAATGGAGGAAAAAAGAGTTGTTGAAACGTTAAAATACTTGCCTTTATCTGGTGAAGTAAAACTTGATTTAAAGAGACTTTTTGATGGGTTTATTTTCAATATTGCTAAGTCTTATGGTAATACTGTTTCTTTTAATAATTTTACAAGTAGAAATCTCTTTTTTGAACTTTTACCGGGGGAAGAAGAACGTGCAACTGCGTGGCTTATAAGTTCTGAAAATTTTAATCCTCTCGTGAAGTCTTGCCGTCTAGAGGATATTGCTACTTTTTTTATAAAGCAGGTGATTCAAGAGTTTAAAAGCGGGAATATTAACCTTTCAAGAACCAAGCAGGACTTAAACTTGTTTTTAAAAGGATATAATAGGTTCCTTGATGATATGAGTTCTACAAGGATCGAAGAGTTTTTCGAAGGTTCTCCACCCTTAGAGTTTCACATAGCTGTCGAAGTATTGAAAAGTCCAGAAAACATAGCTCCTAACCAGTTACAAGACACTATAACCTTCATAAAGCGTTTTCTAAAAGAAAAACCGTTAACAAGCGATTATTAAAAGATTGAAATGTGGAAAGAGCGTTTTTTGCTTTTTTTTGTTGATTAATGTTTAAATAAATGGAGGGGGTTCTTTTAAAGCGTTATTAAAATTTTTTTAAGTTTAAAGCGTGTGTTAATTTATGGTTGCTGTGAAAACTGGGTTTATAGAACAGTTAATGGATATTCTTGGAGAGAATAAAGTCCTAACAAGCAAAGTGGATCTGCTTTGTTATAGTAGAGACGCGAGTCAAATTGTAGGCATGCCCGAAGTCGTTGTCCTTCCTTCGTCTACTGAGGAAGTTTCAAAAATTTTATCCTTGGCAAGTCAGTCGAGGATTCCTGTGGTGCCAAGAGGCTCAGGTACTTGTTTAAGCGGGGGAGCAGTTCCGATAAAGGGTGGCATTGTTGTTGATCTTTCCCATATGAACAAAATTCTCGAAATTGATATGGAAAATTTTCAAGTTTTTGTCGAACCTGGAGTGGTTCACGCAGATCTTAACCGTGAACTAAGCAAATACGGCTTGTTTTTCCCGCCAGATCCTGCAAGTCAAGATGTTTGCACCATAGGCGGATGTCTCGCAAACAATGCAGGAGGTCCCAGAGCTGTAAAATATGGAGTAACCCGTGACTGGGTTTTAGGAATGGAAGTAGTTTTACCTTCTGGAGAAATTTTATGGACAGGCTCTCAAACCAGAAAATGCGTCTCCTTTTATGATCTTTCAAGGCTTTTTATAGGTTCAGAAGGTACTTTAGGGATAATAACAAAAGCGTTGCTTAAAGTTACCCCCTTGCCAGAAACAAGGCTTTCATCTATCGCTTTTTTTAAAGATGCAAAACAAGCAGCACGTTGTGTTTATGAGATAATTGGGAAGGGTTTGGATCCCTCAGCTTGCGAGTTTATGGATGAACAGGTTTTAAGGGCTGTAAGCAACTTCAGAAACGATTTCAATTATGTGGGCAAAGCAATGATTCTAGTAGAGTTGGACGGTGAGAAAAACTACGTTCAACAAAGACTGAAAAAACTCAAAGAAATATTTGAACAGTTCAACGCTTTACGATACAATCTCGCAGAAGATGAGAAAAATACCTTGCAATTATGGGAGATAAGAAAATCATCTGCCCCATCCCTAACATCCTTAGGAAAACCCACATGCATAATAGAAGACGTAACAGTACCCATATCGAAACTTCCAGACCTCGTAGAAGCTATAGAAAATGTTAGTAAAAAGTATGATATTCTGATAGGTACTTTAGGCCATGCAGGAGATGGAAACCTTCACCCAAATCTCCTCTTTGATGAAAGATATCCCGAAGAAGTAGAAAGAGCCAAGAAGGCTGCTCGTGAGATAATGAATGAAGCTATTAAGCTTGGAGGGACTTTAACAGGCGAACATGGTATCGGAGTAAGCAAGCTAGATATGGTTCCCTTAGAGCACTCGACTGTGGAGATGGAATTAGCTTTGAAAATAAAACGAGCCATTGATCCCTACGGCATAATGAACCCTGGGAAAAAATACCCAATTTCCATCACACATGATCCTCATTGACGTAGATTTTGCTTAGGAGGCTTAAGGATTGTTAAAAGAGCTGCCTGAAAAAGAGCTTGTAGAGGCTATGCGGTGCTTTCAATGTGGTTATTGCCGTGCTAGATGTCCTGTTTTTAACGTTAAAGGGGTGGGATCTTGGAATGCTAGAGGAAGACTTCTTCTCACGGTTGCTGAATCAAGGGGACAAATAGGGAGCGATGAAAAAGTTCGTCAAGATTTTATAGACCGGATTTTTTCCTGCACGCTTTGCAAATCCTGTGAAGAATCCTGCCCGCCAAAAGTAAGGGTTTCAGACGTAATCATGAGCATTAGAGAAGTCTTTGCCTCGAAAGAAGAAACTCCAAAACCCCTACTAAACCTCCACAAACTAATAGAAGAAACAGGCAACGTTCTAGGAAGCACGACACCCCCTATAAAAGCTATTGAAGAACTAAAAACTCTCGAAAACAGCGAAGGGATCCTCTTCTATCCTGGGTGCACAGCAACCCACAGTTACCCCGAAATAAGCAATGCCGCAATCAAAACACTAAAACTCCTAAAAGAACCGATAGCCGCAATAAAGAACGAAAACACTTGTTGCGGACTCTTCCTAGACACCGTCGGCCTAAAAGATGCCTTCAAAAAACACAAAGAAAAAATCGCTCAAAAATTCGAAAAATACGACACGGTTATCACCCCATGCCCTATGTGCATGAACATGATAAAAGATGAATACAAGATAGACGCCCAACACACCACCCTAGCCCTAAAAGAGATGATAGATAGCGGAAAAATAAAACTGAAAAAAGAAGTAAAAATGACTGCAGCCTACATGGATCCATGCCACCTTGGAAGATACGCAAAAATCTACGAAGAGCCCCGCCACATACTATCCCAAATACCCGAATTAAAACTCGTAGAACTAGAACACAACAAAGAAGATAGTAACTGTTGCGGCGGTCCGATAAGGGTAACCCATAACTCCATAAAAGACGCCTTAACTGAAAGCATCCTAAAAGAAGCAGAACAAAACGAAATAGAAATGATAATCACAGCATGCCCAACATGCTTCCACAGCCTATCAACCCTCTGCGTAATCTACGACATAATACCCGCAGACATCAACCAACTCGTCGCCTACAGTTCAGAACTAACAAAAAAATTCTCCCGATTCCACCAATAAAATTAGAAAATATTGCACAGTTGCATTTCTTGTTCAATCTCCCCTTCTTCTAATTTTTCTCCACAGTTTGGACATTTTCCTTTAGTTTTTAACCACTCTTTTAAATGGAAATAATGAGCATAAGTTTTACAACAAGGGGTCCTAGAAAGATCATCAAAAATTGGAAGATTACATACAATACATTTTTGAATCTGGACTTCAGACCCACAATATGAACAAGAAACGGCAAAAGGGGCTTTCTCCATACTTTCAGTTTCGGCGTCTAGGCTGAAACTTTCATCAATTTCACCCGTTTTTACCCCCATAAGAGACTCTATTGTCGACTCTCCTACTCTCGCCAATTTATCCCACTGTTCCTTTTCAAACTTAATCTTCCCAAAAGCCTTTTTCGCAGCTTTCCAAACATCCTTATATTTATCTTTTAAGGCTTTAATTAGTGGCTTTATTGCTCTCGGATCTCCTATCTCCCCAACAGCTTTCACAGCTTCTATTCGAACATCTTCTTCTTCATCGTTTAGGGCTTTAATTAGTGGTTTTATTGCTCTTGGGTCCCCTATTTTTCCAAGGGCTTTTGTT
>JBHLKN010000085.1:0-2411 GCA_048886645.1 Candidatus Hodarchaeota archaeon | reverse complement strand
TTTCAAAACTCTGCTGAAGAAGCTTTAAGGGCGGCAATCTATTTTCATCTAGGTACATCTCTTGCAGTTTTGTTCAAATATCGTCGGAAATACTTTGATGCAATTACATTTAGAAATGTTCCTTTGATGAGATTTCTTGTGATATCTGCTATCGCAACAGCGGTTATTGCTATTCCTCTTTATGTTCTAATAAAGGAAAGCTTTTCCTTACTTAATGGAATGCTGGTCACGCTTTTTATTGGTGTAGCACTACTGTTGACAGGCAGTCTCCTTAGATTTGGATTACTAAAATCCAGCGATACATTGACCTTTTCAGACCGAAAATTATCAGATGAACTCTTGGTTGGATTTTTTCAAGGTTTCTCAATACTTCCAGGAATAAGCCGATCTGGCGTCACAATTACATATTTTCTCGCAAGAGGCTTTAAGAGACAAGAAGCCTTCGAGCTGAGCTTTCTTATGAGCCTCCCCGCCGTACTGGGTGCAATTGCCTTCGATATATTGTACAATGAAGTTTATGTTAATTTATCACCAGAATATTTTGCCCTAACCGGATTAGTCACAGTATTAGGCTATTTTATGATGAATTTCCTCTTAGGGTTGGCAGAACGCTTAACATTTGATAAAATCTGCTATTTTCTGGGAAGCATCACAATAGTGTTAGTTTTAATCTTCTATGCTTTCAACTAGCGAAAGACAGTTTGATAATAAAAGGGAAAAGCGATAAAAAAGATATATAAAATCTAAGAACTCTTAATCCCCCAAACGCATCCTAAGGGAAGTCCATCTTAATGCGTGTGATTAAGATCACTACTGAAAATGATAAGTTTGCTGAAAGAGTAGAAGATTTAAGCGGTCAACCTATCTCTTTATGTTTCCAATGCGGTGAATGTTCGTCCAGTTGCCCTGTTGCTTCTGAGATGGATCTTCTACCTTCAACCCTTATACGATTAATTCAGTTGGGGCAGAAAGAAGAACTTTTAGGATCGAAAACGATCTGGCTTTGTTCCTCGTGTTTTATGTGTTTTGCAAGGTGTCCCCGGGAGATAGATATTGCAAGGGTAGCAGAAGCGTTAAGACAACTGGTCTTACGGGAGAAAGATGTCGACCGGGTTCATCCGGACAAAATACCGAGGGAGGAGAGGGAAAAACTTCCGCAAATAGCTATTGTTAGCGCTCTCCGCAAATTTTCAACATGATGGGTGGTAACGGGTTGGAACAGCTTTATTTCCCAGGTTGCACTTTAAAAACAACAGCTGAAAATTTTGAAATAACAGGCAAGGAAACTGCAAAAGTTTTGGGAGTAAACTTAGTGGAGATTGAAGATTGGGTTTGTTGTGGTACTGTTCATTCTCTAACCACTGATGATTTGATGTATCATCTCGCTCCTACAAGAATCCTTATTCGTGCTCAAGAGATGGGTAAAAAAATGGGGGTAGGAGGGGAAGATGGTTGTTCGCTTTTCACCCTCTGTTCTATGTGCTATAACACCCTCAGTCAACTCAATGAACTTGTAAAAGAAAGTCCAGACAAATTAGATATAATTAACGCTTTTATGGATGAAGAACCAAATTATGAAGGGAAAGTTAAGGTTCTCCATCTTTTAGAACTTTATAAACAAATAGGGATTGAAAAGATTAAGGCGAAAGTTATAGCGCCTTTAAACGGGTTGAAAGTAGCGCCTTACTATGGATGTTTATTGTTAAGACCGAAAAAAGTAGCGATAGATAACCTGGAAGATCCTACAATAATGGAGGATCTTATTAAAGCCTTAGGGGCAGAACCGGTAGATAATCCATATAAATCAAAGTGTTGCGGGACTTTTCACACAGTAGATAAGCCCTATCTTGTAGCTAATTTAGCCTATAAAATCTTAACCTATGCACGGAGAGCGGGGGCAGAAGCTATCGTTTTAAGTTGTCCTCTCTGCGCTTTCAACCTTGAAAACAGGCAAGAGAAAATCAAAGAACTTTACCCTGATTTCCAAAGAATGCCCGTCTTCTACTTCACACAATTAATGGCCATCGCCTTCGGTTTAGGAGATTTTTGTAGATTTGAAACAAATTATGTTGATCCCTTGCCCCTCTTAAAAAGTAAAAACATCATAAAAGTAAAAGGGTAGAATGAAGGAGAGTTGGATTGATGTCTGAAAGTGAACAAGGAATAGGTGGTTTTTGGGTTCGTGTTTTTATTATGGGTCGTGAGTATAAAGTTCCTCAAGGCTTGACTATAATGAAAGCTATGGAGTATGCTGGTTATCAGTTTATTCGGGGTGCTGGTTGTCGTGGAGGTTTTTGCGGAGCTTGTGGCACAGTCTACCGATTAGAAAATGACTATAAGTTAAAGTTTGGCTTAGCGTGCCAAACAACCGTGGAGGACGGCATGTATCTTGCGGTTCTACCTTTTACACC
>JBHLKN010000084.1:0-8578 GCA_048886645.1 Candidatus Hodarchaeota archaeon | reverse complement strand
GGGGGGGTTTATAGATTTTAAAGTAGAATAGGGCATTAATGATGCGTGTCATAGCTGATTTTCATATTCATTCCCCTTATTCTCGGGCTACTTCTCGAAAAATAACGATAAACGATCTTTATAGAAATGGCAAATTAAAGGGTTTAAACCTGATAGGTACCGGGGATGTTACTCACAAGGCTTGGAGGGAAGAATTAGAGAAAAGTCTCGATTTTTCAAAAGATTATGGCTTATATGTATCCAAAAAAAGTCTCTCTGAAGTTGGTGAACAAACCGTCTTTTTTATACCTACGACCGAGGTAAACTGTATTTTCTCCAAAGAAGCGTTAGAAAATTCAAGTAAAAAGGGTAAGTCGGGGAGGAAACAGATCCATCATTTAATAATTCTGCCTGATTTAAAGACTGGGGAGGAAGTTTCAAAAGTTTTGTCAAAGTTCGGTAAAATGGATGTTGATGGTAGGCCGGACCTTTTTATTTCCGCTGCAAAGCTTGTGGAGGTCCTTTTGTCTATATCTTCGAGCATAGTTATAGTGCCTGCTCACGTCTGGACTCCTTGGTTCTCGCTTTTTGGGGCTTTTAGCGGGTTTGACTCAATAGCGGAGTGTTATGAAGACCAATTAAAGCATATTTATGCTTTGGAAACAGGTTTATCAAGTGATCCTCCGATGAATTGGCGTCTTTCTCAGCTTGATGATTTTCTCCTTGTTTCGAATAGTGATGCTCATTCTGCTAATCCTTGGCGCCTTGGGAGAGAAGCCAATATTTTTGAGCTTGAAGAGCTCTCTTACGAAACTCTGATAAAAGCTTTAAAAAAGCGAAGCTCAGAAGGGAAAAATAAGCTTTCAGCAACCATCGAAGTCTACCCTGACCTAGGAAAATATCACTATACAGGCCATAGAAAGTGCGGTATAAGTCTCTCCCCTCGAGAAGCTTTAAAAATCGATAATAAGTGTCCGGTATGCGGTCGTTCTCTAACCATCGGTGTCATGCAAAGAGTTGAACAACTCGCAGACCGTCCCCAAAACCTTCCTCCTCAAAATAAGCCAGGTTTCATTTCAACTCTCCCCCTTCACGAAATCCTATCCACGGTTTACGAAATCAATACTTATTACTCGAAAATCCTTTGGAAATCCTATTATGAGATAGTTGGAGCAACAGGTTCAGAATTCAACGCCCTAATATTCACACCAGAAGACGTTTTAGAAAAAACCATCTCGAGAGAAGTTTTCAAAATGATAACAGCTTTAAGAGAAAATAAAATCAGGTTAAAACCGGGTTTTGACGGAGAATATGGAAAAATAAGCATTGAGAAAAAAGTAGAAGAAATTCCCCCTTCTTCCCTTGACCAACAGGAAAAACAACAACAGCAAGAAAGAAAAAAGAGGATCCCCCCTACCTCTAAAGAATCAAAAAAGCAGAAAAAATCAACCACTCTTGATGAGTTTTTCTAAACCTGAACTTGAACCTCAAAAATAGGAGTTATAAAAAGGGAGAGTTAAAAACGCTAAAAACTAAACTGTTTTCTTTGTTTTATTTTTTTTGTGTGTTTTGAATATGAATCGTGTGCATGTGTTTCTTATGCCTCTTATTGCTCTTATTTGTTCTAATATTTCGTTTATTTCGTTCATCGTGTTTCCGCTTAGAAGTGCTTCTATGTCATATTGGCCTGATATTTCGTAGACACGGTATACTTGGACGATTTTTGAGACATTTCTTGCTATCCCTGTTGTGTATACGTTGCTTTCACATTGGATGAGCATCAACGCATTAATAGCGTCCTCGTTAAAGGTTTTAAGCTGTCCGTTAAGCTGTTTTAAAACTAAGCGTGTATCTGTACGCTGGATACCCTTTTCAGCCCTTATCCTATTAAGAATTGCGTTTAGTTCAGACATGGAGGACGCTTTACAAAATATTTCAGCATCATACTCACCACTTATCTCATAAGCTGCTTGAATTACGTCTAAATCCACTATTTTTTTGAGTATTTCCGCTGTTTGAACGCTTGCAAAACACTGTATCCTGACAATTGCCTCTACTTCTGTAGGTATCATAGCGGTAAAACTTTGCCCTGTTACCCTCTCTGCAAGAATCACTAAATCAGGATCTCTAAGATTTCTAAAGGCGGGATTCTCTTTAATCAGTTTTAAGATCTCGCCCAACTGCCCCTCAGAAAGGCTTATTCCAGCCTTTTCAAGCTTCGCTTTCACAGCCTGCTTCCCTGCATATTTATCCACTATTATATCCCTGTGTCTACCAATTAAATCAGGAGGAAAAGCTTCATAGGTTCGAGGGTCTACAAGGACTGCTGCTGTGTGTAATCCCCCCTTGTGACTGAACGCATTTTCACCAACAACAGGGGTTTGAGCTGATAAAAGGATACCGCTAAGCCTCTCAATGAGAAGACTAACTTCTGGAAGCTTTTCAAGCCGTATTTTTTCATGGCCTAAATGAAGCCTAGCAACTACGGCAAACGTGAAGAGATCAGTGATCCCACAACGTTCCCCCAAATTGTTACAAGTGACGTGAATACAGGTCGCCCCGTTTCGTATAGCTTCTAAAGAATTAGCAACAGCCATACCTAAATCGTTATGAAAATGCCCATCTAACTCCGCCCTAACTTTTTTAGAAAGGGTCTGAAATAAAGGACTCACTTCGAAAGGCATCATAACACCCGCAGTATCTGGAACACTAATCCTCTCAGCCCCTGCATCAGCTGCAGCATTAGCAACCCGCGCTAAATACCCCACATCTGTTCTTGAAGCATCTTCACACGTAAACCTCACCCGAAGCCCATGTTCTTTCGCGTAAGTAACTGCTTCTACCGCCATATTTATGACGCTTTCTTCTGTAAACTTCCGCGCCGTCCTATGAATATCACTTGTAGGTAAAAAAATGCCCACCCAGTCAACATCACAAGAAAGGGCAAGATCTATGTCACTTTTCCTCGCCATACTGTGCGCAACTATCTCCGCTTCTAATCCTTCACTAGCCACCTTTTTGACGCCTTCTTTAACATCGGGAGAAACAACTGGATGACCCGCCTCAATCATATCCACTCCACATTCATCAATAAGCCTCGCGATCTCAACCCGCTCATCAGGCGTAAAAGAAACACCCGTTGTTTGTTCCCCTTCACGAAGCGTTGTATCAAGTATCAATAACTTCTTAGCCTGCATCAGAAAAACCACTTAAATAGCGAATTAACATCTTTAGATAGAAAATCTTTATTTTAAAGAATAAAAATGAGTTAGTCCCTTCCCATTTAAATTTTATTTTTTATTATCTTTTCGCTATAATCGATCTATTGAGATATTATACACAATATTTCATAAAATGTTATATTATTTTAGAGCTTTTTATTTTTTCTCTGTATTTTATAGGCTATTTCATTGAAAGCATTTACCACATTTTTTCCTGTAAGAGAGGAGGTTTCAAAATAGTTTTCTACACTTAATTCTTCCTTTGCTTTTGTTATCATATTTTCTGATACTTTTATTTCATTCTCAAGATCTGCCTTTGTTCCTACTAAAATCACTGGAATATTCCCTGCGTTGTTATTAATTAATTCCTTCCATTCTGAAAGACTTAAAAGTGTTCTCATACGGGTTAGATCAAAGGCAAGAATCACCCCGTTAGCTCCTTTTATATACCTGTCAAAAATTCCCATTGATCTGAACTGTTCTTGCCCTCCTAGATCCCAGATCTGTAGAGTAATCTCTTCATTTTCTATTTTTACTTTGTGTACATAAAAGGCTACACCTAAAGTCATCAAGGTGTCGCCAATAAATTCACCGGTAAGAAAACGTTGTGTTAATGTAGTTTTGCCAACAGCCCCCTCACCAGCAAGTACAACCTTATAGATATTAAAGATCATTTTTTTCCCACCCTATGGCGATTATTTTTTCTATAATGCCCCTTAATTACTGAAAAACGATTTAATTATATGTACAATTATTTTTAATCAAGTTAAATGTTTTTATAAAATTAAACAAGAATTACATTTATTCGTAACATCATACAATAAAATTTCGATATTTATAATGCCATGAAATACAGCATTATTAGATTATCAAGGGTTAAAATACGGATATTTTAGCAAATCTAAATTTAAAAAAAATCTTAATATATTCCCTAGATTTCATCTACCTTTAAATTACCTAAAAAATTTTGTTCTTCTTTCTCGGATATCGCAATAAGAACAAGAAAATATATATTTTTAAAATCTATTTTTATATATAATTCAACAAAAAATTACTAATAATCTATTATTATAATAAAAAACCATTTTATAAAAAAAGTATTTAGACGTGAATCACTTATCTATTAGAAAAAGCAAAATAAGGATGGGAGTTTAAAAATGCCTAAAAAAAAGACCGCATCGAAACGTAAAACACGTAAAAGGTCTCAAGATAATTTTTTCACTCCCTGTGAAATTTTTTTTAAAGAAAAAAAAGGAGAAAACGATGTTTTTGGTTATCTTACTGGAAGTATAGATTGTAAGAAAATAAAGGAAGATATTTGTCCCTTATTAAGAAAAAACACAAATAATAAACCGCCAAAACTATTTCTAAGTGAAGATTTTGAAGTTGCTATGCTTATTTCTAAGGACGGAATCCCCCTCTGGAAAAAAGAGTATAATAGCAAAAAAGAGTTTATAGATCCCATCCAATTCTCCATTTTTGCAGGAGCTTTCTCAGCGATAAATGCAACCTTTTATTCAGTTGTTGGAGACTCAATAAGCCTTGTGAAAAGTTCGAAAGGAAAAAGGCAGTGGTTGATAAAAAAATTAGGCTCTTCAAACTGGCTCCTAATTGCACAAACAAATTCATCAAACCCCGCAACGAACAAATTATTTGAACAAATGTGTGAAATGATCAAAAAATGTATGATCACATCTAAAAAAGAATGATAAAGCGATGAAAACATATAAGGAAGCTCCCTCCATAAGGATGAGGGTAGTTTAGTCTTCTTTTTCTTTTTTTATTATTTTTGCTTCTAATTCTCGGATTTTTTGCCAAAATCCGTCCATATCCATATCTTTTAGTGAAAATAAAGCTTCTAAAATATCGTCAGAATCTGTATCTTCATCAAGATTTGAAAAGGATGTATAGTCTTCGATCTGTTTTTGGAAAATTTCAAATTCTTTCTTTATGCTTCCGATAACCTTACTGTAAGGCGATATTTTTTCTTTAACGACCTTCCTGTTTTTTTCGATTAAATCAATCAATTTCTCATAATCCTGAGAAATTAATAAAGCTCCAAGTTTTGCTTCTTCTGTGTCTTTGGCTTGTTTCTCTATTCTGTTACAAGTATCCAAGAAATCTGTAAAAAGGTTAAACATCTTTTTTCTCATCTTAAAAACGTCTATTAAAGTCTTTAAGAGGTTTATAATAAGGGAGGTTGTTTTGTTTAAAGCTTTTTTATAGTCGTTAAAATCTTCAATTTTTTCAGCGGTTGTTATCACGCTTGGAAAACGATGAATTTCCATGTCTAAAGTTTTTAGTAGAAGGTAACGGATCATGCGGAAACCGTTTTTTATCTCGAAATTCTCCTCTTCCACAAGATTATGCATACCAATTCCCTCTAAAAAGTCCGTTGAACTATTTTAATAAATGTACACAATATAAACTTATCTTTCATTACAAATCAAACAAAGCAATCTATCTTTTCCTCAAGGGGGTAATTTTAAAGCTAATCAGTTATGAAACCTATTGAGTTTTGGAGGAATAATATATTGGATAAAAACCAAGACAAAGAAGAAGGAAGTTTGAGCCCTAATACAAAAGCAGTGATATCCTTAGATGAAAAGTTTGTAATACAAACTTACAGCCGTTTTCCTGTAGTTCCCGTAAAGGGGAAAGGAGTCAAGGTTTGGGA
Source organism: Candidatus Hodarchaeota archaeon (assembly GCA_048886645.1). GTDB lineage: Archaea > Asgardarchaeota > Wukongarchaeia > Wukongarchaeales > Wukongarchaeaceae > Wukongarchaeum. The sequence continues at coordinate 2,701 of JBHLKN010000084.1, read as the reverse complement.
TTGTGATGGAAAGGAGTATATTGATTGTGTTTCAGGGATTGCTGTTCTAAATGTTGGCCATTGCCATCCACGCATCCTTAAAGTGCTAAAAGAACAGGCAGAACAACTTATGCACATCTCAAACCATTTCTACATCGAGCAACAAGCAAAAGTAAGCGAATACCTAGCAAAAATAACACCAAAACCGCTTGAAAAAACATTTTGGGGAAACAGCGGCACAGAGGCGGTAGAAGCAGCGCTTAAGCTTGCCATAAAGTACACAGGAAAACACGAATTTATCGCGGCTCAAGGAAGTTTTCACGGAAGAACTATGGGCGCATTAGCCACAACATGGAGCGAACATTACCGGGCTCCCTACGCTCCTTTCGGAATTAATGTTAAGTTTGTTCCCTTCAACGATTTACAAGCGATAAAAGAAGCAGTCTCTAATGATACTGGAGGAATAATTCTTGAACCTGTGCAAGGGCAAGGAGGCGTCAATATACCCTCAAACGGCTACCTAGAAGCAGCAAGAGAACTTTGTGATGAGAAAGAAATCGTCCTTATTTTTGATGAAGTGCAGACAGGGTTTGGACGCACGGGCAAACTTTGGGCAGGAGAACATTGGAACGTCGCCCCAGACATAATGCCCCTTGCTAAATCTTTAGGAGGAGGAATCGCTGTGGGAGCCTGTATTGCAAAAGAAGAGATCGCAAAAGTTTTCGATCACGGCGCTCATGGAACAACTTTTGGCGGAAACCCGCTGGCTTGCGCAGTATCCCTTGAAGCCATGAAGATAGTTGTCGAAGAAAACCTACCTGAAAGAGCTGCCAATCTCGGTAAAAAAGCCATCAATCAATTAAAAGAGCTTAAGGAAAACGTAGAAGCTATAAAAGATGTGCGTGGAATAGGACTACTTATCGGTATAGAAGTTTCTATTGATCCCAAAAAACTGTGTTTAGAAATGATAAAGAATGGCCTTTTAATCACATACACAGCAAAAAACGTCATAAGACTCATACCTCCCCTCGTAATAGAAGAAGAGGAACTTGAAAAAGTTTTAAACATCATAGCGGAAGGTTTTAAGCAATATTAGGGGTTTGGAAGAATTATCTCTTCCCCCTCTTTCCCATATATTTTACACTTGCCTAAAAGGTATAATTTTGCTGTTAAAGCGGCAAAAACCGCGTCCACTTCATGTTGATTTTTTGGAATATTTTTGAATTTTAAACTAAATTTTCTCTCACAAGCTTTTACAAAAGCTTCTATAGGCTTTTTCACTATTTTCAACGCTTTAGCAGAAGAAGTGGGGTGACACTCCACCGAAGGATAGTTAATTCTTTTTTTTAAACGGATTGCCCGAGCTGTAAGTTCTTTCATAAAACCCATATTCAACGGAAAAAGTCTATACCCATCCTTTATCATCTTCCTTTCCGCTGGTCTAAATTTTTCCGCCCAAGTTAAAGGAGCGTCAATCGCTATAAGATCAGGATTTACTTCTTTGATCTTTTCCAATATCTGTTCATCACTAAAAACACTACTTATGATTATACTATAACTTCCCTCCTCCCCATTGTTGTTGCTAATAATTACGCAGATCCCTGACTTTTTATTTTCTTTTGCAGCTAAATCTATGCCCATAACACGCAAACTATTAAACCCCCCTAATCCTCCTCAATTAAAACTCTTTAATGAAATCAAGAAGAATGTCTATAGCAAGGTTATATTCTGAAATCGACAACTTTTCATGATTTGTATGAGAAAGCTTTGGATCTCCTGGACCATAACTTGCTGTTTCTGCTCTTTCCCCTATCAGGTTCATGTCACAACTACCCAACTTCCTCACTATTCTCGGTTGCAACCTATGATTTTTTATACTCTTTTCAAGCGCCTTTTTAACCCTTGAATCCGGCTGATAAACCGTGGGTGTCGATTCAACCACCCTAATCCCTACGTTTTCTTCTTCTTGTTTTTTCACGTTATCAATCACTTGGAATATTGTCTCCATCTGCTTTGGACCAACTCTTATATCCACCATCATTTCACAACTTTCAGGAATAACGTTAAAAACCTCCCCGCCCCGAATCCGCGTAATATTGGCTATAGAGGAATCAAAAAGCGATTCCCCACGCGGTAACTTGGCTTCCATCTCTTTAAAAATTTTAAAAGCTCTCATAATCGCGTTATCAGGACTGGGTACTGCTACATGGGTGGCTGTACCCCCAGAAATTATTTCTAGGAGGATTCTTCCCTTATACCCTACAACTATCGTGTTTATTTTACTAGGCTCTCCAATGAGAACGTTTTTCCAAGTAAAGTTTTCAAGAAGATGATACATCCCCTTAGAAGACCCTTCCTCTTCCACCACAAGAGCCAAAGAACAAGGACTTTCACCTTCAACCATACACGTTATAAAAGAAGCAACAGAAGCTTTAGCATCAACCACTCCCCGACCATAAATAAAATCCCCCCCAATGCGCACTGGAAGCTTTCCAGGAATAGTATCTATATGACTACACAAAAGCAGGTCTCCCTCTCCAGCAATAACGTTTCCTACCTCGTCTATGTATGATTTAACGCCTTGTTCATGTAAAAAAGATACGATAAATTTAGCTACCTTTGCCTCTGAACCTGTAGGACTATATCTTTTAACAATCTCTCTTAACAAGTGTATTCTACGTTCTTTTTCCGTTTTTAGTGCACTCTCCTTGATGCTATTTTT
>JBHLKN010000083.1:0-8589 GCA_048886645.1 Candidatus Hodarchaeota archaeon | reverse complement strand
AAGATTTAAACAGTTAATGGACTGGGGAAACTCGCCGTGCATGCGCGCGCATATGCTGCATGAATTGAAGGGCATGTAGATGATGGCAACAATTAAAAAGAGAATTGTAGCAATTGTTCAAGCTCGCATGGGCTCTACTAGATTACCAGGTAAGATTCTCAAAAAAATAGAGAACAAACCAATGTTAGAACACGTTGTAGAGAGACTGAAACACGCAAAGACATTAAATGAAATCATAATTGCTACCTCAAACAGTGAACGAGATAAACCCATCGTAGAATTAGCGAAGAGATTAGGTATCAGTCATTTTGCGGGCTCAGAAGACGACGTGTTGGGCAGATATTTAAATGCGGCAAAACAAGCCAGAGCTGATATCATTGTTAGGATTACGGCGGACTGTCCGTTGATTGATCCTGACGTTGTAGATGAGACTGTTAACAGGCACCTGAAGTTAAACGCAGATTACACGCGTACGTTAATCGATGAAGACGACGATAAAAGTTTTCCTCGAGGACTTGACACGGAAGTCTTTTCGATGGACGTACTTGAGCGCGTGCACAATTTGGCGGAGAAACCCTATCAAAGGGAACACGTAACCATATTCATTTATGAACATCCAGAGTTGTTCAAAATAGAGACTGTTGCGGCAGAAGAGGGTTTGCGGAGACCCGTTTTTAGGCTGTGTGTGGATGTAGAAGAAGATTTAAGGCTGATTAAAGAAATTTATGGTCGGCTGTACAAAGCTAATGAAATAATTGATATAAAAGATGTGATTAGGCTGTTAGATGGAAGCCCAGAGTTACGGCGATTAAATGCCCATGTAAGGCAAAAAACGGGCACGTTCACGCGCGCTCTATCTTAATACTACTACGTTTTAGACTAGTACGTATTTTCTTGCGCCTGCTGTATTCTTCAAATTTCTTCAATTCTTTAAATCGTGGAAGCATTAGGTCATCACTTAACGTCAAATTGGTCCGTCTACTAAAACGAATTATGAATTTGAAAAATTGATTTTGAATATTGATTTTCATTTCATAATCAATTTTAGTCAAATAACCCATAGTGATCCATGGAGCCTTAGTAACGATAAAGTGTTGTTATTTAGGAGGTATAAAAATGGAAGAAGAGAAAAATGAAAATATAAGATGCCCTGTCTGTAATGGCGAGTCTACAATCATAGTTTATCAAAATCCAAAACAGCCAATTTTCAGTCAAGGTTTGGTTCCCAAGAAAACCAAGATTTTCATGAAAAAGAAAAAATTATCAATCTCTTTTTGTTCTCAATGTAACCATGTTTTTAGTACATCTAGAGATTTATCCGAGTTAGATGAATTATATAAAAAGTTTTATACATATATACCAAGCAACTTATCTCGAGTAGATATAGATTTTAAAAAAGAACTGGCTCAATTTTTAACAAGTAGATGCAGAAAAGGTAGAGTCTTAGAAATTGGATCGCATGATGGATATTTTTTACATTTACTGAATATGTTTGGTTGGAAATGCGAAGGCATTGATCCTTCACCAGCATCTGAAGTAGCAATGGAAAAATATAGTTTAAAGATATTAAAGGAATATTTTTCATCAAAATTTTACGACCAAAAATTCGATTTAGTTGTGTTAAGGCACATATTAGAACATGTTGATGATCCTATTTCATTCATTCTTGACATCAAGAATGTTCTAAAAGAAAGAGGGTATATATTTGTGGAAGTACCTAATTTGATGAAATCGATAAAAGAGAGGAACTATCACGATTTTTATTTTGAACATTTATCTTATTTTACACCACCTTTATTGAAAAACCTTCTGATAAATTGTGGTTTTAATATTACTGAAGTCATGACTATAAGGAATGATGAAGTAATTTGCTGTTTATCTAAAAATACGACAAATTCTAAGAAACTGAGAAAACAAGATATAGCGCGCGCTCTAAAAAAAAATCGTAACGATTTAACCCTATTTAAAGAGTTAACTCAATTTTCTGAAGAATCCAAGACTTTAAAAGAGATTCTTTCTTTTATTCATAAAAGTCTCGCTAAGAGGGAAAGATGGGTTGTTTGGGGTGCGGGTGCTGCCGGAATAAACTTGATATCATCTCTTGGACTTACAGAAAAAGAAATTGAATTCGCGGTAGATTCTGATCGGAATAAATGGGGAAGATTCCTTCCAGGAAGCGGTTTACGTGTTTACAGTCCGAAATTAATTAAAGAAAAAACCATTCATGTAGTTTTTATAATATCTAATTTATATCAAAATGAGATTAAAGAGAATCTTAAGTGGTTTGTAAAAAAAGGCGGAAAACTTGTAGGTTTACATCCTACCTTTGGATACATTAGCTAGCTGCTGGGAATGTTGTGGCTGGTATTTTACGTGAAAAATTCTTGAATTTCTCGATGAAGACTTGATGATCGTTCATATAAGGAGCCAAGAACCGCGCGCGCAATATGTTATGAGAAGGAAAAGCAGAAATGGTCCTGAAAAAACCAGCAGCAGCAAATAAGAATCTTATTTAAGAATCAATTCAATAAATACTTGATTAGTGAAGGACATCGTTAATTACAAGTATTTACGTTAAAGAACGTGGTTAAGAAGGAGTTTAGGGCATGAAAAGATCAAAGATAAAAGCGTTGTATGAATTCAATGGAAGATACCTATGTCCGATAGAGAAGGAATTCCTCCCCAAACTCAAGGAATGGAGAAATTTGCAGATTAAATTGCTTAGGCAATTTAAACCTTTGACTAGTTATGACCAGGAAAAATGGTTTGAAAAGCTATCTGAGGATGAAAATCAGGTTTTATTCGGAATAGTAACTGTTGGTGAAAAAGGTGAAAAAAAAGCGCTTATAGGTTATTGTGGCATTACGAATATTGATTTCAAAAATAGGAGAGGTGAAATTTCCTTCCTAGTCGGTCCAGATAGAGCTGATGATGAAAAATTGTACAGAGAAGATTTCTTGTCTACTTTATACATGTTATGTAAATACGGTTTTGAAGAGCTTAACCTAAACAAACTATTTACGGAAACTTTTTCGTTTCGCAAGAACCACCTAAAAATACTGGAAGAATTTGGCTTCAATCGCGATGGCATTTTAAGAAACCATCATTTTACTTGCGGACGACACTACGATTCTATTATTCACTCGTTGTTAGCCTCCGAATGGAAGAAAATAAAAAATGAAATGGAAAAATAGGAACGTTATAGTGACAGGCAGTTCGGGTGCTATTGGAAGAGAATTAGTTAAAAAGTTAATTAATTTGGATGCAAATGTAAGATGCTTTGATAGAGTCCAAAAGCCCCGGTACTTACCGAAGTTGGTTGAATACTTTAGAAGAGATATATCAGACCTTGATCTAAATGAGTTTATTGAGTTCGAGCCCGAAGTCATATTTCATCTTGCAGCTACCTTTGAAAGGACAAAAGAAACTCTGAATTTTTGGAAAAAGAACTTTAAGAATAATATTATCTTGACACATAAGGTCCTTGACGCTGCCAAAGAATGTAAGCATTTGGAAAGGTTTCTGTTTGCTTCAAGTTATTTAGTGTACTTTACTGATCTTTATCTGTATAAGAACCCTCCAAACAGCCCAACCAAACTAAGTGAGGACGATCCAATCAACACTAGAAATCTTTGTGGGTCAGCGAAATACTATTCGGAAAAAGAGTTAGAATATTTAAAAAATTTTGATAGATTTACTTTCACACACGTCTCAGCACGCATTTTCAGAGTATATGGTCCTGGTTCTAAAGACGTTATATCGAGATGGGTCAGAGCAGGCTTAAAAGGGGAAAAAATAAAAGTTTATGGACGAGAAAACTCTTTTGACTACATTTTTTCAAGTGACGTTGCTGAAGGCCTGATAAAACTTGCAGAGTGTGATGCGAGAGGTCCTGTGAACCTTGGAACAGGCACTTCCGATAAAATAGACGACGTAATTAAAAACATTCGCAGAGAAATCCCCAAAATTAAAACTGAAGAAGTAAAAAAGCGAATCCTCTATGAAGCAAGCGTTGCAGACATTACAAAACTTATAAAAGAAACAAACTGGAGACCGAAAATAGAACTCAAAGAGGGAATAGAAACTCTAGTAGATTATGAACGAAAGCGTTTGGCTAGCTAGAGAGACGGAAGAACTGAAAGCAGATAGGGCAGGAGATAAAATGATGGCAAATGTGAACTTTCTGATAACGAGCGTTTCCAGAAAAGTATGGTTGGTTAATGCCTTTAAAGATGCGCTGAAGCAAGAAGCAATTAAAGGCAAAGTTGTTTCTGTCGATAAGAACCCACTGTCAGCAGGCTTATATGAAAGCGATACACACTACATTGTGCCCCCCTCTTCTGATCGAAGTTTCATACCCAACGTTCTAGAAATATGCAAAAAAGAAAATGTTCGTTTGCTGGTTCCTACTAGAAATGGAGAATTGTTATTATTCGCCAAAAATAAAGAGAGATTCGAGGAGAACGGAATCAAAATTCTTGTCTCTGACCCAGAAGTTATTGAAGTATGCAACGATAAATACAGATTTTACCAATTTCTTGCCAAAAATAACATACCTACTCCTAAAACCTTTCTTCCCAACCAAGTATTTTGCTCTTCGATGGAATACCCTCTGATCGTTAAGCCGAGATACGGAAGCGGTGGCAAAAATATATTTAAAGTGAAAAACAAGAAGGAGCTGGAATTCTTCATCAACTATGTTTCTGAACCAGTAATACAGAAGTTTGTTAAGGGGAAAGAGTACACCGTAGATCTGCTATCTGATTTTGATGGTGAAGTTCTCACAGTAGTGCCAAGGGAAAGAATTGAAACCTTCGGCGGAGAATCGTTTAAGGGAAGAACGATTAAAGACTATAAGATAATAAGACATGCCAAAAAACTAGCAGAAAGACTAGGAACGATTGGGCATATTACGATTCAATGTTTGACGAACAAGAAGATAAAATTCACTGAAGTGAACCCGAGATTTGGTGGTGGAGCAGCATTGGGCATAGCAGCGGGAGCAAATACGCCGCTTTTAATACTGAAGTTAGTTTTGGGTGAGAAGATTAAACCGATGATAGGAGAATTTACGGAAGGTCTCCTAATGTTGCGGTATACAAAAGATATATTTCTCAAAGGAAATGGCTTAAATAGAGAGCTAAAATGATAAAAGCTGTTCTTTTTGATCTAGATGACACACTTTACGATGAGAAACAATTCGTAAAAGGAGGATTCAAGGCAGTTTCTCAATACATTTCAGAGAAGTACGGTGTTAATAAAAACACGTTTTACCAAACATTACTAGACGTGTTAAGGAAGGAAGGGCGTGGCCACACTTTTGATATCGCCCTAAAGATTTTTGGTCTATACAAAAAAGAATTGATTCCAAAATTAGTTAAAATATACCGCGAGCATAATCCTCAATTGTCCTTATTTCCGGATGCTTTTGTTGTTTTGTCTAGGTTGAAGAAAGACTACAAGCTGGGATTAATAACTGATGGTAACGAGAGGGTTCAAAGGAAAAAAATTCAAGCTCTGGGAATCAAAGACTATCTCGATATCATAATTTTCACCCATAAATATGGTGAAGGAAAACAGAAGCCTAATCCTTTTCCATACCAAAAAGCTATGAAAAAATTAAGTATAAAGTCAAGAGAAGCAATTTACGTAGGAGACGACCCTTGTAAGGATTTCATCGGCGCCAAAAGACTAGGGATGTATACCATCAGAGTTTTGAGGGGAAAGTATAAGAATATTAGACTTGATAAAACGTTTGAAGCAGATTACGAAGTAGAGAATCTGGAAGAAATCGATCGATTGATCAAACGGAAGATACTGTGATGAACTCGTTTAAGATACTTGAGGAGAGAAAAGTGATTAAGTTATTTTCTCCTTATATCGAAAAAGAAGAAATTAACGCTGTAAGTCGAGTTTTGCGAAGTGGTTGGTGGACTCAAGGAACCTACGTACGAGAGTTTGAGAGGGAATTTGCGAAGTACGTTGAAGTTAAACATGCTGTAGCTGTCAACAGTGGAACCTCAGCCCTTTTCTTAGCCCTAAAATACTTTCACCCACGGGGGTGGGAAGTTTTAACACCAAGCCTTACCTTCGTAAGCCCTGTTCACAGCATTCTCCAGCTTGGTGGAAAACCGGTTTTTGTTGATGTAAACGAAGAAACGCTTACAGTTGACGTTGAAGACTTAAAACAAAAGTTGACCTCTCGCTGTAAGATCGTCATGCCTATGCATTTCGGAGGTTACCCATGTGACATGGACGCTATAACGGATCTTGCCGAAGATCATCGCTTCGTTGTTCTTGGCGATTGCGCTCATGCGTGTGGCTCAACTTACAAAGACAGAAAATTAGGGTCCTTATCAGACGTCTCATGCTTCAGTTTCCACCCTGTTAAGAATCTAAGCATGCCTAATGGAGGAGCCGTTACAACCGACAATGCGGAACTTGCAGATTTTGTCAAGCTTCATCGAAATTTTGGAAGGACCGGAAGCGGCGTCGGATATGACGTAGTCGCTGAAGGTTACAACATGTATTTGACAGACGTATCCGCTGCCATAGGGCTTCAACAATTGAAAAAGTTAGATAAGATGAATGAACGGAGAAGAAAAATCGCTAAGATATACCATGAAAACTTGAAAGAGTTTGAGAGAATGCCCTTTAACCCCGAATGTTGCTATCACCTCTACTGGATCAGGGTTAAAAACAGAGACGATTTCATCAAGTATATGCGAGATCACGGCGTTGAGGTCGGATTACATTACGTTCCTGTACATCGTTTCACTTTCTATAAAAAATACTCAACAAGCTTGCCAACAACTAACATGGTGGCGAATGAAATCGCAACTCTACCTACACATTGTAACCTCACAGAAAAAGAATTATTAACAATCACAGAATTAGTTAGTCGCTGGAAGTGAAACTTGCTTTATCCTCTTGGATATTAATTTTTGATTACAAATGCCTCTGAACAACAACGCTTATCACTCATACATGCACGCGCGTCAATATTCGATGTGGCGAGTCTTTCCATTAGATGTTGTTTCTATGAACCCTGATAAGCCTGTCATCAGCCCTTTTTCTCACTTTTCCTATGGACACCACCAATGGTTCCGTCCTCAGTCGCACAGTTTCTGTTAATAAGTTTTTGCGGATGCCATCTTGAGGAATTCCTTTTCCCACTGGTTGGCTATTATGTTCCAGTCGAATCTTTTTGCATATTCCCTTGCTTTTTCACCCATTTCACGTCGTAGATCGGCGTCTTCTATTAAGATTGCCAGTTTCTCCATCATTTCGTCAACGTCTCCAACTATGAAACCTGTTTCGCCGTTTAGGACGGTTTCAGGTTTATAGTTATCGAAAACTATGGAGGGGTACCTGCGCCCTCACACTTTTACATATGATTTCATAAAAATCTGTTATTCTTTCAGGTTTGGGGTCTAAATTCACATTCGAAGAATAGAAACCATATGTAGAATGTGTCTCAGTTTTAAGGTCAAAACCGTGGTCAGAAATTATTAAGAACAAACTTGAATCGTCAAGTTTTCTCTTTAAAAGTGAAACGAAGTTTTCTAAGTCCACGTAATGCCCTCTGATTTTTGATGGAACATGGAAGAAAAAGTGTTGCAGAATGTCTGGGTAGTGCATGTAAGCCAAAACGACATCCTTGTTTCGAACCATTTCCACTGTCTCAAGTATTTGCTGTTTGCGTGTTTCATATATTAGGTTTAAGCCAGCAACGGTTTCTTGCATGGAAATTTTCCCCTTGCCAAAAGCGCTAACGATTTCCCGTGCCCTGTCATCGTAATTGTAATATGGCACATTGATTTTTTCGGAATTTGTTATGTCAAGAAACGTTTCTTGATTGAGTTTCTGATTGAGGTAATTTTCAACTGTCATGTTTGAAAAATGTCCGCGGACCTGTTTAGTTGTCTTTACTTTGCTGGCAAGACCTAAACTCAAGTCAACATATTTTCGAGCAAACTTCAGTATTCGTACAATCATCGTTCTTGCTAAATAGAAAGTTCCGAAATCAATGCTTATGCGTTTTCCGCATAGGAATGACATCCAAACCTGTGGTGTGGTAGGTACTCTTACGGTCTTGTTTATCGGAACCTTTATTTTTCCGTATTCTCGTTGTTTTAAATTACTACATTCCCATTTTTCTACAAATTCATGCTCTAAACCATCAAGTCCAAGAATATAAATCATTCTTTTACCTCTATATAGGATAAACAAGGAACTCGCTTAAAAACCGTGTTTTTCCGCCAATAAGAAGCACATCTGATTCGCTTCCCTTTCTGAATAGTAACCCATTTTTCACTTTCGGTTATTACTGTTTTCCATATGTGGTTTGTCGAGTGCTTAAGCCATCTGTTGTCGTGGAAACAGGTGTAGGGGCGGGACTGTCTTCCACATTTATTCTTCAAGCGTTAAACGATAATCACAAGGGAAATCTGTACAGCATCGATCTACCCAAAGCGACATACACCACGAGAAAGGCAAGGAAATCGATGATTCCACTTGGATTCCGGAGAAATCGAAGAAGTCAGGATGGTTAATACCTGAAAGCCTAAGGGATCGATGGGAGTTACT
>JBHLKN010000082.1:0-8681 GCA_048886645.1 Candidatus Hodarchaeota archaeon | reverse complement strand
CATACTAAAAACCTTCCTTGAAAAGAACAAAATAACCAAAGAAAACGCTGAAAAACTCATGAAACTAATGAAAACACCAAAAAGCCTAAAAGCATTAACAAAAGGCGCAGAAAAAATAGGATTTGAAACAGAAAACCTGGAAAAATTCCTACTTTTCCTCTATAAAAGAACCATAATCAACGTATACAAAATCACATAAATAAACAAGTAATTCTAATTTTTTGACTTTTTAACCGCGTTGTTTTTCAACCGGTTTCTTATTTGAACACGCCTAAAAAAGTCAATAGTTGACTCTTTTATAAGGGAACGCATAATAGCTTTCGGATCTATCCCCCACCGATCCAAGGTGAAACTTGACCTGTAAAAAAGTTCTTGTATCTTATACCAAACCTTTGAAAAAGACCGACTAGGTATAGAAAAATCATCATACTTTTTAATCTCGCCAAAAATTTTACAATTACGCCACTCTTTTTTAGAGGAACGTTTCATAGCCATCCTTATATGATCAACCTCTAAAGGATTTACTCCCAAAATCCTGCAACAAACTATATCGTTTACCAAAGCGTTACTAGCACCAATCACCATGTTGGTCTTTCTTGCAAGCCCCATAGTGGGTCCAAAACCTTCCATAGCCGTAATACCGTCCACTATCACCAAAGAAGAAGGAAAACGCTCGTTTAACGCCACGATAGTTTCATCCAAACCCAAAGCATGACCTTTCCATTTCTCTTTATCTGGCAAAAGCCCATAAAGATTCTTCATAGCTAAAGAAACACGAGTAGCCGCATGAGTCTTAAGTTTTGGAACATTCACAAGGAAATCAGTCTCTAAAACAGGCTTAGGCAAATAAAAAACATGACCCCCCCAAAGCCTCATAGGAACTCTCTCACACTGATTTAAATCAAAAAACGTCGCTCCCTCTTCCTCTGCCAGCTCATAAATCCCGATATCCTTGAAAAAACAAGCATTATATTGATGAGCTCCCACCTCACCAATAGTCACCTCAAACCCCCTATCAACAAGCAAACGAACAACAAAACTCAAAAGCTCAAGATTAACCGTTGCCCCAGTATGTGAAGCCTCAGGACAAAAAAGATTAGGCTTAACAAAAACCCTTTTACCACCATCAAAAGACTGAAAAAATTCGCAGGCTTCCATTATCTCCGAAACTTTTCCGATACTAGGCCTATCACTATTATGAATATAAACGATGTGCCGTTCCTCGCTCGTCATATACTTTACCGCCACAAAATAATTTATGATACTCTTAGATTAAAAATTCAACGCCCAACAAAAACCAAATAACCCAAAAAAATCCAACCAAATTAACAAAAACACTCTAAGTTAAAAATATATAGGTTCCAAAAAAACAAAGCCTCTACTAAAGAACTTAAATATACGCTGTAATCAGTCAATGAGTATAGTAAAAAAAAAGAAATTCAAATTATTCATTTTTCCTCCAGAGAAATCTTTACTTCTTCCTGGGCTTGCTTTTCTAAATACTCAAAGCATATAGATATTCTTTGTATTGGGCACACCAAGCATTCGTCAATTTACAACGTTTTCCATCATAGTAAGGGTAGCGTCCACTTTTTAAACCGATTAAGTGAAGGAACCCTTTGGGAGACAAACCAAAAAGGATGATAAGGGAAACTATGAGACCAATAATTGAAACGATTCCGATTACATCAATGATTAAATGCCCTAGATTCACGCTTTCAGCAGCAGAATACCCTTCAGAATACGCATAATCAAGATAAACATAGCAACTAAGAATCGTTAAAATAAAGAAATACATCATAAGAAAAAGACCTTTAGAAGACATTTTAACGCGCTTAAATTTCAACATATTTAGGTGAGTAAAAACCTTTTGCAAACGTTCACGTCTTATAAATAATGAAATAAAGATTAGATAAAGGATAAATAATCCTCCAAAATGCAAAAGCCAGTGAAGAAAAGCATAAAGCTCCATTTTTCCTCAACCCCTTTAACTAAAAGCCTTCCAAAAGTAAATTTTTAATTGTTATATAAATAGTTTTTATTTACATAATAAATTTTGCTTTTCATAAATATTTTATAACGAAACTTATTATTCTTAAAAAGTTAATAATTTCTTTTGGATACAATATCATAAGGAATATAAGGAAAAAAAATACTCCCCTTCATCAACTTCCCTATATATTTGGATGTTAGTTTGGGATTTATGAAAAATTTCAAAAACTTTATTTAGCTTTAATATTCTTGAGAATATGTTTTTCAATTGTTGAATGCTTTGTTTTCTAATAACGGGGTTCCTTGACCATGAAACTAGAAAAAAACGTCGAAACAGACGGAGTGTTCGTCGGAGCAGAAACTGTAATGAAGAAGAGCAGAATGAGAACTCTAAAAGAGCTAATTTACGTCCCCGAAAGTGTCTGGTGCAAACAAAACTGGATATTTTTCGGCCTAGGAGGATTGGGAATAATGATCTGGCTCTTCATCCCAAAAACCCCAGAATCCCAAATGACACCCCACACATACTCCCCCGACTTAACAATATGGCTCCAAGAAAAAATAGGAGTCACAGGACCCTTCGCCTGGTTCGCCAGTATCTATTACATATTTTTAATGATGACAGGTATCGCGTTTCTTTTTATTGTAGCCTACTTTGCCCCAAAGGGTGAAAAGGGCAGAATGAGCTGGATGTACGCCGCCGCCATACTAATAGGAGGCGTCACCGACATGATGATCTATCTCATATTTCCCGTCGCCCCACCCATAAGGGTTGAAGAACATTTAGACGCAGGCGTGGTCGAAGTTAGAAAGAGCATATTACCCTGGAGCGATAATCTAATAACCTTGAAATACTGCGCTTTCCCAAGCGGACACATATTCTACGCCCTAGTAGGCTATTTCATGTGCAGAGAAGAGAACTTCAAAAAAATGGGCTACTTTTTCATAGTTAATGCAGCTATTTTCTCCTTCATTATCCTGTATCTTGGAGAACACTTTTGGTTTGACGCTGTTGGTTCTCTAATCCTCGCGGTTTTGGCTTTCTTTCCTACTCTAAAGCTTATTGATAAAAAATGGGGAATTGAAAAAGAGAAACAACCCAACGAAAAAAGCAATGATAGCGAGTCTAGTTAAAAATTAAAGGTTTCGGGGGTTGGAGGGAGTTTTTTCATGCTTGTAGGTAGTTTAGGGTTTTTGTTAGGGTGTCGAAGTGTGTTCTGAATTCTATTTCTTTTTCTTCGTTTTCGAAGGTTGTTTGGGTGAAGGTGGCTCGTCCGTTTTTGTCTAGCGTGATTTCGATTTCTGCGAGGGGGGCGTTGTTGACTATGGCTTTTAGTTGGAGTTTTTCTGAGTCTTCGTATTTTTCTATTGTTTTTTGGGTTATGAGGGCTTCTGGGTAGGTTCTTATAAGGGATAGGGCTGCGTTGCCTTCGAGGATGCTTAATCTTACATCTCCTAGGGCTTTTTCTTTTTCTAGAGCTTTTCTTTTTCTCTCTTCTTCTTGTGCGATTCTAAACATGTTTACGGCAGATTCACCTTCGGGTAGCATTGTTTCTAGTTTCATCATTGTTTCTCCAATGTGGCTTTCTAGCATTTTTCCAGCAGCAGAGAATTCTACTGTTGCGAAGACGTGGGGGCGTTCTTCTTCGGTGTGTACTATTGAATAGGCATCTTTGTGTTCCATTTGGCTTTGGAAAGTTTTTTCAAGTTGTTTATACTCTTGCTGGATCTTTGCATCATCTAGGAGATCTTCTTCTATCACTACACGGGAAAACTTTGCGCCAATTTTGCAAGAATCTACTTGTAAACCGTATCTTGCGATGCTTGCACTCTCCCTACCTGCAAGGGATCGCTGAATAAAGCTTGTTTCTCTCCCGGTCCAAGTAAAGATTTTTTCGTTGAGTTCGTCAACAATTATGATGCTTTTATCGCTTACTAGGTTTTCTTTGGTTGGTTTTATGAACTCCTTGGTTCCGTTGGGATTTAAAACAACCATGGCCACATACTTTTGAACAGGTGTCTTAGTGGTTTTAAAAGTGAAAGCTTCTACCCTTAATGTTTCTTCAAGGCGAGATGGTTTTTCTTTGACTACTTCTATTTGAGGTTCTGGGGCAACTTTTTCAAGCTTTTCTTCGAAGATTGGGGGGGTAGGTTCAATTTCCTCTTTTTCTGGGAGTGGGGGGATGGGTTCAACTTCATCTTCCTCGATCAATGAGGGGGGCTCTAAACTTGCTTCTGCTACTACTTTTTCTAACTCTTCTATGGGGGCTGAAGGTTCAGCAACCTCTTGGACTTGCTCTTTTATTACGCTATACCCGTTTCTAGGTTCATGTTCTAGGTCGAAAATTTGATCAAGTCTCATCATTGATTCCATAAGGGTTTCGTCGCCTTTTTTCTCATCTATTTCCGCTTCAAAGATTTCGTAGAGGTCAAAACCTGAACCAATATTTACATTTCCGGTTATCGGTAAACCTGATTTCTTAATGCTTTTACTTTGTCTTAAGACTATGGATCTTTGAATACGACCCGTATCTTTTCCAATCCATACAAAAATCTCTTTAGATTGCTCGTTAACAAGAATGACGGTTCGGTCGCTTTTCAAATTACTTCTATCCAAATTAAGAAACTCTATAGAACCATTAGCCAAACAGTTGGCCATAACAACATATTCTTCATTAGTAACTTTCTTTCTTTTTGCCCTTGTTGTTTTAGAACTCTTTTTTTTCCCACCACATTTAGTAGACATGTGCTTTCACACTCACTCCAACCATCAACCAAAAACAAAGACCTATCAACATTTTTGAGGAAAAACAAATTACTATAAAGTCAATGGAAAACTTAACCAAGAACAAAATTATGAAATTAATAAAACGAACAAAAGTAAAATTGTCTCTAATTCATTATCTTTCAATTATACTTTTTTATTGGTATGTTAAATATTTTATCAAAGTATTTTCCCCTCTTTTTCTTTTTAATTGAATCTTGGTCTGATAAAGATTATAAAAGGGTTATAAGGGGATTTTCCGCCGAAGAAGTTAAAAGAAGTTAAGTTTTAAAACTATAAGCGGTTGGAAATCTGAGAGTCTATTATTTTATATAGGATCTGTTTTTGGTTTTTGTTAGGGGTTTGCATGGTGGTTAGGGGTAAACGTGCTGATTTATTGGCGGTTTTTTTGGCAATTTTTCTTATAGTTTGGTTGATTTGGTTTGTTGGTTTTAGTGATGTTATTAAAGCTGTTAAAGAAGCAGATTTGAGATATGTTATTATAGCGGTGTTTCTTTCTGTTTTAAGCTTGATTGTTAAAGGGGTTAGGTTTCATTATCTTTTAAAGTTTAGACATAACTGTTCTTTTAATTATTTTATGCCTGTGTTTTTGTTCGGATATGCTTTATCTATTGCTTTCCCATTAAAGTCTGGGGAAATTGCAAGAATAGAGTTAAAGCGGAGGATTTTGGGGGCAAATGCTGGAAATGTAACAGCTGCCCTAATTGTTTTTAGGGTTTTTGATGTAATTGCTATTTTTTTCTTGACAAGTTTAGCTTTCTTCTTTGTTATTCCACGATATACTGAAGGAGTATTACTTATGATATGGTATTGGGCAGCTTTATTGGTGGTATTATGTTTATTGATAGTTGCTGTAGTTGTTACTTTTTGGGAAAAAGCAGGAAGGATGTTTTTAGGTCGCATACTGTCTTTTATGATGAAGTTTGGTAAGGTGGGTAAACGGCTTTCTCTTTTCATAATGGAAGAGCTTGATCACTACTATCTTTCAGTAAAACGTTATAAAGAGCTTAAAACCCCCCTATTTATTACTCTAATTTTGACGGGAGTGAGGTGGGGATTAGAAATTCTCATGCTCCAAGTGATTTTTATAGCTTTAGGTGAAGAAATTTCTTTTATTACTGCAGCCTTTGTTATAGGAGTGAGCATTTTTGTAGGTATAATGACAGCTCTCCCTGGTGGAATAGGTACAGGGACAATTTCTGGTGCTTTAGTTCTCATAACAATGGGAGGGGTTAAAGAAGTTACAGCAACAGCAGGAATGTTATTAGCAGCAGTTTTCGGCCCAATTCTGGCAGTTCTCGCAGGTATAGCAGGACTAGGTATAATGAGAGCAAAAAAATACGAAATGAAAACAACACAAAATAACAACAATAGAGAAAAAGAAGAAGAGGGAAAGGGAGGAAAGTAAGATAAGGATTTTTTAAAAGAAGGTTGTTATTTTTGTTTGGCTTCTAATGAAGTTCAATAACTGGCTTTTTTTAATCCAGTACGATAAGGGGATTCCAAGTCCTTCCCGTGAAGCATTTAAAGCCTCTTCAAGGGAAGAAAACTTTTCAGGGGGATTTTTAAAAGCTTGGCGAACGTTTTCCCTTATCTGCCAAACACCCAAAGGAACTGTATATCCTCCATGGACTTCCCTAAAAATCACGCAAGCTGCTTGTCTTCTGATCTTTGTAAGATATTCTGTAATGCCAAGTCTTGACGCATAATATGCCCCTGCAACATGGCTAGCATATGATTTACGCCCTTCATAAAACTCGTGATCTGCTACAATTACAGGCTTCTTCCCGGTAACCCAGGCGGATCCGGGATACCAAGCCTCTAGTTGCTCAAAAGCCCAAGAGTGTGGTATTAAAATCACTCTGAAATGGTTATCAAGGTAAGAAGACTTAAAGACGAAGTATTCTCCAATTTCTGGGTATTTTTTTATGAGGTTTACGTAAAACTTGCTTGTAACGTCGTCTGTAGCTGTTATAGCCCAACGAGTAGGCACTAGATTTCGCCGAGACTTTGTGCCAAGAAGGCCTGCAGAAAGAATTCTTTGAATCGTGTTTACACTTAACCCTCCTTCATAAAGGCTGATTATGGCAGGACCTGCTTTAAGGTCATCATCGTAAACACAGTGATCAACAATTCGTTCGACTTTAGGGTTTTCTGAAATAGTGAGCATTTTGAGCTTTCCTATAGGGCCAAAAGGTTGAGCGTTGGCGTTAAAATCGATCCTGATTTTTGGGGGTTTTTCAAATTTTGCTTCCACATCGATAGGTTTGCTTGAAATAACAAGCTCCCTGCTTGCATCGAATAAGCGGTCTTCCAACGGCTTTTTAACATCAACCGAGGTAACTGAGCGTATTAAACGTGATCTATAATTAACGATGGTTTCAAGGGATTTTCCGAACCAAAGGTCAGGTTCGTCTAAAATTTTTACTTCCTCCCCAAAATCGGGCGGTATCATGGGACCGGCGTAAACTCTAGGATAATTAAACCTTCCCACAAAAAATGATGGAGGAGTGCTACCGAGAATGTCTTCATTTAACTCTTTTTTATAGAAGGGTAAAAGGGCTTTCCAGCGCGTTAAAAGCGGGCACGATAAACGGCCACACAACATGCGCGAACCCTTACACAAAACACACCTTTGACCAGATGAAGAAGGCAGTTTAACCATAAAGTTCACTTTCAAAACATTTTCCAATTAAAAATTGTATCTTGCAACCATTTAAAAATAGGCAGAGAGAGTTTTAAAACTATTTGAAAATGGAAAGATTCTTACCCTCCCTCTTTTCCCGGTTTTATTATTGGTATTTAGCGTTATAATTTTTTAAAGGAGAAGTTATTTTTTCCTTTTTACTGGAGCACCGCACACAGGGCAAAAACCGTCTTCATAGACTAGTTCTGTGCAGTTTGGATTGTATTTGGAGAGGCATCTTGGGCATCTTTTAAAGTTTCTTTCTTGGACTTTTTCAAAGGTACAAGCGCAGATGAAGGGGAAAACATCGTTTCCTAGACCGTCTTCAAGGTCTACTATTTTTGCTTTTTCGTCAATCATGGCTAATTTCAAGGCTTCTTCTTCGTAGCTTCTTGCTGCTTGAATTAACTGGTATAAGCTTAAAGCTTTTTGAGGTCCTACAGAGATATCAAAGAGGAGGGTGCCTACGTCTTCTTTGTATTTTGTCCAGTCAGAGGTTTCTCCTTTGATATTTTCCCAGCGCCATGTTAGTTTTGCAGGTTCAAAGATCATTTCAACTGTTCCGTCCCAGAGCTTAACTTGTTTAATTCCTGATACAAAGCCTACGATTCTTAAATATTGGGCGTGGAAATCTTCTATGGGGACTACTGTTTCGTCTACTACGAAAACGCGTAGTGATTTGAGTATTGTGATCTCTTCTCCTTCAAGAAGTCTTTCTTTTACTGCGGTCATAATTATGTGGGTTCTTAACGGGTTATCGGGTCTTACAGCGTATAAGAAGTTGCTGAGGCCTTCTAAAGCTATTTCTCCTGTTTCTTCTCGTATAATAACAAATTCAGCGCGACCTAAATACAACCAAAACACCTTAGCCGTAAAAATCTTCTATTAAGTTTTACTTACTTTAACTTTAAGAAGTTTTTATTTCTTTTTTATTTTAAAAGTTAATTATTATTCAACGATAAATTCTATGCGTCTTATTCCTTTTCCTTTATTAATCTTTTTTACTAGGTGCATCTTGCCTATTTCTGAAGTGTTGGCTACGTGGGTTCCGCCGCACGCACACTTATCCAACCCTTCTATTTCAACAATTCTTATTCTCTTAACATTTTTAGGAACCATGTCAAGTCGGGAGCGTTTAGGGTTTAATTTGTTTTCCGCTTCGTCCCTATCAAGGAAGAAAACGTTTACAGGACGGTTTTTAGCCATTTCTTCGTTTGA
>JBHLKN010000081.1:7082-8875 GCA_048886645.1 Candidatus Hodarchaeota archaeon | reverse complement strand
GGATAAGGATCAATAACAACGATTTTAGAACCTTTTTCCTTGAGAAATTCAAGGGCACGAGTTCCAAAATTTCCTCCGCCAAGTATCACAACATCCTTACCTTCCCAAGACATAAAAAACCAAAACCCCTAAAACCGTTCATTAAACTTATTTTAATTCCACTTTAAAAACTTACCATTCTAACAAAAAGTTATAAAATATTTTATCCAATAACTTTATGATAAATTTTGTATTATCACAAGTAACCATTTTTTGGCCGTGTTTAAGATGGGAAAAAATCACCGACCAAAATATAGGCTATTAATATTCTTGTTTTTCCTAGCGTTCTTGACAATAAGTGCTTCTCAAAACAGTAATGGTGTAAATGATCAACAAATAACGCCTAGAGCAGTTGAAGAATTGAATGTTGACATCTTTATATGGCAGGAAGGTAAGACTCGAACGAATATACTTGATGCAGACTCTGCAGGGGATGCTATAGAAATAGACGCGAGCGAAGATATCTTCGTGGAGTATAATATATCCTACGGTGGAACTTATTCGCTAAATGTTTCCCACATCAGGGTAACATTTACTTATATGGATTTTGAATTCCCTCCATATGAAGCAGATGTATCAGAGTTGTCGGCCTCTAGGGGTATAATTGTGAATCCTGGAGATAGTATTAATAATATCGGGGATCCTGAAATTATAAACTTGCATGAAGAAGATATTTTATTAGACGTTGATCGTATCTCTGTAGGAACTTTCGAGCTAATTGCTGAGCTTATAGGCACAGAAATTGTTTCATCGCGAACTAGTGATGAGAGTATTAGTCCACGAACCCCTGATGAAGAAACTTTATGGGGTCCACAAACGTTCTATATTCACTTAGAAGGTAATCCATTATTAACGGTTGTGGGAGCTGTTGCCGCTGTTGCCACGGTAATTGCTGCGGTTGGCACAGTTGGTCTTGTTACAAGTGGGGCAGGTCCTTCAAGTGCTTCATCCCTTTCAGGTAGTCAACCTTTCGGGATGGATAACACTTTTGTTCAAGCTATTGCAAAAGGAACAGATATTTCCGCTCGAAAAATAGCAGGAGCCTCAAGACATATTATTGCAAACCGTTGTGGAAGCTGTTGGATGGAAGTACCCTATGATGCAAAATTCTGTATAGCTTGTGGAGTAGGTCTTACTACTGTTATAGCTCTAAAGATGAAAAAATTCAGAGAAGCTATCGCTAAGCTTATAGAAAGACAAAAAGAAAATCCTGAAGCAGAAATTACCCCCGAGAAAGTCAGCCAAGATACAGGAATGTCTGAAGAAATGGCTAAAGACGCCATCCAAGCCATGGTTAACAAAGACCTCCTCGAAGGCGAAAAAATGAAGAAAAAACGAATCAGTGCAAAATCCTTCGCTCGTTTCGGCGCAAGCCTAACTTTCAGCATACTTTTATGGGCACAACTTTTAGGCTACCTACCGATGCCATCATTCTACTGGGTAATAGCATGGGTTGCAGGAGCAACAATATTCTTCGCACTTTTTGGAGGTTTTATTGCTAGAAGAGCAGCAGAAGCCACCTATAGAAGAGTGAAAAGAGAAAAATGCCCAGAATGCGGTAAACTAGTAGATCCAGAGTGGACTCACTGCCACAAATGCGGTACTACCCTACCCTTCGCAGCAGCACCAGCAGAAGCTGCGGTAGTGGAAGAGGAAGAAGCCGTAGTAGAAGAAGAGGTGGAAGAGGAAGAAGCCGTAGTAGAAGAAGAGGTGGAAGAGGAAGAAGCCGTAGTAGAAGAAGAGGTGGAAGAGGA
>JBHLKN010000081.1:6883-6982 GCA_048886645.1 Candidatus Hodarchaeota archaeon | reverse complement strand
AGAAGAAGAGGCGTTAGTGGTAGAAGAGGAAGAAGAAGAGGCGTTAGTGGTAGAAGAGGAATTAAAGGAAGCAGCAGAGCTTGTTGAATTGGGTAGTGT